>NZ_JAJNIQ010000002.1:0-390562 GCF_022386395.1 Mammaliicoccus sp. J-M40
TCACCTCTACAATATTTTCTTAGTCGATTACATTGTACTAAAGTGAGCTATATTTGGCTCTTTTTTTATTACACAATTATATGGACATATTTAAAATTTGGAGATGTAGAAAATGATATTGGACCAGTAGCAGTATTTTTAGCTAGTAGTGATTCTCAATACGTTACAGGACAAACAGTTATGGTAGACGGCGGCAGTATTAAATTATATTAAAAATATAGAGATAGAGGGGTAAATAATGGAAAACTTAATGACAAATAAAGTCGGAATTGTAACTGGTGCTGGAGATGGTATTGGTAGAGCAAGCGCGTTAGCCTTTGCGAAAGCTGGTGCTACTGTAATCGTTTCGGATATTTCTTTAGAGGGTGGAAATGAAACGGTTAGATTAATTAAAGAACAAGGTGGAACAGCTCAATTTATTAAATGTAATGTTGCTGAAGAAGAAGATGTTAAAAACTTAGTAAACGAAACTGTTGAACAATTTGGTCGATTAGATTGGGCATACAATAATGCTGGAATTGGTGCACCAACAGCTCCAGTAACAGAAATTAAAACAGAACAATGGCAGCGTGCGATAGATGTTACGTTGACTGGTACATTTTTATGTTTAAAATATGAAATACCTGCTATGCTTGAGTCTGGTGGAGGAGCTATCGTCAATACAGCTTCTACTGGAGGTTTAGTCGGTACACCTGGTTTATCACCATACATCTCAGCTAAACACGGTGTGAACGGATTAACTAAAAGTGCTGCTTTAGAATTTGGTAAGCAAAATATACGTATTAATTCAATTTGCCCAGGTATGACAAGAACTTCAGCAGTTGAAACTTGGAGTAAAAATGCTGAAGAACAAGCGAAAGCATTTGAAGCGGGTATTCCAATGGGACGCATGGGCGTAGCAAATGAACAAGCAAACGCGGCTGTCTGGTTATGTTCAGAACAATCTTCATTTATTACCGGTGTTAATCTTCCAGTAGACGGCGGAGAAACTGCAGAATAAATAATAATAAAAGGTGTTGTAGATGAAAAAACTTTATTTTACTACGTTAATAGCGTTATTGTTATTAGCTTCATGTAGTACTTCAGAAAGCAATGATAAGAGTGAACAAGAGAATCAAGATTCTAATAAAGAAGAAAAAGTAAGTAAGACAGATTCTAAAACTGAAGAAAAGTCAGAAGAAAAAGAAGAACCTAAACAACAAGAAAACGTTGTATATGGAGACCTTACTTTAAGTGATCGTAAAGAACAAGGTGCTTATTATGACGAAGCAACACAAACAAAATATATTTTAGGTGAAGGCAATATTATTATAAAAGTTATCAACAAATCAAATGATGACGTATCGCCAGAAGAATTTATGCAGAAAGATGCTAAAAAAGTCGATGAATTTTCTGATGGTGTTTATAAATACTATTCAAAATCTACTGATAAATATTATAAAGTGATTGAAAAGAAAAATCCTAACAAAAACATTTTGATTGTAACGAAATATGATTAATATTTAAATAAACAAGAGCCCAGGCTCTTGTTTTATATAGTAAAACTTTATGTCGTTAATTCATAACTTTCAGCAATTAAATCTTTAATTTCATTAATTGTATTTATCTCTTTCAAATTAATCGTAATCCAATTAGATTTATCCATGTGATAAGCACGATAAAATCCTTCTTTTTTTCTTAAAGGGCCTATAAACTCTTTTCTAACTTTAAGATTAATAACATCAATATGTTCATCAGTATTTAAACCGATTTTGTCAGAAGTAATATCCATAACTAGCCCGAACCATTTTTTATTATCTTTATGTCTCAAAGCAGCATAATTAGAATACTTTTCCCAAGGGTAATCTGGCTTTATATTATATTTATCCCTAACAAAATCAAAAATTTCTTCACGTGTTATCATCCAATCACCTTCTCCTTATATATCAGTTTACCCTAGAGGGATATTTGGTAATCGGTAAGCAATTAAAATATCTATTCAATTTAATTGATAATCATTATCATTTAAGGTATATTGAGTAGATAGATATAAATGAACAGGAGGATATATTAATGCAGATATATTGGACTAAAATAAATAAAATTATAGATGAAACATCTGAAATTAAGACTTATTTGCTGGATTGTCCAGAAGGGTTTACTTGGGAAGAAGGCGCGCATACGCACTTTGGTTTGAAAGGATTCAATGAAGGTGAAAAACCAAATAAGAGTTTGGTAAGACATATGTCCATATCCACTGTACCTAATGAGAATACAATCGGGATTACTACGAGAATACGAGAGCAATGCTCTGAGTTCAAACAAATTTTAAGAAATTTAGATGTTGGCCATGAAGTAGCGATTTTTAAAACGCATTCTAACGTTCCATTAAAGAGAGAAAATAAAAATGTCTACTTATTATCTTCAGGAGTAGGGTTAGCAACGTTTAGACCATTAGTACTAAAGTATTTAGAAGATAATGAAGGCGTTCATAAAATACATTCTATAAACGTTGATTCATCTTCAGAATTTTTATTCAATGATATATTTAATTCTGTTCCAGATAAAAAATTCACCTCAAAATTTGTGGATAGCAGACAAGCGTACTATGAAGAAGTGAATAGTATTAAACCAGAAGAGAATGACCTATTTTATATTGTAGGTAGTGATGAGTTCGTAGCTCAAAACATTAAAAACTTAATTGAATTAGGCGTTGATGCTTCACAAATTGTAATTGATAAGCATGAAAGACAACGTTTAGAGTTTTTAGCTGTATAAAAATATCAATAAATTAAAGATCTTCCGTTACAAATTTTAACGGAAGATTTTTTTATTAATAATAAAAAGTCTTTAACTATAAGTTTCATTAACCAATAAAATGATATAATTTATACAAGAATAAAATTGTTCGTTTTGGAGGTTATTTATAAATGAATGTAGAAAAGTTATCTAAAAAGTTCTTGTTTTATGGTGTTTCTATTATAGTTCTCTTCTTTATATGGGGCTTAATTAATATATTATTTCTTGAAGAATCTTTTTCTATTCCTGTAATAATTGGATGTGTAATTGGAATTATTTTAATAATAACCGGTAATGTCGTTAAACGTGTTAAATGACTATATAAATTTAATAATAAAAAGAGCCTTATATTTAAGGCTCTTTTTATTATTAATCTTTAAAAACTTACTTTACAGCATAACCTTGCTTGTTAAGGTAACTCAACATATTCGGTTGAATACTTCTTTCCAAGTGATCATCAATATGGTCACTCCAACCTTTAACTTTTTTAGCTGTAAAGGGCGCTCTTATTGGTCTGTTCTCATAATATTTCTTCATTTCTTGATCGTAATCTTCTATATCTTCTAAGCTAAATTCTTCATATTTATTATGATGCATTACAACTTCTTTTGGTAACCTAGGTTTCAACTGTGCTTTTTCTTCAGCAGGATAACCAATGCATAGACCAACTAATGGAATAACATACTTAGGAAGTTCGAGTAATTCTGATAGTTTTTCAATATTTAATCTTACTCCACCGATATAAACGCCACCTAATCCCATTGATTCAGCTGCAATCATAGCATTTTGAGCCATTAGACCAACATCTACAGCACCTATTTGTAAAAATTCTGTATAAGTTATATCAACATTTGGTGCAATTTGATGATTTCGATTGAAATCTGAAACAAATATCCAGAATTCAGAAGCTTCTTGAATATAACTTTGAGGGCCACTTAATTCCATTATAGCTTTTCTTGTATCCTCATCAGTGATTCTTATAATAGAAACAGCTTGAAGCAAACTAAACGATGACGCTTGATTAGCAGATTTGAAAATATGGTTTACTTGTTCATCAGTTAAAGGTTTATTTTTAAACTTTCGTACTGAACTGTGATTCTGTAATAA
This sequence comes from Mammaliicoccus sp. J-M40, assembly GCF_022386395.1. Classification (NCBI taxonomy): domain Bacteria; kingdom Bacillati; phylum Bacillota; class Bacilli; order Caryophanales; family Staphylococcaceae; genus Mammaliicoccus; species Mammaliicoccus sp. J-M40. The sequence continues at coordinate 3,886 of NZ_JAJNIQ010000002.1, forward strand.
ATTTATAGTTTCATTCATTATTAATCCCTCTCTTAATTTAATGCTTTATGATATATAGCATATTAAACCACTCAGTATTCATATGGAAGAAGGCAAAATAATAATACATAGTATTAAAAATCGTACCTTTGTGTAGTGATAGTGGTTAGAGAGTAGGGAAATTTTAAAGATTTTTAAAATGTATAAATTTTTTATGATTTCACTAGTCTAATTATTTAAGTCTTTGTCCAAATAATTAGATTTTACAAACCTTTCAACAAGATCCTTTAACAATTTATCATTATAATAGTCACGTAATAATAAGCTATGCTGTGATAAGCCTTCTAAAAATGAGTAAAACTCGTTAGTCGATTTATTGATATCTAAAGTTGCTTTGAAAATACCAGAGTCTACCATTAATTTAAAAACTTGTTTTATACCTTCGTAATTTTTTAATAAATTGTCGTGAGCGACTTTCCTCATATCTTCATTGGATAACGATTTATTTACTAGCGCTGTCCATGCTACAAATTCAATTTCTCTTTCTTTGTCTAAAGGTAACAGTTGTAATGCAAAATTTATAAATTCTTCAAAATCTATTTTATTTACAAATAAATTTTGTTTTTCCATTCTTTTTTGGCCATTTTCACTGATTATTTTAAAAATAAAAATTAATAAACTTTGTTGATTTCCAAAGAAATTTTGAATAGATCCTAATGACCATCCTGATTCATTAGATATTTTTCTAAAGCTTACAGTATCTAATCCATCCCTATATATAAGCTTTATTATTACATTACTAATTTCTTTTTTCTTTTGTTCAGATTTTTTATTAATTATTTTTCACCTCGATTAATATTATAAACTTATTGAATTTTTAATACAACTGTATTAAAGTTAGTGTGTACTTTTGAAGGAGGTAGTTTATGCAAAAGCATATAACGTACCTAGATAATATCAAATTATTTTTCGCATTGCTTGTTATCACTCATCATTCTTTAATGAGCTATGTATTATCTGGGGAGGTCAATGAGTCTATAAATGGGATTAGTTCTCTACTCGTTAGTTTTAACCAAGCATTTTTTATGGGTGGATTCTTTTTAATCTCAGGGTTATTTGTTGAAAACTCATATAATCGGAAGGGCAGTCAACTATTTTTAAAGCAGCGTTTTAAAAAATTAGTATTACCTATTATTTTTTATTTTATTATTCTTAGCCAAATTCAACCTATAAGTGAATATTTTATATTTAACAAAACATACGATATAAATGTATTTTTCAAGAGTATGAATATAGGTCCTTTATGGTTTATTGCCATGTTGTTTATATTTAATCTTGGATATGTATTAATTAAAAAATACACAAATTTTAAAATGCCAATATTAAAATTAAATATAATTTATTTTATTATTTTATATGCACTTGTTCTCTATGTTTGGAGAGTATTTATGCCATTAATTGGAGGGGAGCCGTTAATCAGTACAGTGATTTACGATTGGTTATTAAAATTCACACCAAGTATAGGGGATCTGCCACAATATTTAATTGCTTTCATGTTAGGAATTGTAGCATTTAAGTTTAATTTATTAGAAAAAATAAAAAATACTAAATGGAAATTAAGTATTTTTTATATCTTATTAAGTTTGCCAATATATTTAGCCGCAGTAATTATCGGTATATCTGACTTTTCATTTTCAGGTGGTTTATCATTAGCTTCTATATTGTATTCATTTTGGGAAGCTTTATTTGGTGTGAGCATCATGTTAGTTATTTTCAAGTTGTTCTATAAATATTTTAATAAAGAAAATGCTTTTATTAAAACACTGAGTAAATGCAGTTTTACTATGTACATTATTCATTTACCAATAATAGGTGTAATAGAAAATATTATTAAAAAGTATCATTTAATAGGTAGTTACTATGCCCTCAGTGCCATATTCGTCACTATTGTTATTACAATTTTAATTTCCTTATTAGTTTTATTAATCAAAAATTTAGCAGTAGAAAAATCACGTTTAAAATCAAGTATATAGGTGTACCCCAATCCATTTGATTGGGGTTATTTAGTTTTCTAAAAATCTTTTTTGAAATTCAATTATTTGTTCTTTTATTAAATCTAATGAATCAACCGTAGGATTTTCAATGATTTTAGACCAAGCTACGAGTATATTTCCGAATAGTGCACCTTTTAATACATCCGAGGAGTCTGACTCGCTTGAAGGAAATTGTGGTAGTATTTTTAATATTTTATATAGTATTTGAGATTGGAAATCTGGTTCTGTTTTAAGTCTCTTCATTGATTCCATATAATTCACTTTATCTTCGTGTGATGCATTATCTAATACATTAATTAATTTTTGCGTAATACTTTCCAATGTATAACTTCCATCTAAAAATTCATCTAAAGTGTTTTTTAATAAATCGTTATTGCTTAGAAACAAAATTTCGCTTTTCGATTCAAAATATCTAAAAAGTGTACGTCTTGAAACACCTGATTCTTTAGCAATTTTATCCATACTTGTTTTATCATATCCGTTTTCTTCGAATAATTTATCTGCAATTTCAAGTATTTGCTTTCTAGTATCTTCTTTCATTTAATTGTCCTCCAAAACTTTTAACAACATTATAGCATAATCTTTTTATTTTGACACTGAGTGCCAAATAAGTTATATTTTAATTAGTGGCACTGAGTGTCAATTAATAATAAAGGATGATGAAACATGAAAAAATTAAAAATATTAGTTTCTGGCGCTAGCATTGCAGGACTTACTTCAGCATATTGGCTAAATAAAAAAGGTTTTGAGGTAACAATCGTTGAAAAAGCATCAAAAATTAGAGGTGGAGGTTACCCTATAGATGTGAGAGGTAGTGCCATTAATATCGTTAAAATGATGGATATATATGATGAATTAAAAGCTCAAAATTTAAACAATATGAAATTTAAAATTCTTGATAATGACAATAGTATAATCTCGCAATTTACAGATGCTACTATGAAAGCAAACGAAGATATTGAAATACCAAGAGGTGATTTAACAACAGCTTTGTATAAATGTGTTGAAGAAAATGATATAAATCTCATTTTTAATGATTCTATTAAAACAATGAACCATTTAGATAATGGAGTTGAAATTGAATTAGAAAGTGGAAAGCAAGGCAGCTATGATTTAGTAGTTGGAGCAGATGGTATACATTCTAATACAAGAAAATTAACATTTGGCGAAGAAAGTCAATTCACAAATTATTTAGGACATTGTTTTACTGGATTTACAGTAGAGAACTATTTAGATATGTATAAAGAAGGTATGATTTATTCTGAACCAGGCAGAACAGCTATCATGTATGCTACTGAAAACAAAGAATCAGTACATGCGTTTTTAATCTTTAGTGATGAAGAAGAACCTTCTGTAAACCATAGAGATATAGAAGGTCACAAAAAATTAGTCAAAGATAAATTTAAAGACGTAGGTGGTATAGCTCCAAATCTTTTAGAAACATTAGAACAAACTGAAGATATATATTTTGATACGACAACTCAAATTATTATGGATCAATGGGCGGAAAATCGAGCAGTATTAGTTGGAGATGCAGCACATGCCCCATCCTTCTTAACAGGACAAGGTTCAAGTTTAGCAATGATAGGAGCATATATTTTAGCTGATGAATTAAAGAAGAACAATAGTATTAAAGATGCTTTTATTGCTTACGAAAAATATATGAAACCATTTGCAGAGATAAATCAAAATGCTGTAGAAAATGACGGTTCATCAATTTTATATCCTAAAAATGATGAAGAAATAGAAAAAAGAAATGCTATTTTAAAACAAATTGAAAATATAACAGAAGAAAACATGGGCTCTCAAGATCTTATTGATATAACGAGAGTAATAGATTATCCAAAATTAAATGACTAATATGTAAATTCCTAACTTTGCCCTATAAGCATTACTATTTATGTAAAACAGTTATTTGTAATAATACACTAAAACATTTACCATTAAAGTATGAAACTAATGCACATTATACAAAATGAGGTGTAGTTATGGTAAATATAAAAGATATGAGTATAGAACCGGTTGGATTAGGAACTTGGAAAATGGGCGACGATTCAAATATTCATCAAGAGGAGATTGATGCTATTCAATTCGCTATAAACCAAGGCGCAAATGTAATTGATACGGCTGAAATGTATGGCGATGGCGCATCAGAAGAGTTAATAGGTGAAGCAATACAATCTTATGATAGAGAAAAATTATATATTATCTCAAAAGTGCATCCTGAAAATGCATCGAGGGATAAAGTATTAACAAGTATAGATAACAGTTTAAAAAGACTACGTACAGATTATATTGATTTATATTTATTACATTGGAAAAGCCAGTATCCTTTAGAAGAAACAATTAGCGCATTTGAAGAAGCGAAAAATTTAGGAAAAATAAAAGAATGGGGCGTATCAAATTTTGATACGAGCGATATGAAACATTTACTTAGTTTACCTAATGGTCATGAATGTGTAGCTAATCAAGTTAGATATAATATAGGTGATCGAGGAATAGAATATGATTTAAAACCATTTATGAGAGAAAATAACATTGCCTTAATATCATATGCACCTATAGCTAGGGGAGATAAACTAGGTAAAAATTTAACTAAAAGTCCTGTTCTTCTAGAATTGTCTAGAAAATATGAAGTTGACGTATTTCAAATACTGTTAGCATGGAATATTAGAGATGGTCATACATTAGCTATACCTAAATCATCTAACAAACTTCATATTGAAAATAATATGGGAGCCAGTAATATTCATTTAACCGAAGAAGATATTCAAAAAATCGATTCAGAATTCCCGTCGCCAACAACTAAAGAACCATTAGCATTGTATTAATAAGGTACGAGTCCGAGACATAAATAGTTGTCTCGGACTCGTTATTTTTTTATTTTTAATACGGTGAATTATATCAGGTGTAATGTCCTTATTGTCACAACTCACAAAACGTGTCAACAAGGGTAGGCATATTGTCACAACTCGCAAAACGTGTCAACAAAGGTAGCTATATTGTCACAACTTGTAAAACGTGTCAACAAGGATAGCCATATTGTCACAACTCGCAAAACGTGTCAACAAGGATAGTCTTATTGTCATAACTTACGAAACGTGTCAACAAAGGTAGCCATATTTTCACAACTCATAAAACATGTCAACAAGGGTAGGCATATTGTCACAACTCGCAAAACGTGTCAATAAGGATAGTCTTATTGTCACAACTCATAAAACATGTCTTTAACAATAACATGTCGCTCTCCTTAATTACCTTTTTATTAATAACCTCAATTAAATTATTGAAAAACACTAAGTAATAATTGCTAAAAACTGTGGTGTTATCACTTTTTAATATTGCTATTATAGATAAGCTAGTAAATTAGAAACTTTTTACAAATAATGATTGTCCATAGTTAAGGACATAGATTGAAGTGTAAACGATTACAAATTAAGTATAATATTACATATCGGGGGTGATGATATGTTATTTAGTTCCAAGGAAGAACAAGTAATTAATTATTTGAACTTTTATGATTTTGTTGCTGCAAATGAAATATCCGATAAATTATTGGTGTCTTCTAAAACGATTTATAGACTTGTTAAAAAAATTAATGAAATTACCAAAGATCAATATGGAGAAAGGATGATAGAGTCAGAAACTGGTAAAGGATATAAAATTAATAAATTTTATATTGATAAAAATATTTACTCAATTGTAACAATTAAAGAAGAAAATTTTTTACTAGAGACAATGTTAACCTTACTTTTTCAACATCCCAAAAAGTTAAGGAAGAATCATATTTTTTGTGATAGTTATATGAGTGAAAGTACTGAAGAAAGGCGCATCAGAAGTATTATTGAATATTTAAATGAATTTAATATCGATGTCTACAACATGCATAATTTATTATATGTAAAAGGTGAAGAGATAGATATTAGAAGAGCAATAAATTCGATATTACTTACTATTAATAAAAATCAAGTGCTTGGGGATTTAGGATTAGATATAAATGCTTCTGATAAACATTTTCTAGATAAGCAAATATCTTTAATTGAAGAAAACTTAGAGGTAAATCTTTATTATCCATATGATGTCAGTATCTTCACACATTTATATATGCTCTTAAAGAGATATCGAGAAGGTAGAGTTAATCAGTTGGAAAATCAAGATGCATTGGATGAAGAAGAAAAAAATAAAATGAATCGAAATAAAGAAATAAAAACTATTGCAGATATTTTAACTCGAAATTTAAGTAAACACCTTTGCTATGATCTGCATGAACTAGAATCATTTTTTATATTTCAAAATTTGTATTCTTTAAATATTGAAAAAAAAGAGTACATAAAAAAAGACAAGCTTAACGCGAATAAGATAACAATAGAATTTGTATCTCGGTTTTTTGATATCAATGAAGAAGAAGTAAATGAAAATGAAAAATTATATCAAGACTTATATAATCATATCTTACCTATGATAGGAAGAATAAGAATGGGAATTAAACTTGAGAACAATATGTTAAAAGAATTGATCTTAGAATATAAAGAAACATTTTTAAAAGTGTTAGAAATTTCTAATGAAATTAATAAAAATTTAAATGAATATGGAGATATAGATGAAGCAGAAGTGGGGTATATTTCTTTATATTTTGAAAAATACAAATTAGAAAAGGAACATAGAAAAAAAGTGTTACTTGTATGTTCAACTGGTATCGGTACTTCAGAATTACTACAAATTAGGCTAAAAAACAGTTTCCCTAATTTGAAAATCGTTTCTACTATGAGTCATAGACAAATGCAAAAAAATAGTGAATTTATTGATGAAGAAGTGGATATTATTTTTTCTACGATAAGAGTAGAAAATAAGCATTTTGAAAAACCAGTTATTTGTATTAGCCCTGTACTTTCTGATAAAGACATAGATCTGATTGATTATTCATTAAAGGAGCTGAACTAAATGGAAGATACCATTAATTTAAAAAAAATTATAAATAAAGACTTAATGATTATAAATAGTCAAGCAACTGATAAAGATACAATTTTAAAAGAACTTTGTTTATTGCTACAAGAAAAACAATATATTAACGATTATCAATCGTTTCTAAATGATATTTATTTGAGAGAAAAAGAAGGCGTAACAGGTATAGGAGATGGTATTGCCATTCCTCATGGCAAGTCTATATCCGTAGATGAAACAACTGTAGCCATAGCAGTTCTTAAAAATGAAATTGAATGGGAGACTTTAGATGACCAAGACGTTAAAGTAGTCATTTTATTTGCTGTAAAAGATACAGACGCAACCACAACACACATAGTCTTGTTACAAAAGGTAGCTACATTATTGGCAAGGGAAACATTTATAAAACAGTTAAAAAACATTGAAAATAAAGAAGAGTTATACGATTTAATCATTAATTCATAAGGAGAGATTTATATGTTAATCAGTGGAAAAGAAATTTTAAAGGTAGCAAATGAAAATAAATTCGCAGTTCCAGCTTTTAATGCAGGTTCAGGACAATTACTTGATGCAGTTATGCAGGCATGTGAAGAAACAAAATCACCTGTAATGATTGCTATTCATCCAGATGAATTAAAATTTTTAACAGATAGCTTTGTAGCACAAGTGAAGTATTTTGCAAACAACAGCAATGTTCCAGTCTGTATACATTTAGATCATGGTGCAAGTTATGAACAAGTTATACATGCGATTCAACTTGGTTTTACTTCAGTAATGATTGACGCCTCTCATTTATCGTTTGAAGAAAATATAGAAGTTACTAAAAAAGTAGTTAGTATCGCGCATCCAGTCGGTGTATCGGTTGAAGCGGAATTAGGAACGATTGGTGACACTGGTAATACTGTAGAAGGGGGCGTCTCTGAAGTTATATATACAGATCCTTCTACCGCTCAAGAGTTTTTAGAAAGAACGGGAGTGGATAGTTTAGCAATTGCTATAGGAACTGCTCACGGTATATATCCCAAAAATATGAAGCCCGAATTAAAACTAGATATATTGAAAAAAACCAGTGATTTGACAGATATTCCATTAGTACTACATGGAGGATCTAGTAATCCTGATAATGAAATACAAGAAGCAGTCAAATTAGGTATAAATAAAATCAATATATCAAGTGATATCAAAATTGCATTCACAAATAAGTTGCGTGAAGTACTTGAAGGGGAAGATAACGAAGCAAGAGAACCAAATGTTTTATTTCCTTCTTGTATAGAAGAAACTAAGAAAATAGCTGTAGAAAAAATAAATTTATTCAATTCAGTTGATAAAGCTAATTTATATTAAGGAGTGAAAAATTATGAATATTGTAGGTATTGCGGCATGTACAGCTGGAATTGCACACACTTATATAGCGAAAGAGAAATTGACCAATGTAGCTGAAGATAGAGGGCATGTGATTAGTTTAGAAACTCAAGGTTTATCGGGGACACAAGATGAATTAGAACAAAAAGATATAGATAATGCAGATGTAGTATTAATAGCAGCAGATATTAAAATAGGTGGCCGCGAAAGATTTGAAGGGAAAAAAGTAGTTGAAGTACCCACAAGTTTAGTTGTTAAATCTCCGACAAAATTAGTTGAAAAATTAGAAGAATTGACGATTTAAATCAATAGAGGGGTTTGATAATTTATGATACTCAAAGAAATAGGGTTTAAACAACATTTGATGACTGCAATATCTTTCTTTTTACCAATTATTGTGGCATCTGGTTTTTTATTAGCTATAGGTAATTTAACTGGTGGTGAAGAAATTGAGAACTTTAAAAATGGATTTAAGTTCTCTGATGCAATGACAACCATGGGTGGATCTGGTTTGAGTTTATTGCCTATGATTGTTTCTACTGCAATAGCATATTCAATAGCCGATAAGCCGGGGATTGCTCCTGGATTAATTGTTGGAATGGTTGCATCAGGTATAGAAGCAGGATTTTTAGGAGGGATTGTTAGTGGCTATATTGCGGGTGTTGTAGTAATACTTTTAACAACTTATATTAAAGTTCCAAATTGGATGGAAGGTTTAATGCCGACCCTTGTATTCCCATTCCTTAGTACCTTCATAGCTGGTGTCATCATGTATTATGTTGTTGGAACACCAATTACTTGGTTTACAGAGCTGATTACTACGTATCTTGGTAATTTGAATACATCATCATTATTCTTATATGGAGCTGTTATAGGTGTATTATCATCCATAGATTACGGGGGTCCTATAAATAAAGTTGTATTTGCTTTTGTATTCGCTTTATTTTCGGAAGGTATTTATGAACCTGTAACAGTACTAATACTCGCTTCAATGGTTACTCCGTTTGGTTTAACTATTGCATACTTTTTAGGAAAGTTAGTGAAGAAAAATATTTTCAACAAACAAGAAATTACTACTTTAAAAACAGCGTTTCCTATGGGGATTTGTCAAATAACAGAAGGTTGTTTCCCGATTGTACTTAATGATTTAGGTAGAAATATTATCGCAACTGGGATTGGTGGAGCAATAGGTGGTGGATTAAGCATGTTATGGGGAGCAGATAGTCATATTCCAGCATCAGGAATGTTTGCGCTACCTACTATGACAAAACCTTTAAGTTTTATATTCGCTTTACTAATTGGATCATTGGCAACAGCAATCACAATTTTAATCTTAAAAAAACGTGTTGATGTAAATGAAGAAATCGTAATTAAGGAAAAGAAAGAAGAAGAAGACGTTTCATGGGATGATCTTAAAATTTCATAAAAGGTGATAATAATGAATCAAGAATATGAAAAGCAAGTGAGATATCAATTTGAAAATTCGAATATAGTATTTACTGAAAAAGAAATTAAAAATATTGAATTTGCAGATTTTGGACTAAATAATATTGAAATTGAAGGATTAAATTTAATTGTTTATATTAATGAAAATGGTTATTGTGCAAAAGAAATGGTCTTATTACCTCATCAGACTTGTCCTGAACATATTCATCCAAAACTTGTCAATGAACCTGGAAAAATCGAAACATTTAGGTGTAGAAAAGGGAAAGTATTTTTATATGTTGAAGGAGAAAGCAATCCTAATCATATTAAAGCCACTATCCCGCAAGGTAAAGAAGATTTTTATACAGTTTTTCATGAAATCCAACTTCATCCAGGAGAACAATATACTATACCTTCTAATACGAAACATTGGTTTCAATCAGGTTCAAAAGGTGCAGTTATTTCCGAGTTTTCTACAACTAGTAGAGATGAATTAGATATATTTACAGATACAAATGTAGTTAGATAATAAGAGTATATATTTAATAAAAGTAAGAAACGACTAATCCAACTCGGATTAGTCGTTTCTTCTTATCATTCTTGTAATTTTTTCGCGATGTTTTGTATTTCTTGTATTTGTTTGATTGTTGATTTGATACCGCCTGATGAGAAGTACCATGATTTTGCGTCTAGATTGATAATATTGTCGTCTTTAACTGCGGGGACATTTTTTAATACATCGTTTGATAACACTTTCTCGCTCGTTCCTTTACCGTCAGTGGCTTCATCTCTATCCATTGCAAATATAACTTCTGGTTTTTTAGATGAGACGTATTCGAAGCTAACGGGTTGTCCGTGTGGGTTTGGTTTTATATCTTTATCTGCTGGTTTAAATCCTAGTTGATCGTATAATAAACCGCCGAATCTTCCGCCTGGTCCGTATGTAGATAATTCTCCTTGGCTTACAAGTAATAACATAATGGAATCATCGACTTTTTTTGCTTGGTTTTTAGCCTTAGTTTCTTCATTGGTTAATTGATTTGTTAATTCTGTTGCTTTATCTTCTTTATCTAAGATTTTACCTAATTTTTTCGTGTTGTCATTGACTGATTTTACTACATTATTGTCGTCTGATCCTATGTAAACTAAGGCTGCGTCAGGTGCGGCTTTTTTAAATTCTTTTAAAGTTTCGCTACTTGCTGTTCTGTTAGAAAATATAATTAAATCTGGGTCGATTTCAGCGATTTTTTCAAAATTTGGTTTTCCTAATTCTCCAACATTTTTATATTTATCATCTGTGAAGTTTTTAAGTTCTTCAGGTAACATCGAAGTGCTTGAACCTATTGAGATACCGGCGACACTGTTTTCTTTACCAAGTGATTTAATAATATCTGCAGCTCCATAATCAAATGTTACGATTTTTTGTGGATTTTTGGGCACGGTTACTTCTTCTTCTTTATTCTCTGCATCTCGGCCATCTTTATATTTACCGCGTAGTTCATACTTTTGTTTTATTTTAACAGTTTCTTTTTTATCATTACTTTGAGCTTTATTTTCATTACTTTGACTACATGCAGCTAATACTAAACAAAGTGCTAGAAATATGATTAATTTTTTCATTTTATTCTCCTATTTTAGTATGTCTTGTGAAGGGATTACTTTAAATAATCCAGTTGATTCAATAATGAATTCTAAAAATCTAACGTGGCTCATACCTGTAAATACTATAGTTCTTTCGTGATTTAATGCTGCTTTGATAATGTTTGTCGCCATGATGTGATTTCTTTCAGACCATTCTAATGCAAAAGCTATTCCTGGACTATCTGCTAATGAACGAATGGCAAATACTTGCTCTAAAGGTATAGGTCCTTCTTTGTGTTCTGTTAATTTTTCATATAATATAGTGGGTTGATTTTTGGAAAGTTGGTGTTTATTTTTTGCATTATTCATATATTGATATAGTTTTTCGTCTGCATTTTCTAAATATTCGTCAGCAAAACTTACGCGAATTTTACGTGTTTGCATTTGATTAAAATCTATTGGCAACACTTCAGATAAGCCTAATTGATGTGCTAAAGGCATAGCTATGAAATGATGCTCGTTTAATAGGTGAGGAAGTTGTTGATTAATTATTTGTTTAAATTCTTTCTTTAAGCGAAGTGACTCTCTTGTATCCCATTCAATCGTGATGAGGTCGGGTGAATATTGTGCAATTTTCTTTATAATAATCGAAGATTCTTCTATGTATTTCTCGTATGATTCTTTAAAAGTATCAGAACCTTGGTCGAGTCTAATGTGAGGTGTACCAACAATACATATTTCTTTTAAAGTCAATATAGTACCTCCTTAATTGATAATTGTTCTCAATTATACAGTATAGTTTATTTTTTTACAATATTACGTCTTTTAATTAATTGCCATATGAAAATGCTATAATTGTTATTGAATTATTTTTTACTTATGGAGGAGTTGGCGAAATGTTCTTAGCATGGAACGAAATGCGTCGAAATAAATTGAAATTCGGTTTAATTATTGGCGTACTAATTATGATTAGTTATTTACTGTTTTTATTGTCAGGTTTGGCAAACGGTTTAATGAATATGAATAGAGAAGGTATTGATATTTGGAAAGCAAATGCAATTGTATTGAATAAAGATGCTAACCAAACAATTGCTCAATCTTCTATTGATACAGATAAAGTTGATGGTAAATTTGAGAATAGCGAAGGCTTGAAACAAACTGCTGTCATTACATCAAACGGTGATAGAAAAGAAAATGCTACGGTGTTTGGTATAGATTCTAAAGGTTTCCTCATGCCTAAATTAGAAAAAGGGAAGTTATTTAAAAAAGATAATGAAGTTGTAGCAGATCATACTTTAAAAACGAAAGGCTTTAAAATTGGTGATGAACTTACGTTATCTAATAGTGATGAAAAACTTGAAATAGTAGGATTCTCTGAAAGTGCAAAATTTAATGCTTCGCCTGTATTATTTACAAATAATGGTACGATTGAAAAGCTTAACCCAATGCTTAAAGGTGATAATATTAATGCACTTGTTGTTAAAGATAAAAATTGGAAAGACGTTAAATTAAATAATGATTTAGAAGTAAATGAAATTGAATCATTTATTACGAAATTACCAGGTTATAAAGAACAAAATCTAACACTAACATTTATGATTGTATTCTTATTTGCAATTTCAGCAATGGTAATTGGTATTTTCTTATACATTATTACATTACAAAAGAAAAACTTATTTGGTGTGTTAAAAGCACAAGGTATTACAAATGGTTTCTTAGCACGTTCAGTGATGAGTCAAACTATCATTATCGCACTAATCGGTACAATAATTGGTTTTGGTTTAACAGTGCTAACAGGAACATTTCTACCTGAGATAGTCCCGATTAAATTTGATTATTTAACGATGCTTCTATATGCAATTGTATTAATAATCGTAGCAATTTTAGGTAGCTTATTCTCAGTATTAAGCATTAGAAAAGTAGAACCATTAAAAGTTATAGGATAGGAGGGACTTAGATGTTATCATTTGAAAATGTTACGAAATCATTTAAAGACGGTAATGATACTATTGAAGCAGTAAAATCAACAAACTTCAGTTTAGAAAAAGGTGAACTCGTTGCAATAATCGGTCCTTCTGGGTCAGGTAAAAGTACATTGTTAACGATGGCAGGTGCGCTACAATTACCTACTGAAGGAAAAGTTTTATTAAACGGGAAAGAAATTAATCATTTTAATGAAAAAGCTTTATCAAAATTAAGATTAAGAGAAATAGGTTTCATCTTACAGACGAGTAATTTAATACCGTTTTTAACTGTAAACCAGCAATTTGAGCTTTTGAAAAAAGTGAAAAAAGATGTCATGTCAAAAGATGAACTAGATCGCTTATTAAAACAATTAGGTTTAAATAAAATTTTAAATCAATTACCGAGCGAAATATCAGGTGGACAGAAACAAAGAGTAGCGATTGCTAAAGCATTATATACTAAACCATCCGTTATACTAGCAGATGAACCAACAGCATCTTTAGATACTGAAAATGCGATTGAAGTAATGGAAATTTTAAGAAAAGAAACTAAAGAATTAAATAAATTAGGTATTATCGTGACACATGACCAACGACTTACAAAATATTGTGATAAAGTATTTGAAATGGTAGATGGTCAACTAACAGAACGAACTTAAAATTTAATAATGAAATAATAAAGGAGCGGGAGAGAAATCCCTAGCTCAAAATGATTCTCCTAATCCGTTAGATTTTTATTAACGGATTAGGAGAATTTATTTATATGGGAGTAGGACAGAAATATCATTTTGTTTAAAAATTCCTAGTGCCACCCCAGTGAGCTTCATTCTAACGTGCTTGTTTAGAAATTCTTGCTCGTTAGAAAATGTAGCGTGCAAGACTAAAATAACTAGCCCGTTAGAGGGAGTTTAGCATATGTAATCAGGCTAAAATTACATTAAAATCATGAAAAATATTGGGCTAACGTGCTTGTTTAGAAACTCTTGCCCGTTAGAAAATGTAACGTGCAAGACTGAAATAACTAGCCCGTTAGAGACGCAACTCCCTACAATTGTTATGTCTCAGACGCTTATTTTATTATACTAATTATTAGTTTCATGATTTCGAATATATAAAGTTATAAGAAATTTGGGAGGATTACTATGGAAAAGACGTTTAAACATAATGCTTATGGTTTTAAATTTAAAGGAGACTATCAAAATAAAATAGCTGGATTGAACTCTGTTGGATATGAGCTACGTAAAGAACATGACTATCATTGGCATGGTTTACATAGAGGAGAGAAAGATGTCTATATTTTTCAATATACTTTAAAAGGTGAAGGTGCTTTAAGTATAAATGGACGCACACATAGTATAAAACCGGGTGAAGCTTTCTTTGTTCGTGTGCCGAGTGATCATAGATATTATTTACCTAAACATTCAAGCGAATGGGAATTTCTTTATTTCACAACTTATGGTAAAGAGGTCGAAAAGTTATCACAGCATATTTTTGATAATTATGGACACGTATTTAAGTTATCCATTCACTCAGCTCCTATACAATATATATTAGAAACAATTGAAAAAGTTGAAACACTAGGTATTAATCATGGGTATGAAGCTTCTGCAAGTGCTTATACGTTTATGATGAAATACATAGAGTACTTAGAATATGGTCAGCAGCAACCTAACAACTATCCTCTTTCTATAGCTAAGGCTATTCAATTTATTGAAAAGAATTATAAAGATGATATTTCTTTGGACGATATTGTAGAAGTTACTGATTTATCAAAATATCATTTTACAAGAGAGTTTAAAAAGTACATGAATGATACACCTATTAACTACCTAGCAAAAATAAGAATTAATAAAGCGCTTACGTACTTATCCATGAATGAAAAAAACATAGAATGGATAGCTCGTGAGGTTGGATTTAGCTCGAGTAATTACTTTAGTAAAGTGTTTAAAAAGGTAACTGGCGTATCTCCTAATAGTTATAGAAGAGAAACAACAGTGATGGCGGTAAATAAAATATTCTCAGACTAAAACAGCAATATATTACTCTTTTTGAAAATATTTACGATTGAATATAGTTCAATTTACAACTAATCTAGATATAAGCTATAGCGGTTACAAAATAATTTTCATAAACTTGATTATTATTTTTTAATTAAAAATATATTAGTTTTATAAAACATTTTAGTGAATGAACTATTGCTAGGAGGAGTAAATATAATGAGTAAGATAACATTTTTAGGCGCAGGCAGCACGGTTTTCGCAAAAAACATATTAGGTGACTGTATGACTGTAGATGCGTTACAAGATTTTGAATTTGCATTATATGATATAGACGAAGAAAGATTAAACGATTCAGAAATGATGTTAAACAACTTGAAAAATGGTATGAATTCTACTGTCACAGTAAAATCATATAAAAATCGTAAAGAAGCATTAAGAGGAGCAAAATATGTTATTAATGCAATACAAGTAGGTGGTTATGATCCAGCTACAATTACTGACTTCGAAGTACCTAAAAAGTATGGTCTAAGACAAACAATTGCAGATACTTTAGGTATTGGAGGTATTTTCCGTAATTTAAGAACAATACCTGTTATGCAAGAATTCGCAAAAGACATGAAAGAAGTTTGTCCAGATGCTTGGTTCTTAAACTACACGAATCCTATGGCGGTTTTAACAAACATCATGTTAAAAGAAGGCATCAAAACTATTGGACTTTGTCATAGTGTGCAAGTTTGTGCAAGTGAATTACTAGAAGCATTAGAACTACCAACTGATCGCATTCAAGCAAAAATTGCAGGTATTAACCACATGGCATGGTTACTTGAAATAACACGTGATGGCGAAGATTTATATCCAGAAATCAAAAAACGTGCTAAAGAAAAGCAAAAAACAACACATGACGACATGGTTCGTTTTGAATTAATGGATAAGTTTGGATATTACGTCACAGAATCATCTGAACATAATGCTGAATACCATCCATATTTCATTAAGAGTCAATACCCTGAATTAATTGAAAAATTCAATATACCATTGGATGAATATCCAAGACGTTGTGTAAATCAAATTGAAGATTGGCAACATATGCGTGACGATATTGTAAACAATCAAAATTTAACGCATGAACGTTCACACGAATATGGTTCTTATATCGTCGAAGCGATGGAAACAAATAAACCTTATAAAATTGGTGGTAACGTATTAAATACAGGTGGCTTGATTAGTAACTTACCAGAAAATACAGTAGTTGAAGTTCCTTGTTTAGTAGATGCTAGCGGAATTGCGCCTACTTACGTTGGTGAATTACCAGAACAATTGGCTGCACTGAATAGAACGAATATTAATACACAGTTGCTAACAATTGAAGCGGCATTAACACAAAAGAAAAAAAAAATTTATCAAGCAGCTATGTTAGATCCGCATACAGCTTCTGAATTGTCTATGGATGATATTATTTCACTTTGTGACGATTTAATTGAAGCACATGGCGACTGGTTACCAACTTACGAATAATAGTGAAATCAACAATAATATCAGACAAAAATATCACACTATTTTGTAAGCGTTTTTAAATGGTGTTATAACTCAAGGGGGGCTTTTTTTGGAAAGGCAAGTAACCCGTAAAGCAAAATATTCTTTCGGTATCGGTGCGTTTGGTAAAGACTTAGTTGTTGGCCTTACAGGAACATTTTTAATGTTTTACTTCACCGATGTATTAGGTATTGCAGCAAGTTTCGTAGGTACATTATTTTTCGTTGCGCGTATTTGGGATGCTATTAATGACCCGGTAATGGGAATGATTGTAGATAAAACAAAAACTAAATGGGGTAAATTTAGACCATGGTTAGTTATTGGTACGTTAATCAACTCTGTTGTAACAGTTATTATGTTCACAAACTTTGGGTTAACTGGAACAAGTTTATATGTATTTGTATCAATACTCTATATTTTATGGGGAATGACATACACGATGATGGATGTTCCTTATTGGTCTTGGTTGCCTAATTTAACGAATAACCCAGTTGAAAGAGAAGAAGTTTCAATCATACCACGTGTATTCGCGAGTATGGCTAATTTACTTATCGGTACGGCTGGACTAGCTATCGTAATGTATTTTGACAATATATTTGGTAACGGCGATCAATCTGCAGGATTCTTTGTTATGACAGCTATTATAGCTGTCATATTCGTCATTGCGATATTAATTACTGTAAGAAACGTATACGAAGCACCTACAAATATAGATACAGGAATCACTTTAAGATTTAAAGACATATGGAGAATTTTATTTACTAATAAAGAATTGTTAGCATATATAGGTATTTTAGTTACATTTTTCTTGAGTCTGCAAATTCTAGGTAACGTGGCTATATATTATTTTAGCTATGTAGCAGAATCTAAAGCATTATTCGCATTATTTAATGCGATGGGATTCATGGAAATTATAGCATTGTTACTATTCCCTAAAGTTGCTAAATGGTTAACGAGAGAAGCTGTATTTCCAATAGCAGCAATTTCTTTAACTATAGGATTAATTATTATATTATTTGCTGGTTATATCGCACCAACAGCAGCAATCCCTGTTATGGTTGGAACAGCGTTTATTAAAATAGGAACTGGCTTTATTATGGGAATTATTACAGTATCTATAGCAGACGTTATAGACTATAGTGATATGAAATTTGGTCAAAGAAATGAAAGTGTTATTACATCTACACAAACATTTTTAATGAAAACAGCAATGGCTGTCGCAGCACTATTTACAGGCTGGGGACTAGATTTATTTGGTTATCAGCCAGGCGAAGTTCAAACTGAACACACAAAAAATGGATTGCGTTTTATTATGATTGCATTGCCAATCATAAGTGTTATCGCTAGTTATATCATTTATAAATTTAGTTATAACTTAAAAGGTGACTACATAAGAGATGTAGTAAATGTATTAAACCTTCGTAATAAGAAAAGAAAGTTATAATATAGGAAATGTCTTGGAGAATATGAACAAGGCTCCCAATTACTTGGATTGGGAGCCTTGTTTTTATTGGATAAAGGTATTTTATTCTGAGTAACTTCTTAATGTATTATCCATTAAATCCCATGCTAAATCGAGATTAACAGCTGTTGCAAAAAGAGCGTTTGTTTCTTTATTATATGTGTCATTTAAATCAACTGACATAGTACCGTATGTTAATTCGCTTTGATTTTCAATTTGGATGTATGTTTTTTGTAACTCAAATATTTCTGGATTTAATAAATATAAGATTGTACAAGCGTCGTGTATAGGACCGCCATCCATATCAAATTGTGATTTATATGTAGATTTAAAGAATTTTAATAATTCTACAACGAAATTAGAAACTTTATTATCTATTTTACTGAAGCGGTCGATAACTAAATCATCTGCTAATAATTGATGTGTTGCATCTAAACCAAAGACTACAACTGGGATACCACTTTCAAAAACTCTTCTAGCTGCTTCTGCATCTACCCAAATATTAAATTCAGCAGTAGGTGTCCAGTTACCGAATGTGCCACCGCCCATAATTACGATTTCATCAATGTTCTCTGCTATTTTAGGTTCTCTAATAAGTGCCATTGCTACGTTTGTAAGTGGGCCAGTAGCAACCAATGTAACAGCTTCATCGCTGTTTAAGACAGTTTCCACAATAACATCTACACCATGTTTATCAGTTGATTTGAGATTAGGTATTTTAGGTAACTCTGGACCATCTAATCCACTTTCACCGTGAATACTTTCAGCAAACTCTGCTTCTTTAATAAGAGGTCTTGTAGCACCTGTTGAGACTGGAATATCTCCTCTATTAATAATATCTAATACGTTTAATGCGTTATTTGTATTCTTATCGACTGATTGATTTCCTGCAACTGTTGTGACTGCTAATATGTCTAATGGACTTGTTTTAGCACCTGCTAATATTAGAGCGATAGCATCATCGTGTCCTGGATCACAGTCCATAATAATTTTTCTTTCTTTTGCCATTTTATTAACCCTTCCTTCTTTATAAAAGATTCTACACTATTATACTAAAACGTTTACATTACAACAAAGTAAACGTTTCTTTATATATAAATGTAATTATTTTGAAATGTAGTCTTGTGTTTTTGTGAATTAAAGTTTATAATTTTAAATCGTAAACGTTACTATTTGAAGAGGAGTGTTTTAGATGAAGAAATGGACGGGCTTATTTGCAATCATTTTCGTCTGTGCAATGTTACTTGCTGCATGTAACCAAGGCGACAGTAACAAAGGTAGTAAAAGCGACTCAGATAAATTGCAAATTAAAACAACAGTTTATCCGCTAAAATCTTTTATTGAACAAATCGGTGGAGAACATGTTGAAGTAGAATCTATTTATCCACCAGGTACGGATTTACATAGTTATGAACCTACACAAAAAGATATTTTAAATGCGAGCAAAGCAGATTTATTCGTATACACTGGTGACGATTTAGATCCAGTTGCGAAAAAAGTCGCATCTACTATTAAGAAAGATGATAAAAAATTATCATTACAAAATAGTATTGATCAATCTGAATTATTAACTGATCAACATGAACATGGTGAAGAGCATGACCATGAAGGGCACGGCCATGAGCATGGTGAAAGTCATGAAGAACACGAACATGAAGGACACGATCACGAACATCATCATCATGGCGGTTATGACCCACACGTATGGTTAGATCCACAAATAGACCAAGATTTCATCAAAGGTATTAAAGATGAATTAGTTAAAAAAGACCCAGATCACAAAGATGAATATGAAAAGAATTTCAAAAAATTAAATAAAGATTTAGAAAATATCGATAAAGATATGAAGAAAGCAACAAAAGGGCATGAGGGAGATACTGTATTCATTTCTCACGAATCATTGGGTTATTTAGCTCATCGTTATGGATTCGTACAAAAAGGCGTACAAAGTATGAATGCTGAAGATCCGTCACAAAAAGAATTAACTGAAATTGTTAAAGAAATTAGAGATACAGATGCAAAATATGTATTGTATGAAAACAATATTTCAGGAAAAGTAACTGACACAATTAGAAAAGAAACAGATGCTAAACCACTTACATTTAACAACATGGAATCATTATCGAAAGAACAATTAAATGACAAAGATATTTCTTATCAATCATTTATGAAAGAAAACATTAAAAACATCGAGAAAGCTTTAAATGATAAAATTAAAACTAAAGACGAGAAAAAAGAAGCAGCACACGATAAAGCAATTGAAAATGGCTACTTCAAAGATAAACAAGTTAAAGATCGTGAACTATCAGATTACGAAGGTGACTGGCAATCAGTTTATCCACTTTTAAAAGACGGTACACTAGATGAAGTATTTAAACATAAAGCTGAAGACGGTAAAATGTCAGCTAAAGAATACAAAGAGTACTATGACAAAGGATATAAAACAGACGTAGAAAACATTAAAATCGAAGGTAATCAAATCAGTTTCACTAAAGATGGAAAAACATCAACTGGTGAATATGAATATGATGGTTACGACATTCTTAAATACGAAAAAGGAAATAGAGGCGTAAGATATAGCTTTAAATTAAAAGGTGACTCAAACGATGACTTACCTAAATATGTACAATTTAGCGATCACAATATCTATCCTAAAAAATCAGCTCACTTCCATATCTTTACTGGAAATGACAAAGATAAAGTATTAAAAGAATTAGACAACTGGCCAACATATTACCCTTCAAAACTGTCTAAAGATGAAGTTAAAGAAGAAATGTTAGCTCATTAATAACAAAAAGCAGAGAAACCTTATTGAATTGAGGTTTCTCTGTTTTTTATTTTTGGTATTTGATTATATTGTGACAAGTTTAGAATAATGTTTTAAACTAATAGTAAAATAACCCAAAAAGGGGATAGATAGTATGTTTGGTTATTATAGTAAACTTTCTTCAGAAGTCTATGATATTGATAAATATATCGGACACTCATTTGGTGATGTAGAATTTTATAAAGATAGATTAAAATCTTGTACGGGACCTATTCTTGAACCGGGAGTTGGTACTGGGAGGCTACTCATTCCTCTTTTAGAAGAAGGTTTGAAAGTTACTGGCTTGGATTTCTCGGAAGAAATGTTAGAAATATGTAGAAAAAACTGTGAAAAACAAGGATTGAATCCTAAGATATTTAAAGGAAAAATGGAATCATTTTTATTAAATGCAGAATATGAAGCCATAATTGTGCCTACAGGAACATTTTTATTACTACATGAAAGAGAAGATTCCTTTAATGCTTTAAATAATTTTTATAATCATCTTACTGATGGTGGTAAGTTGATTGTAGATATATTTTTACAAACGGACTTAAAGGTTGACAATACCTCAACTAGAGTTTGGGAAAATCAGAATTCCGAAAAAATCACATTAGAGAGTAAATTAATTGAGATTGATTATATCCATCAACATACAACATCTCATAATAGATATGAAAAATGGCGTAATGGTGAATTGATACAGACAGAATTAGAACAATTTTCGATTCGTTGGTATGGAATTGAAGAATTTAAAATGATACTTGAACATATCGGATTTGAAAACATAATAATTTCAGCTGACTATGAACATGGAAAATATCCTACAAGTTCAACACAAACTATAACATTTGAAGCTACTGCTAATAAATAGTGACACCGGAATTTGAAGGAAATCATTGGTCACATCATGACTACAATCATCAATAATGAGGGGATTGGTGTATCCATTATAATTAATATTTGAAAGGGGGCTTTAAATGTGAATAATATATATGACCATCCTGATTTCTTTGAAAGTTATAAGAAAAAAAGACAAAATGATTTGAGTTACAATGAAGTAGTCGAGATGCCTGAAGTAAAGCGTGCTATGCCTGTGATAAAAGGTAAAGCAGTGTTAGATATTGGATGTGGTATGGGGAATTTAATTCAATATATTTTGGATTATGAACCTGCAAGGGTAGTAGGTATAGATCAGTCTCAAAAGATGATAAGCGAATGTCGGGAACATTTTAACACTGAACAAGTGGATCTTCATTGTACAAATTTTATGGATTTTAAATGCGAAGAAACTTTTGATGTTGTTGTCTCGTCACTCGTATTACATTATATAGAAGACTTTAATTTATGTTGTCAAAAAATCAGTGAATTGTTGAATAAAGATGGGACGTTATTATTCACAATGGAGCATCCTATACAAACGGCTACAATGGATCCGGAAGTAAAGAAAGAGGATAGTGATGGTGTTTATTTAAGAATGGAACATTACTTTGATGAAACAAGTCGAACTTCATATTGGTTGGATCAAAATGTTAAAAAATATCATCATACAATCGAAACAATTTTTAATAATTTAATTCAGCATGGTCTTGAAATTCAATATGTTAAAGATTTAGGTCAATCAGAGGAAGTTTTTCAATATTTTGATGAGAAACGAATTAATAAATTAAAGCAATTTCCTCCATTTTTAATGGTTAAAGCTAAGAAACAATAATTATTTGACTAACCATGTGTTTCTATATATCGTTAAACTGTATAAAATGCGGAAGGGTGATTGTGTGGTAAAACGTTTGATAAGTGCTAATGCATCTGATATTTCAAAGTTTTCGAAAGAAGAACTAAAACAAAGCATTAAAGCTAGTGAAGGTAGAACAGTGTTAAGTGAGAACATTGTTGTACACGATCCAGCGCTTGTACTAGATGTTACAAATGCAGAAATGGCAACTGCTTTTGGTGCGGATATGATTTTATTAAATGCTTTTGATGTCGTGAACCCAGAAATAAAGGGATTATATAACAAAGAATATCAAGGTACCGGAGAGCCAATTAAAGATTTAAAAAATCTAGTAGGCAGACCTATTGGCGTTAACTTAGAACCTGTAGATGACGAAGCCAAAATGGCCGAATCGAAATTAGAAATATCGTACGGTAGAAAAGCAACAGAAAAAACATTTAAGCACGCAAATGAACTAGGATTTGATTTTGTATGTTTAACAGGTAATCCAGCTACAGGTGTAACGAACCTAAATATATTAGAAGCAATTGAAACAGCAAAAAATCATTTTGATGGATTGATTATAGCGGGTAAAATGCACGGTTCAGGTGTAGACGAAGCAGTAGTCGATTTAGAAGTTATAACGCGATTTGTAGAAGCGGGTGCTGATATCATACTTGTGCCAGCAGTAGGAACAGTTTGGGGTGTGTCCGAAGAAGAAGTTCGTGAAGCAGTAAAAGTTGCACATCAACACGGAGCGCTTGTTATGAGTGCCATTGGAACATCACAAGAAAGCGCAGATGAATCTACTATTAAAGAAATGGCTATAAAAAATAAAACATTAGGCGTAGACATACAGCATATTGGAGATGCAGGATACGGTGGTTTAGCACCAGTCGAAAACATATACGCACTAAGCAAAGCGATAAGAGGACAAAGACATACAGTCTCAAGAATAGCACGATCCATTAATCGTTAATAAGAAAATAAAAACGAACCACCACTCAATTAAAGAAGAATTGAGTGGTGGTTTTTTGTGAAATAAGGATAAACTACGTTGCACGTGGGTGTCCACTTGCAAATTAGCTTATCGTTATTGACACGTTTGGCAAGAAAAGACAATAAGGCCATCGTTATTCTCGAAATATTATATTTCCGTATTCAATACATAACTTCCGGAGTAATACGGAAGTATCCAAGATGCTATACCTAATTGTAAACGTTTACAATAAAAGTGTATCTAATATAACAAGTTCACAAGGAGGAAGATATGAATGTCTAAATTACGCGATGACTTTCTGTGGGGTGGAGCTGTTGCTGCTCACCAACTTGAAGGTGCTTGGCAAGAAGATGGTAAAGGAATTAGTGTTGCTGATGTTATGACAGCAGCTTCTCATGGTCATCATAGAGAAATTACCAATGGTGTAATCGAAGGCAAAAATTACCCGAACCATGAAGCGATAGATTTTTATCATCGATATAAAGAAGATATTAAATTATTTAGTGAAATGGGCTTCAAATGTTTTAGAACATCTATAGCTTGGACAAGAATATTCCCAAATGGTGATGAGTTAGAACCAAATGAGAAAGGTCTTCAATTTTATGATGATCTATTTGACGAATGTTTAAAATACGGTATCGAACCAGTCGTAACACTTTCTCATTTTGAATTGCCTTATCATTTAGTAACAGAATATGGTGGTTTCCGAAACCGTAAAGTAATAGATTTCTTCGTTCGTTTTGCAGAAGTTTGTTTTAAACGTTATAAGAATAAAGTTAAATATTGGATGACATTTAATGAAATAAACAACCAAGCTAATTACAACGAAGATTTTGCGCCTTTTACAAATTCAGGCGTGAGATATAAAGAAGGTGAAGATAGAGAACAGATTATGTATCAAGCTTCACACTATGAACTAGTTGCAAGTGCTAAAGCGGTAAAAATTGGTCATGATATTAATCCGGAATTCGAAATAGGTTGTATGATTGCGATGTGCCCAATTTACCCTGCAACGTGTAATCCTAAAGATATATTAATGGCTCAAAAAGCTATGCAAAAAAGATACTATTTTACAGATGTTCATGTACACGGTTCTTATCCAAGTCACATGCAGCAATATTTCAAGAATAAGTCTTTTAATTTAGATATTACAGAAGAAGATTTGAATGATTTACAGGAAGGAACTGTAGATTATATTGGCTTTAGTTACTATATGTCATTTGCAATTTCACATGAACAATCTAACGAATATTATGATTATGTTGAAACGAGAGATTTAGTAAGAAATGAATATGTAAAAGCTTCTGACTGGGGATGGCAAATTGATCCAGAGGGGTTACGTTTTTCGTTGAACTGGTTTACTGATATGTACCAATTGCCTTTATTTATTGTAGAAAATGGTTTTGGTGCAATTGATGAAGCTGGGGAAGATGGCATAATACATGATGATTATCGAATAGAATATTTGAAAGCACACATAGAACAATTTATTAAAGCTGTTGAAGAAGATGGTGTGAACTTAATGGGTTATACACCATGGGGATGTATAGATTTAGTTTCTGCAGGAACTGGAGAAATGAAAAAGCGTTATGGATTTATTCATGTTGATAAAGATAATGAAGGTAATGGAACTTTAGAGCGGTCTAGAAAAGATTCATTCTATTGGTACAAAAAAGTCATTCAATCTAACGGTGAAAATTTATAAAAATCGGAGGTAATAAATATGAAAAAAGTATTAATAATTTGTGCAGCAGGAATGTCATCTTCACTGATGGCAAAGAAAACAACAACATTTTTAAAAGAAAAAGGTCATGAAATAGAAGTGGATGCAATTTCAGCAAATGAAGGTGGAAAAATGATTGAAAAGCAATCATTTGATTTATATTTAGTCAGTCCACAAACAAAAATGTATTATAAAAAGTTAAAAGAAACAGGTGATAAAGTAAATAAACCTGTTGTTAATATACCAGCACAGGCTTATGTTCCAATTCCAATGGGGATTGAAAAATTAGCAAACCTGATTTTAAAAGAAACAGAATAATCAGTATAATATTCTCTATGAAATGAGGGGAGCTTATGCTAAGTCAGAGAGAAATAGATATACTCAGTTATTTATCACAACGACGCAATGAGTTTGTTAAAAGTTCAGAAATAGCATCAATGTTAGAGATATCAGATAGAACAGTTAGGAAATACATCAAACAACTTAAACCCGAAGTTCAAAAGAACGGTGCCACACTTATCTCAAAACAAGGATTTGGTTACTTTTTAAAGGTAGATTTAGTGATAGAGTTTGAAAAATTTTTAAAACAATATTTATCTTTAGATGAATCTAAACAAGAAAATATCAATGATGCAAAAGATCGACAGTATTATATATTGAATTTACTTCTTTTTAATAAAAAATGTATGACTATTGAGAAATTAAGTAATCAATTGTATATATCACGATCTACTATTTCACAAGATATTTCAAGTATAAAGAAATTAATTGCGCATTATAATTTAGAACTTGTTAGTAAACAGCAAAACGGTCTAGTTATAAAAGGTGATGAAAGAGATAAAAGACATTTTATAATGGATTATTTCTTGGGAAATAGTTTTTTTAGTTCGATAAATAAGTATTTTCAAGATACACCACTCTTACAACAAATTAATATGGAAGAATTAGCAATCATTGTTGTGGATGAGACGAGAGAATCAAAAGTTTATTTGTCAGATTATATATTGCAAAACTTAGTATTACATTTAGGTTTGATGATTAGAAGGCTTTTGGATGGATATTCTTTAAATACTATCACATCTAATGAAGAAGTATTAACAGAAAAAGAGATGATTGTAGCTAAAAAAATCCTTTCTAGAGTCGAAAGGATTTATCAAATTTCTTTTCCTGAAGAAGAAGCGAAATATATAAGTTTGCATATTATGAGTAAAGGTACAAAACAGTTACAAAGTCACTCACAAAGTAATTTATCTAAACGTGTTGAAAAGATTTTGAAAGAGATTGAAACAGATTTCGACTATCCAATGTCTTCAGACAATCAATTATTATATGGACTTGTTACTCATTTAGAACCACTTTTGAAGCGAGTTCAAAATGGAATACATTTAGAGAATCCTATTTTGAATGATATACGAAATCAAAATAATGATGTACTTGAAATGACAAGGCAATATTTTAGTCAATTACAAGAATTAAAGGACCAAAATGTGAGCGATGGCGAGTGGGCATATTTAACGCTTCACTTACTAGCAGCTATAGAAAAATATGAACAGCGAGAAAAATTAAATGTATTGATAATTTGTGCGACTGGATATGGAAGTGCACAAGTATTAAAAGTTCGTGTTGCACGAGAATTTAACATGCAAATGAACATTGTAGATGTCATTAGTTATTATGAAATAACGGATAAAAAGCTAGAATCAATAGATTTAATTATATCTTCTATTGATTTATCAACAATTGTATTTAAAGTACCTGTCATTCAAGTGAATGTATTGTTAAATGAAGTAGATATAAGAAATATTAATACATACATTCAACAGCAAGACACGAAACGATTGCAGAGTCATCAATTGGAAGATAAAGATAACGTGCAGTTACAGCAATATAGTTATTATTTTGACCAATATTGTAGCGATTATTTATTTAATTATATTGAAGGATCAATAGACAAAGAAAGTATTTATAATCGCCTAATTCAACAATTAAGTATTAAAGAAGATAGAGATTTTGAATGTAAGCTGAGAAATCAACTTGCCTATAGAGAAGAATTAAGTACGGTGTTATTTAGTGAGGCAGTAGCAGTGCCGCATACTGCCCAACCTGTAGGAGATTATTCGAGTATTGCAGTTGCAATTATTCCTGAAGGTATATATTGGAATGATGCATATCAGAACATTAAAGTGGTCATCATGCTTTCTCCTTCAAAATATAATGATAATGAATTAAAAACGATTATCGATGTCATAGTAAATTTGATCGACTCTGAAGAAAATATACAGAAGCTGATGGAATGTAAAACTTATCAAATGTTTAAAGATTTTATGATAAATCAATATCGTTAATAAAGGGGATTAGCTTATGGAACAGGAAGATATTCAAGTAGTTGCGTTTGAGATTATTTTACACAGTGGAACAGCTCGAACGACGATACATGACGCATTTAAAAATATGCGTGAAGAAAAATATGAAATTGCATTTGAACAGTTAGAAGATGCTAATGAAGAGATTACGTTAGCACATCAATCGCAAACTGAGTTATTACAGAAGTATGCGTCTGGTGAATCTATCAATATGGAAATAATAATGGTTCACGCACAAGATCATCTCATGACGACGATGACTTTAAAAGAAGTTGCATCTGAAATGTTACACCTTTATAAAAAAGTAAATGAAACTGCTTAAATGAGGGATGAAAATGAATAAAAAGACAAAAGCAACATTTGAAAAGAATAGAAAAGAGACGAGTATAAAGTCTATGTATTTCAATCGATACTTATTGGTGAGATACGCTTCAGCACTATTTTTCTTTTCTAATTTATATTGGTTTTTCTATCTTATAACGAGTCGTTCATGGACATTTGTTATACCTCTTCTAATGATGATTATCATTTTAATTAGCGTAGCAGAACAAGTGAAAATGTATGGAAATCACTCTAATAATGCTAAGTATACGTTTTATTGTTTTAGGATTTTAACTGGCGTGAATTTATTGATCATACCAATTGTTTTATTTACACCGATGTTTGAACAGTTATATCCATTTATGATTAATCAATACGCATCAAGATTACTCATTATTTGTGTTTTAGCAGTTGGTATTTTAATAAGTGGATTTATTTTATTTAGATTAAACAATATTAGACAAGACAAAGATTGGCACTATAAACGATTGAAAAAATTTGAAAATGCTATGAATTAACATAGAAAAGGGGTCTTTTTATGGAATCAGAAAATAAAGTATTCGCATTTTTAGAGAAATACTTGATGGGTCCGATGGGGAAAGTAGCTTCGTTTAGAATAGTAAGAGCGATTATGGCCGCTGGGATGGCGTGTATACCTTTTACAATTGTAGGATCTATGTTTTTAGTATTAAATGTTATACCACAGACTTTTACGTTTTTAGAAGGATTCTGGAACAGTACGTTTTTTAAGATTGGCGATTTATACATGTTAGCCAATAAAGCGACAATGGGAATATTAGCATTATATTTCTGTTTAGTTATTGGATATGAATATACGAAGATTTATGCTGATGAAGAAGATTTAAATGTTAACCCATTAAACGGAGCATTGTTATCAATGTTTGCTTATTTTATGGCCATCCCACAATTAGTGATGGAAGATGGCAAAATGGTTTTGGTTAATATTGCGAATAAAGATATGAATATATTTAAAGGTTGGGAGATGTCTGCAGATGGTGTGACTAGACTAGGTACAACTGGGATATTTACAGCAATTATTATGTCTATTATTGCAGTACAATTGTATAGGTTATGTGTGAAACGTAAATGGATAATTAAAATGCCAGAAGCAGTACCAGAAGGTGTTTCAAGATCATTTACAGCGCTTATTCCAGCATTTTTAGTAGCGTTTGTCATATTAACTTTTACAGGTATACTAGTAGCATTTAATACAGATATTTTTAAAATTATTGCAGTTCCCTTTGGTTTCGTAGTTAACTTAACGAGTAGTTGGGCTGGTATACTAGTCATTTACTTCTTAATACATGCACTTTGGATAGTAGGCATACATGGAGCAAACATTATTGGTGCTTTTATTACACCAATTGTATTATCAAATATGCAATTAAATATTGATGGTGCGAATATACCATTTGCAGGTGAGTTCCAAAATACTTTTGTAATTATAGGTGGATCTGGTGCAACACTAGGTTTATGTCTCTTTATTGCATTGTTAGCAAAGTCAGAACAATTAAAAGTATTGGGTAAAGCTTCATTAGTTCCTGGCATATTTAATATTAATGAACCCCTCGTGTTTGGATTGCCAATAGTTTATAACCCGTTTTTAGCGATACCATTTTTCTTAGCACCTATGGTTTCAGCATCAATTGGATATTGGACAATTAAATTAGAACTTGTAAAACCAATCATTGCACAAGTACCATGGCCGTCTCCAATTGGTTTTGGCGCATTTATAGGCACAGCAGGTAGTTTAATGGCAGTATTTGTATCAATAATATGCGCTATAGTCGCATTCTTAATTTGGTTACCATTCATTAAAATATATGACAGTAAATTAGTAGAACAAGAAAAAGGTAATGATGCTTTAATTTAATAGATGAACGAGGTAGCGTGACAGGAATCTCATTATAATGAAACAGTCCGAGACATTTATATATGCCTTGGATTGTTTTTTTATGTATAAGCGCTAGGAATGGACTCATAAAAGTTGCAAGACGAAGGGAGCATGTACTTAGCGTTTTCCTTATTGCCAAGACTCATAAGAAAAGGCAACAAGCATCCACAAAAAATTCTGATTTGTCTAACCAACTCTCTATATGTTCAATATCTTCTTTTAATTAATCAATAATATATTATTTTAGTTTGCAATAATAATTAAATTTATTTATTTTTAGAAAACTAAAGTAAAATTTTAAAATTATAGTATAATGGTCTTTGATTAAATTTATTCATAGGAGGTTAATTATGAAGGAATTCTTCCAATATTATAAACCCTATAAAGGATTATTTTTCTTAGATTTTGGTTCAGCTGTGTTTGTAGGTATATTAGAACTCATTTTTCCATTAATTACGAGTATATTTATAGACCGTTTGCTACCAACTAAGAATTGGAGTTGGATTGTAATATTTGTTTTTATTTTATTATTCATATACGTTGTTGAATCTGTATTAAAATTCATCGTAACGTATTGGGGGCATAAACTGGGGACTAATATTGAAAGAGACATTCGTAATGAACTGTATGAACATATTCAAAAAATGAATTTTGGATTTTTTGATAACCAGAAATCGGGTAAAATTATTGGTCGTTTAACGAATGACTTGATGGATATTGGGGAAGTAGCCCATCATGGACCTGAGGATATATTCGTAGCACTTATGACGTTGATTGGTTCATTTGTTATCATGTTAACAATTGATGTGAAATTAGCATTGATTACTTTCTGTGTTATACCGATTATTTTTGTACTGACTATTTATTTCAACCATAAAATGTCTGGAGCTTTTAAAAGTTTATTTAGTAACGTATCTAGATTTAACGAATTAATCTCAGATAATGTTGGTGGAATGAGACTTGTTCAAGCTTTTACAAATGAAGGTTATGAACTATCAAGATTTAAAAAAGTTAATGATAATTTTAGAGCAACTAAATTAAAAGCATATTCGTTCATGTCTTGGAATATAACAATCAGTCATATTGCACAAAAATTAACTATGATTTTCGTATTGATTATGGGAAGCTATTTCGTGTTAAATGGTTCATTGTCATACGGTGGTTTCGTAGCTTTTATTATGATTACGAATTTACTATTTAAACCTTTAGAAGCTATAAATATGATTATTGAGTTATTCCCGAAAGGTATTGCAGGGTTTAAAAACTTTAAAGAAATCGTAAATATGGATCCTGAAATTAAAGATAGTGAGGATGCTGTAGAGTTTACTGATGAACCGGACATCATAGAATATGAAAATGTATCATTTAAATACGGTGAAAAGTTAGTGCTAGATCAGTTATCAATTAAAATTGAACAAGGTGAAAAAATAGCGCTTGTAGGACCGAGTGGGGGAGGTAAAACAACGATTTGTTCGTTATTACCAAGGTTCTATGATCCTATAGAAGGTGCAGTTAAAATCAATAATAAAAATATTAAATCTTATACATTAGAATCTTTAAGAAAACAAATTGGTGTTGTTCAACAAGATGTATTCTTATTTGGTGGAACGTTAAGAGATAATATAATATATGGTAACTTAAACGCGACAGAAGTAGAAATCAATGAAGCTGTCGACCAAGCGCAGTTAAGATCATTTGTAGATGAATTACCAGCTGGCTTAGATACAGTTGTCGGAGAACGAGGAACGAAACTTTCAGGTGGACAAAAACAACGTATTTCAATCGCGAGAATGTTCTTGAAAAACCCACCAATCATTATATTAGACGAAGCAACAAGTGCTCTAGATGTAGAAACAGAAAATAAAATACAGTCAGCATTCAAAAATCTATCACAAGGTAGAACATCATTAATCATTGCACATAGATTAAGTACGATTAGACACGTAGATAGAATTGTATTTATAGAACAAGGACAAATTAAGGAAATGGGTAGCCATGATGAACTGATGGCACAAGGTGGTAAATATAAAGACTTATATATGTCGCAATTTGAACAATTAGAAGATTTTTAGTGAGAGAACTTCATATCTATAATATTAAAAGAGTATAGCCTGTAATAAAAACCCTTAAAATCAAATGATTTTAAGGGTTTTTATAAATTATAATATCAAATTTAATTTATAATTTTTTTGTTGTTAATAATAAATATATAAAGAAAGGTGCCCCGAATGCAGCAATGAAAACACCTGCGGGTACTTCATTCGGTATAAAAATTGTTCGACCTATTAAATCGGCAATAACAATAGAAATTGCCCCACAAATTGCTGACATTAATAATCGTTTAAAGTAATTGGTTTTTATTAATGTTTTTGCTATATGTGGAGAAATTAAACCTACAAACCCTATGTTACCTACAAAGCTAATAGCAGATGCAGCGAGAATTGTACTGATTAACATTTGTAATAATTTTGTCTGATTGACTCTAAGCCCTAGACCTGTTGCAATATCATCATGCAACAGAGAGATTTTCATTCTCGGAATAATAATGATTAGTAAAGGTAGTATACAGAGTAAAAATGTCCCTAACATTAAGCTGTTTTCAAAAGTCGCACCAGATAAGCTACCAATAATCCAAGTATAAGCTTTCGATGCTGAAAGTTGTTTAGTCATAACAAGGATTCCGTTAACGAGTGCAGCAAACAATGTTTGTAAAGCTATACCGACTATGATTAGAGTTGTAGCTTGAATGTTTCCTTTTTGTTGAAAATAGAGAAGTAATATCATAGTCAGCGTGGCACCTGCTAAAGAAAATAACGGTAACCATATGATGCTTATATGAGTTAAAAAGGCGACGAACAATACTGCACCAAGAGTGGCCCCTCCTGTAATCCCAATGATATCAGGTGATGCAATTGGATTCTTTAAAATATTTTGTAAAATAAGACCACTTGCACCTAAAGCAGCACCCGCAACTATAGCAAGAATGATACGTGGTAAACGTAGTACTTCTATTGTGAATTGGTCTGGACTTTCAATAGGATTAAAGATATAAGATATAATTTTTATGGGTGAAATGAATGTTGATCCAGACATTAAACTTATGAATGACAGTATTAATAATATTATTAATGCGCTGATTAAACGATTTGTGTCTTGTTTAGATAGTGTCTCATTCATATGTTTTGTACGTCCTTCCTCATAATATATATAAGTGTAACCGCGCCGATTATTGCTGTGATAACACCAATTGGTAGTTCTAATGGTGCAATGATAATACGGGAAACGATATCTGATAACAACATGAGTATAGCGCCACTTATAGCGTTGAATGGTATTAAATATTTATAGTTTAGTGGCAATAATTTTTTGCTGATATTAGGTATTATTAGACCAACAAACATGATAGAACCGGCAATTGCTACTGATATTCCAGCAAGAATACTGATGATTAAAATTATAGTGAGTTTTGTTAATATAACTTTTTGTCCAAGCGATTTAGCAATATCATCACTAGTCATTAAAATATTTAAGTGTGCGGACATAAAAAACGCAATTAAAAGCGTAATAAAGATAATTGGTATCACCCATGGAAATTCCCATATATTACGAACTGATACGGAACCACTTAACCAAAATAAAAAACTTTGTAAATTACTTTCATTCATTATCATAATACCTTGCGTGAAAGCACTGAATAATGCAGAAATGGCAGCCCCTGCTAAAATAACTCGCTTGGGTGAAAAGCGTGCTTGTTTAAACATACCAAGGGTAACCACAATTATAGTAACTAAAATTGCACCGAAGAAAGATAGAAAAATTAAGAATTGAAAGGATTGTATACTAAATAGAGTTAAACCAACAATAACAAAAAATACAGCCCCAGCATTAACTCCAAAAAGTCCTGGCGATGCAATCGGGTTACGGGTCAATACTTGCATAAACAATCCTGATACTGCTAACGAAGCTCCTGTTAATAAAGCAATTATAGTTCTAGAAGAACGTGATTCAAAAACTAGAGTATGAATATCGTTTTTACTATCAAAGTGGAACAACGCTTGTATCAACTGAGGTAGTGATACAAGCGTATTTCCAATTGTTAAACTTAAAATTGTTATAATGATCAGACATAAACTAGAGAGCAATAATTTGTACTGCGGTTTAAGTAACATAATGAAGCTCCTTAAAAGTTAAGATTGTTTTTTAATGTCTAATTTATCGTATAAATCATCTATTAATTTAAGTGAAGATGTGTAACCACCAGCCATGTTCCAATTAATTTCATCGATATTATCTGAAACATGGTTTTCTTTGACTGCTTTTAAATTCTGCCACTGATTACTAGAAGTCCATTCTTCCTTTGTTTTTTCAGCCAACTTCTCATCCTTAGCAGATGTGTCGCTTTTAAATATGAAGATATGATCTGCATCCATTAGTGGAATACTTTCTTTAGTCGTTAACTGAATAATATCTTTTCCTTTACTAACTTGTTTTTCTTGTTCTTCGGGACGTTTAAAACCTAAATCATGTAAAATATCGCCAGCATAACCACTTGCGTAAATACGAGCATGATCTGCTCTGAAGTTAATAACGGAAGCTGAAACAGGCCATTTATCTCCGAATGTTCCTTTCGCATCTTTTTTGAATTGTGTAACTTTCTCATTATAATTTTTTAATAATTCATCTGCTTTTTTCTCTTTACCTAGAGCTTTACCCATCATTTCAAGAGTATCTTTGAACTTATATACGGTATTATGAGTTATAGTCGGTGCAATCTTAGAAAGTTGTTCATATTGCTTTTCGTTTCTTACTTTAGAAGCTACTATTAAATCAGGTTTTAATTTAGCAATTTCTTCTAAGTTAGGTGATGGCTCTTGACCAACAATTTTAGTGTCTTTTAAGTCTTCTTTTATGTAATCGTATTTTGGTTTTTGAGTCCAAGACTCAACAGCGCCCACTGGCTTAACATCTAAAGCAACGGCGACATCTGTTGCACCTTGATATAACGTAACAACACGTTTTGGTTTTCCTTTAATCTCCGTCGTTCCCATAGCGTGTTCGATTTTTACTGTCTCATTATCTTTTTTAGCTTCAGAAGATTTTTCTGAGTTGTTACTTCCACAAGCTGCCATCAATATGATGGATACTAGTGTAACTATAAATAATTTAGTTAGGTTTTTCATATTATATAATATCCTCCTTCGTTAATGATAATCATTATCATTACTATATATAAATATGTAACAGCTTTACTCGTATGTCAATAAAATTTTTTGCTATATTACGCTAAAAATTGGTTTTTATTAGAGGACTCATATAGTTAGAATAAAATATAAATTTTAAATCCTTAAGCTTATCTATAGACAATAATAATATATATGATATTATAGACACACAATATCTATAATACAGAGGTGTAACATGAAGATATCTAAAGGTACAGATTATGCTTTACATTCATTACTATATTTAATAAGCAATGGTGATAATCAGCCTGTAACTGTAAAGAGGTTATCTGACGTGCTAAATGTTTCTGTTACGTATTTATCTAAAATTTTAACTCAACTTGTCAAAGCTGGTGTGATTAAATCGGCTTCTGGTGCTAAGGGTGGTTATTATTTAGTGAATAATTGGGAAACCATTAGAATATATGACATCATTACTGCAATCGATGGTCATAGAAGCATGATAGAAGATAGTTTTAATCATGGTCCGGAATGTAAAGTTCAGTCTATTTTAAACTCTGCGGAGGATGAAATGACGAAATCTTTAAAATCGAAGACGTTAAAAGATTTAATGTAAATTAAATCTTTTTTTAACAGCTAATCATAGATATTAAGACTCTTTAATATATGTGGAAAAGGTGGTATAAATATGTTTGATTGTATAGTAGTAGGTGGAGGTCCAGCTGGATTAGCGAGTGCTTTAACTTTAGGAAGAGCTTTAAAAACAACATTGGTAATAGATAATGATAATGCGAGAAATAAAGTGACACAGACTTCACATGCGTTTTTAACACAAGATGGTGTAACACCAGAAGAATTAAGGGAAAAAGCACAATCGGATGTTGATAAATATGAAGATGTAACGCGCGTGCAAGATACAGTTGAAAAGATTGCTAAAGAAGGCAATACTTTCATAGTGAAAACGAAAAATGAAACGTACAAAGCTAAGAAAGTTATGTTATGTACTGGATTAAGAGAGACATTACCTAATATAAAAGGTGTGAAAGAAATTTACGGAAAATCTGCATTTTACTGTCCTTGGTGTGACGGTTATGAATTAAGAAATAAATCATTACTCGTAGATGTATCTCCAGAACTAGTGATGCATATGGCTAAATTAGTTAGCAATTGGACTAATGATTTAGTTATAAGTTCACAAGACTTTTCAGAATTAACCGAAGATGATAAATCATTTTTAAAAAAGAAAAATATAAAGCTTGTTCAAGGTAAAGTATCGGAATTTAAACATGATGATGGAATGATAAATGAAGTGATAAATGAAGATGGTACTAGAATTTCTAGGAATGGTGCGATTATATCAGTTGAATGGGATACAAAATTTTCATTTTTAGAAGAACTTCAAATTGAAAGAGATGAAAATGGAGGTATTAAAAAAGATGACTTTGGAGAAACTTCTATTCCAGGGTTATTTGTAGCTGGTGAAACAAATGGTGCAATGCCTTCACAACTTATCGATTCTGCTGCAAGTGGTAATCATATTGCTAAATTAGTAGCAATGCAAATTATATTAGAAGCAGAAGGTGAAACATTAAAAGGTTAGCCTGAGTAACTTCAAATATTTATTTAATTCTTTGTAAATAAAAAAATCCTCGCTAACGTATAAAGACTTCTGCTTATACGCTAGCGGGGGTTTTAATTATTTTTTAGTGATTGTAATATGAATATCGAACTCATTGAATTGTGATTTATGCTTATAGCGTTCAGGATTTTGTTCATTCTCTAAATCCACCAGTTCACCAATCAAAGCATTTTTTTTATTTGTTTTATGCATAGATCCTGAAAAACTTTGTGGTGGGTTTTGTTTTAACTCTACTAATTCTGATAAAATGTCGTCTCTTGTTCTCATAATATTGCCTCCTAAATGTTTTAGTAACAATAAAACAGCTCATCTTAAGATTAAGAAGAGCTGTTTAGAGAATCTTCTTATCTTTCAAGTTGATACTTGTTGGATTTAGCACAGTACTTACGCCTGTTGCTGAGGTTTCATCGGGCCAATTCCCTCCGCCTACTCTTAATAAGACTTACGAGCTATTTTATTGTTTCTATTAATATAACTGATAATTCAATATTTGTCTAATAAAATAAATAAATGTTTAAAATATTAAGAAACTGTGAATATATAAATAGTAATCAGCTTGAGGAGGTATAATTATGAAATTTAAATGGATGTCATTACTTTTAGCTTCAGGTCTAGTATTATCTGCTTGCGGAAATAATAATGATGACGACGATATGAAAGACGATCAAAAAGATCAAAAATCAGAACAAACTGAAAAAGAAAATGACAGTCAAGATAATGACAATAAAGATGATTCTACAATGTCAGATAATAAATCTGATAATAAAGCAACTGAAAAAACTGTAAAATGGAATGATGTGAAAGTATCACCTGAAGAAGCAGTTAAAACAGCTCAAAAAGAAGAAAAAGGTGGTTTGAAAGACATATCATTCGAAAAAGAAACTGGTGAGTGGAGTTATAAAATTGAATTATTAGATGGACAAGATGAAAATAAAGTCTTGATCAATGCAGAAGATAATTCTGTTACTAACGTTGAAAACGAAAAAGAAGATGATGACGACAATGACAAAACATTTAAGTTATCTGATGCAGCTAAATTCGAAGATGCTTTAAAAGTAGCTCAAGATAAAGCATCAGGAGATTTAAAAGAATGGTCATTAAGTAGAGAAAACGGTAAACTTGTTTATTCTATTGACTTAAAAGAAGGAAATAAAGACACAACAGAATTTACGATTGATGCTAAAACGAAAGAAATATTAGAACAAGACTAATATGAAATGTTTAGACAGGTTGGGACATAAATAAATGTCCCAGCCTATTTTTTTAATACTTTTTTACCTTGATTACCCTCAATTTAATTTACATTTTATTGAAATTTCTTATTGACTAATAGTAAAGATAGGAATAAATTAAAAGAGTGATAATGAATATCAATTAGGTGGGGAGAATCCAATCATGAAGAGAATAGCAACAACACTTTTAGCAAGTACTTTAATATTAACTGCTTGTGGTAATGATGATGAGAAAAAGGAAACTAATAGTGATAAAGAAACGAAAGAAACTACAAAAGTTGATTTTTCTAAAGAAACAAAAGCATATAAAGATTTCACAACGAAACAATTAGATACATTTTTAACTGAAACTGAAAAGTTTGTAGAGGCTGTTAAAGCTGACGACGTTGAAAAAGCTAAAGAGATTTATCCAAAAGCGCGTATGTATTATGAAAGATCAGAGCCAGTAGCGGAAAGTTTTGGCGAACTGGATCCTAAAATTGATGCGCGCTTAGCTGATATGAAGGAAGAGAAAAAGGAAAACGAATGGTCAGGTTATCATAAAATAGAAAAAACTTTATGGGAAGAAAACTCTACAAAAGATATGGGACCTGTTGCAGACCAATTACTTAAAGATGTAAAAGAGTTAAGAGCAAAAGTTGATACTGTAGACGTAACACCAAAATTAATGTTGCAAGGTTCTATTGATTTATTAAATGAAGTATCAAGTTCAAAAATAACTGGTGAAGAAGAAATTTATTCACATACAGATTTATATGACTTCAAAGCAAATATTGAAGGAGCAGAAAAAATCTTTGAAATCTTTAAAGATAAAGTAACTGAAAAAGATAAAAAAGTTGCTGAAACAACGCAAGAAAGATTTGATAACGTTAACAAATTATTAGCAAAATATGAAACGAAAGATGGCGGCTATGTCGACTATACTAAATTATCAAAAGAGGATACGAAAAAATTATCTGAAGCAGTTGATAAATTAGGTGAATCATTAAGTCAAATGGCAGTCATTACGGAGTGATAACTTATGACTAACAAGGACAACCATATAGCAAGAAGGGATTTTTTGAAGCTTGCTGGAGTTGGGGGTGCTGGCCTCATTTTAGGTTCTACCGGTGTCGGTGGAACCTTGTTAGCTTCTCAATATTTTGCAAAAGATAAAACAGATGTAAAAAATAAAGTGAAATTTTATGGTAAGTACCAATCAGGTATTACAACTGATTTGCAGAAACATATTTATTTTGTAGTGTTAACGATTAATAAAATGACTGTTTCTGATGTTAAAGAAATGTTTAAAACTTGGACGAATTATAGCGTTCATTTAATGAATGGGGAACCAGTAAAAGAGTTAGGCCAAAATAAAATGTTACCAAGTCCAGATACCGGTGAAACAATCGGTATAGATGCTAATCATTTATCATTAACTTTTGGTATAAGTCCATCCTTTTTCGAAAAAGTTGGCCTTGAAAAGTATAAACCTGAATTGTTGAAAGACTTACCTCATTTTCCTAAAGACCAATTAGATAAACAATATACTGGCGGAGACATATGTATACAAGCTTGCTCTGATAATCCACAAGTGAATTTCCATGCTATTAGAAATTTGATAAGAGTAGCTAAAGGTGAAGTTTCTATGAAATGGAGTCAATCTGGATTTAATTCTATCAAAGTAAAAAATGGAAAAATGGAAACGCCTAGAAATTTATTTTCATTTAAAGATGGCACTGGAAACCCGTCTATACATAATCAAACTGAATTAGATAAGTATGTGTTTATTCAAGACGGGTGGGCGAAAAACGGTTCATATTTAGTTGTAAGAAGAATACAAATGTTGTTAGAAACATGGGATAGAACGGCACTTGGTGAACAGGAAGCTACATTTGGAAGGTATCGACATTCCGGAGCTCCATTGGGTAAAGAGAAAGAATTTGACGAGTTTGATAGAAATATAAAAGATAAAAATGGAGAGAAATTAATAGAGGATGAATCACATGTCAGTTTAGCAAAACAGGCGAAATCTAATTTGCTTAGACGTTCTTATTCATACTCAGATGGTATTAATGAACAAACTGGCGCATTTGATGCAGGGCTATTATTTTTATCATTCCAAAGAGCACCGGAACAATTCATTAAAATTCAAAGCAAAATGGGCGCTCAAGATAAATTGAATGAATATATCACACATAGAGGTTCAGGTATTTTTCTATGTTTACCTGGTATTCAAGAAGGAGGATATTTAGGTGAAGCGTTATTTAATCGCATTTAGTATTACCATATTAATGTGCCTAGTTATCCCTATAACTGTTAAAGCGGAAATAAGTTTAAGTAATATTTATATTAGTGTGACAGATGCCAAAACAGCACTCCAAGACAAGGATACAAAAGCTTTTGAAGCACACTTTAAGGATATTAAAGAAAATTGGTCAAAAGTTAACAAAAAAGATCATAAATTAGTTAAAACAATTAATAATGATATAGAAAATATCGAAAAAAGTAACTCAAATGATGAAAAAATAAAATCGCTTAATACTTTAACAACAGATTTGATAGATTATGAAAAAGTATTAAATCCAGTAGACAAACAAGCAAAAAGAGATAAATTGCAAAATCAAATGCAACCGTTGATTAAAGAGATGGGTACAGCTATTTCTAACAAAGACTTTGACAAAGCGGTGGTAATTAATAATAAATTGAATTCAACTTGGACAAACAACGAAAAAATTGTGAGAGAAGAAAATATTGGGCGTTACGGTAAAATAGAAACAGCATTGATGTTTATTAGAATAGAACTTACAAAAGATAAAATCGAGCAAGGTAGTGCCCAAATGCAAGTAGACCAACTCAAAAAAGAACTTGATGACTATCATGCAGGTAAGCAGTCAGATGCAAAAACGAGCAACCAAGTTGTAACGGTTTTAAATGAGTATCTAGATGAAGCAATCAGAAATATCAAAAATAATAAACTAAGTAAAACAAAACAAGATTTACAAAGCTTTATTGTTGCTTGGCCAAACGTGGAAAATGAAATTGGCACAAGAAATGGTGAACTGTACACAAAAATAGAACAGAAAATACCACAATATGTAGGGCAAATAAATGGAAGCAATAAAGATGATATACAAGCAGAACTTGAGACATTGGATCAAGAAATTAAATCAACTATTTCTAAAGCAGGATATACATTTTGGGACGCAGCTTTAATCCTTTTACGAGAAGGTGTAGAAGCATTGCTAATTATTATGGCTTTGTTAACAGTTACTCGTAAAGCAGAACAAACAAAAGCATCTAAATGGATAATGAGTGGAAGCTTGCTAGGAATTATATTAAGTATAGCTTTAGCATTCATATTTAAGGCAATATTTGAAAATTTAGGATCTACACGTGAATTAACAGAAGGTATAGTGGGTATATGCTCGGTTATTTTGATGGTTATTGTAGGTGCTTGGTTACATTCAAAATCAAGTTTAGAATCATGGGAAAAATTTATTAATAAAAACATGGATAAAGCAATGTCTACAGGTAGTCTACTAACATTCGGTTTAGTAGCATTTTTATCAGTATTTAGAGAAGGTGCGGAAACTATTATTTTCTATTTAGGTATAGTAGGTAAGATTTCAACATGGTCTCTCATACTTGGAATATTAGTAGCAGTATTTATTTTAATTTTAATAGCCGTATTCTTTAATCAAATTACAAAATGGATACCAATACATAGACTATTCTTTATTATGTCACTATTTATATTCCTATTAGCATTTAAAATATTAGGCGTAAGTGTACACACGCTACAAATTCTCAATATTTTGCCTCAACACACAATTAATCATTTACCATTTATAGATCTTATAGGATTATATCCAACATATGAGACGGTTATACCACAATTAATCTTAATTGTGATTGTTATGATTTATTATATGATGAGCAAGAAATAAATAAGAGTTTAACCCCCAATCTATCACTCGATAGGTTGGTTTTTTATGTGAGAAGTGTGAAATGTACTAACTTTATGACAATTGTCATAGTGTATTCGTGACAATTTGTACTTATACATACAGCTAATATAATTTATACTTAAACCAATCTTATAAAAGGTGGTGGCCATAGTGATTAAAGTTCAAAATGTAACGAAAGTTTATAATGGTAAAAAAGTTGTGAATGATGTTTCTTTTCAAATTAATAAAGGTGAATGTACAGCTTTAATTGGGCCGAATGGTGCAGGAAAATCAACGTTAATAGATATGATTATTGGTGATAGAAAGCCAAACAATGGAACGATTGAAAGTGACCAATACCAACTCGATAAAAAATATATGGGCATATTATTTCAAACGTCAGCATTTCTAGATGTGATGAAAGTAAAAGAATTATTTAATTTATATAAATCGTTTTATAAACAAACAATTTCAATTGAAGACTTTAAAAGAATTACTAGATTTAATGATGAAAAATTAGAACAATTCGCTTCCAAATTATCTGGCGGTGAGCGTAGAATTCTTGATTTTGCATTATCCATCATTGGAAAGCCTAACTTTGTAATCTTAGATGAACCTACAAGTGCAATGGATACTGAAATGAGAAAGCATTTTTGGGTAGTAATTGACCAAATGAAAAAAGAAGGAAAAACAATATTTTATACATCTCATTATATTGAAGAAGTGGAAAGAATGGCTGACCGTGTCATAGTACTTAATAAAGGTGAACTTATAGTCGATAGCACGCCACGTGAAATTCGTCATAGTGACCATAAAACAAATATCCAAATTCCTTTAAAAAACAAAAAAATCATTGAAAATCTTAAAGATATTGAAATTGAAGAACTAAAAGACATTTTGAATATAAAAACTGAAGATGTGAATCCGATAATAAGAAAATTGATAGAGAATAATGTTGATTTTAACGAAATTGAAATTACGAAAGACTCATTAATGGATACTATATTCAAAAAAGATGAAGAAAGGAATTGATGTCCTATGTTATGGGCTTACATTAAATCTGAACTCATTTTATTGTCTAGAAAGAAAGCATATTTAATACTTTCAATTATGTTACCACTTGTTTTTTATTTAATTTTCACAGCTATGTTAGATTTACCAAAGGAATATGAAGCAAAGTTTTACAAAGAATATATGTTTAGCATGGCGACTTTTAGTTTGAGCAGTTTCTGTATCATGACTTTCCCACTTGAAATGATTGAAGATAAGAAATTAGGTTGGGCTAAAAATCTGTTTAAAACACCTTTATCTCCAATACATTATTATGCTGGTAAAATTATGAAATTAATGTGCATGTTTTGTATGTCTATAATTGCTTTATTTGTAACTGGAGCGTTGTATAAAGGTGTTGAGATGTCTATAGGAGAATGGATAGGATCAGCTATTTTATTATGGATAGGATCAAGCATGTTCTTATCTATAGGAGTGATCATATCACAAATTAAAGATATTCAAAAAGCTAGTGCAATAGCGAATAT
Organism: Mammaliicoccus sp. J-M40; assembly: GCF_022386395.1. NCBI lineage: Bacteria > Bacillati > Bacillota > Bacilli > Caryophanales > Staphylococcaceae > Mammaliicoccus > Mammaliicoccus sp. J-M40. The sequence goes on from NZ_JAJNIQ010000002.1 coordinate 47,550, forward strand.
CCTGTATCTAGGTCTTGCTGTAATAGGAGGACTATGGTTTCCTACAGACCAATTTCCAAATTGGCTAAAAGAAATTTCTTATTTAACACCAACTTATAATTTAAGAGAGCTCTCACTTTCTTTTACAACGAGCGGTAGCTTTCACTATGAATCTCTATTTATTTTAATAGTTTATTGTATAATATTTATAAGTACAGCATTATTTATACGTAAAAAAACGGAAGTGATTTAATTGTCCATATTAGATAAAGTTAAAGCGAATCCAATAGGTACTGCAAACACCGTTTATTTGATTTTTCCAATACTGAGTTTAACTGTATTAGGCTATAAAGGTCCTTTATGGGGTGGTATTTTTGTTACCATCCTTTTTATTTTAAGTTATTTGATTATGATTTATGAAGATCTAACGGAAAAGGTTAAATTAAGAAGAGTATTATTATTGATTCACTTTTTAGGAATTATATATTTTGTGGCATTTTTCCATGCTTTTGATATTATGTTCTTCTTTTATGGGGCATTCATTATACCTTATGCTTTTCAGGTAAAGCTAAATTCTATTGAAGTGCTTATGTATTTCATTGCATTTTCATTGAGCCTAACGATAGTTGTACTTGATTATAAAGATTATTTGTTTATTCTTTCTCCTATGAGTATTGTTTTTATTTTGCTTTTGTTAGGTAACTTTAAAGCTATTGAAGCTGATAAGTTAAAAGAAGAAATTAATAGTAAAAACGAACATATTAATATATTAATTGCTGAACAAGAAAGAAATCGAATTGGTCAAGACTTACATGATACTTTAGGTCATGTTTTTGCTAGTTTAAGTATTAAGTCTGAATTAGCGATGAAGTTAGCTGATAATGATATCGAACAAGCTAAAGAAGAAATGGCATCAGTTAATGAATTATCTAAGGAAGCTCTAGTAAAAGTAAGAGCGATAGTTGATGACTTGAAACTTCAATCTTTTGAAGAAGAAGTAGAAACAATGGACACATTATTAAAAAATGCAAATTTATCGTTTGAATTTAATCATGCAATTCGTGCTAGTATACTCAGCCCTACAAAGCAATCAGCATTATCTATGGTTTTAAGAGAAGCGATAAATAATGTGATAAAACACGCTCAAGCAACAAAAGTAACAGGGACAATTATAGAAAATGATCAAAATATTATTATGGTTATTGAAGATGATGGCAAAGGTATGAAAAAAATAAACGATAATGATTTTAATAGCATTAAGCAAAGAATCAATGTATTTAATGGGGATTTGGAAGTGAATAATATAGAAGATGGCTTTAAAATGACAATTAGCTTACCAAAAGGGGATGATACACTATGATTTCAATTGTCATAGCTGAAGATCAAGAAATGTTGAGAAAAGCCATGGTACAGCTTATGGAATTAAACGATGAATTAGAAATCTTGGGTGATACTGCAAATGGAGAAAGTGCACTCACATTAATAAAAGAAAAGAAACCAGATGTAGCGATATTAGATGTAGAAATGCCGAATATGACAGGTCTAGAAGTATTAAAAGCAATTAAAGAGTCTAATATGGATACGAAAGTTATTATCGTGACTACATTTAAGCGCCCCGGATATTTTGAAAGTGCAGTTGCAAATGATATTGATGCATACGTACTTAAAGAGCGTTCAATAGATGAATTAGTTACAACTATAAAAAATGTAATGGATGGTAAAAAGGAATATAGCGAAACATTAATGACTTCTATGCTTAAATATAAAAACCCTTTAAATCCTAAAGAGCAACTAGTACTTAAAAAGATTGGAAAAGGATTATCGAGCAAAGAGATTTCTAAAGAACTATTTTTGTCAGATGGGACGATAAGAAATTACACATCGACAATCATAGAAAAATTAGAAGCGGAAAACCGTTTCGACGCTTGGCAAATTGCTATAGAAAAAGGTTGGATATAAAAAGAGTTTAGTATATAAATCCAAATAAAGATGAAGAATAATGCGCTAACGTGCTTGTTTACAACCACAAGCCCGTAAGAAAATGTAACGTGCTAGACTGAAATTTCTTGCCCGTAAGAGCAGAGTATCCAATGAATTTAGGGTGAAATCACATAATAAAGATGAAGAATAATGTGCTAACGTGCTTGTTTACATTCACTAGCCCGTTAGAAAATGTAACGTGCTAGACTGAAATTTCTTGCCCGTAAGAGCAGAGTATCCTATGAATTTAGGATAAAATTACATTAAGGTGATGAAGAATCAAGCGCTAACGTGCTTGTTTACAACGACTAGCCCGTTAGAAAATGTAACGTGCTAGTCCCAAATTTCTTGCCCGTTAGAGTCACTATAATACCCTCATATATAACAAAGGATCCAGAACATAAATTTGTCCTGGATCCTTTGTTTTCATTCATTATTTCATTTTAACTGTGCGTATGAAATCGTATAGACCTTCTAGTTGATCTAATTGTTGGTTACAGCGAATACTATCGTGACATATATAATTGCCGTTCTTTGTATATGTGCCATCGCCTTTAGATTTCGTAGTTGATAAGAACATGGAAACATTAGATTCTTTCTTACAAATACTACATACACCTGGTTTAATAGTTGTAGATAAATCACCAACTACACCAGTCAATTTATCATCTTCATACATGATGATATATTTTTTCTGTTTTCCAGAATCGTTCCATCCGATATATGATGTTTCTTTTAAATCAATGTTATCCCAATCTGGTTGTTTAAGTTTTTTAGTCTTTTTGAAGACTTTTTCTATTTGTTTAGATGACGGTTGTTGAAAAGGAATGACATAAACTTTTAAGCCAAGCAATACTTTTTCAATTTGTGAACGATTGATTTTTGGATTCATAATGATGTTTATGAAATTATCTACTTCAGAATATTTTTCTGTGAAAAGTTGTTCTATATGATCGTTTGTTATTGCTTGAAAAGTATCGATTGTTTTTGGGTCATTGACTGATTTATATACGTTAAATAGTTTTTCTGAATGTTCTTTAATATTTACATATTGATATGGTTGAATAAAATTATTCATAATTAATCCCTTCTTATTTTAATTTGAACTTTGGGTATGAATAATTGTAGAGAACATGACACATTTAATAGCATCTTGAGATCCCTCCTTATCAGAAACAAGTATAGTCTTTATTAGTTAGCATTTCAACATACAAAATTGGAGAAAGAAAAAACAGATAAAGTATTTTGCCATATACTTTATCTGTTTTAAATTTTTTGACGCTTATAATTTTAAGCTTTTTTATCGCGTGGTGGCCATATGAAATAACTTATTGCGATGATTAAATCTATTATAATTACAATTGTCCATAAATTAATGACATCATCCATTGCTTCTGTACGTTTGGGGTCGTGAATGATAAAAATAATAAGATGTAATATACCAGTTCCTAAAATATAAGATATTAAGTGTTTAACCCAACTTTTTCCGTATTGTTTAGCATAAGCAATGCCTTTCGGTTTATAAGGTTTTGGACCTTCTTTCATAATATAATACTGAAATCTTTCATCCGCCCATTGAATCATACTTTTACCGAATACAATTGAAACTGCAATGTACACTGCTGCAATAGCGTGAGGTAGTTCTGCGGTAGCACCGTGGTATAAATCTAAACTTGTTGAAACAAGCAATATTAAATCTAGCACGGGTGTTAATGCTAAGAAGAATAAACCGAGATTTTTACGTTTAAATATATATCTTGTAACCAAACCTAATAAGATAACTACCCAAAATGCGATTTCACAGAAGATAATAAGCCAGACAATAAAGTTCATGATTTGTCCTCCTTCGTATTCGTTAAAATATGTATTTCAGTACGAATAATTTATTCAATATCGTTTTATTAGAAAGTATGTCCAAATCATCATCTAACGTATTTTGACCATATATAAAACATTTTAACATAGCTGTATTCAATAAAAGTATCAAAATAAAATAGTTTAAATGTCATTGACTTTAGCAATACCAATATCTATTATTGGGTTAAGAAACGAGATTTTACAATTTCTTAACAAACTTTACAAAAAATTAATATTCGAGGAGGTTTAAAGCATGTTCAATTTTCTAAAGCCAGCTAAACATATTGAACCTTTACCTAAAGAAGAAGTAGACGATACGTATAAAAAACTGAGACTCCAAGTATTTATTGGGATCTTCTTAGGGTATGCAGGTTATTATTTATTACGTAAGAACTTTTCACTCGCGATGCCTGCTTTAATTGATGAAGGATTTAGCAAATCAGAATTAGGTTTTGCCTTATCAGCTATTTCAATCGCTTACGGGTTTAGTAAATTTGTTATGGCAACCATTAGTGACCGGAGTAATGCGAGAATATTTTTAACTTTAGGACTTGTATTAACTGCTATTGTTAACTTATTGATGGGTTTTATTCCTGTCTTAACATCAAGCGTTACGATTATGTTTATCATGCTATTCCTAAACGGTTGGTTCCAAGGTATGGGATGGCCGCCATCAGGCAGAGTGCTTGTACATTGGTATAGTGTGAGTGAACGTGGAAGTAAGACTGCAATTTGGAACGTTGCACATAATGTGGGTGGCGGGTTAATGGCTCCACTTGCTCTATTAGGTATCTCTATCACTGGTACACTTTCATTTGGATATTTAAAAGGATTCGAAGGGGCATTTATTTATCCAGCAATACTCGCACTAATTATTGCTTTAGTTTCATATATTCTTGTTAGAGATACACCTCAATCGATGGGGTTACCACCAATTGAAGATTATAGACAAGATTATCCAAATGAAAACAGAGAAACATTAGAAGTAGAACTGACAACTAAAGAAATATTGTTTAAATATGTACTAAATAATAAATGGGTTTGGATGATAGCAATTGCAAATATATTTGTTTATTTTGTAAGGTATGGTGTGCTTGATTGGGCTCCAACTTATTTAAGCGAAGAAAAAGATTTTAATTTAAATGCATCTGGTTGGGCTTACTTCTTATATGAATGGGCAGGTATACCAGGTACATTATTATGTGGATATATTTCAGATAAAGTATTTAAAGGTAGAAGGGGACCAGCTGGCTTTATATTCATGTTAGGTGTAACAATAGCCGTTGTTATTTATTGGCTAAATCCTCCTGGAAATCCATTGGTGGATAATATTGCTTTAATCGCAATAGGCTTTTTAATCTATGGACCAGTAATGTTAATTGGCTTACAAGCATTAGACTATGTACCTAAAAAAGCGGCAGGTACTGCAGCAGGACTAACAGGTTTGTTTGGCTATTTAGGTGGTGCAGTTATGGCTAATATTATCATGGGTCTTGTTGTGGATAACTTAGGATGGGATTCTGGTTTCTTATTGTTAACAATTGTAAGTGTGTTAGCAATGTTGAGCTTTATATTCACATGGAATAAACGCGGACAAGAAATTGTAAAATAAAATACTATAAAATATATAATACACTCTAAAAGATGGATGGTTTCATTTTTTAGAGTGTATTTTTCATTATCTAATAAAACAAAAAAATTCAAAAAATATAAAGAATTTAATTTCAATTTATTGTAAAACAAGTTAAAATATTAATGCTAAATTTAGCAATGCTTTTAAAAATAAAAAAATATTTTATTAGGAGTTTTTGGTATGAAAAATATATACGAAATCAAATACTTTAAATACTCTGCAACTAAATATAGAAATCATAATGGATTATCTTTCTTTGTGGTGTTAAAAGGGCAAGTTATGTTGACCATCAATTCTGAAAGTACAACTTATCGAGAAGGAGAAATATTTTTATTGAAGCATAATGAATGTTATAAGTTGGATGTTTCTGAAGGAAATATCGTCGTACAAATACATTTTTATGAATCACTACTTGATAACCTTATTCCTGAATTATTAACTAATCAATTCCAATTGAAAAACCAATCAGAAACGATTCAACTGAGAGAGCAGTTAATTCAACTTTGCAGTATATATTTAACAAAAGATGACGATAAAAATATTAAAATATTAAAAACATTACTATATATAGTAGAGAATATAAAAACGAGTTTCGAATTTTCTTATGATATGGACACAATTTCTACTGAAGGTTTACACCCTGTCATCGAAGAAATCAAGAACTATATTTATATTAACTATAATGAGAAAATCACTATGAACACTTTTACATCTAAATATCATTTATCGGAGTCTTATTTTTCAAAAATGTTTAAAGAACAAATGGGTATGAATTTTAAAGATTATTTAACGGATATTAGGTTATTGAATAGTATTTACGATTTGATTCATACAAATGAAAAAGTCATTGATATATCAGAAAAACATGGATTTTATAACGTGTCAGCATACATTAGCTCATTTAAATTACATTATGGTATAACACCTAAAAAGTATCGAACAATGTTTCAGAGTGAAAACACGAAATTTGCAAGACAAAATTTTTATAACGAAATAGACTACGAAAAGAAACTAAGTATAGATGAAATTAAATCGTATCTAAAATATTTTAAAACAACATATATAAATACAGATATTCAACAAGATAAAGAAATGTTATTGTTAAAATAAAAAGGAGACAAGAAGATGATAGTAGCATATATTGCTATGATAATGTTAATTATCATAGCGGTGACTTCTATAATAAAAGACATAACAGATAATAATGAAAATAAGAAAAAGAACCTTTTACCAAGTATAGCTATGTTGCTTGGAGGTATTATCATGCTTGTTTATAGTTTAGTATATTTGAGTTGAACACATATATGAAGTTCTATGTAGCAAGACGAGGTACACATGCAACATATAAGGTGAGAATGTTGCAAGACGAGGTTCACGTGCAACATATAAGGTGAGAATGTTGCAAGACGAGGTTCACGTGCAACATATAAGGTGAGAATGTTGCAAGACGAGGTTCACGTGCAACATTTGATCTCCCATTAACATACTCAGTCTAATTAAAACCACCGATTCAAATAATGAATCGGTGGTTTGCTATACATTTATGATTGTGAAATATATTTTTTAATAACTTCTTTATTTTTTTCTTTAAAAATATCGTTGTGGCTTGATACACGGCCGCCTGCCTGTGCTTCAGGATCTATATAACTTTTAGCTAAGTTTGCTGCATTAGCTGCGTCATTGAAACATGATGCGATAAGGTGTGCTTTTGCATCGTGTTTAAGAATATCTCCAGCACCAAAGATACCTTGTACTGACGTTTGTGTATTACCTAAGCCTTCAATAAAGAAATCATTTACTAAGTTAACTTTTGTTTGTGCATTGTGTAGCAATTCAGATTCACGATCGAAACCATGACTAATAATCACTTCTTCAACTGGAACAACTTCTTGTTCTTTCGTTTCAACATGTTCTAACACAACTTCTGAAATAACAGGTTTATCTGGCTGACTGTTTAACTGTTTGATGACCATACTAGGTTTCTTAATAACGTCTAATTTTTCTAGGAGATTTTTCATGTGTTCGTGACCTGATATTTCTTCTTTTCTATAACAGATTGTAACACTTTTAGCATATTCTGATAGGTCACAAGCCCAGTCTAGAGCTGAGTTCCCAGCACCTGAAATTAATATATGTTTATCTTTATATTTTTGGATAGATTGTACAACATAGTTTAAGTTTGATAGTTCAAAACGCTCTGCACCTTCTATATCAAGTGTAAGTGGTTTAATAATTCCGCCACCGACAGCAATAATTATAGATTTTGAATGATATTCATTGTCTTTATCTGTGGATATTATGAAATGTTGTTCTTCTACTTTTTGAATGTCTACTACTTTTTCCCCTAAACATACTTCAGGATTAAAATGTAATCCTTGTTCTACTAGATCTTGTATAACTTCATAACAAGGTTTTGGAGCAAGTGCACCAATATCCCATATAACTTTTTCTGGATACACATGCATTTTCCCACCCAATTTATCTTGGAAATCAACAATTCTTACGCTCATTCCTCTTAATCCCGAATAGAAGCTTGCGAACAAACCTGCTGGACCCCCGCCAATAATCGTAACGTCTGTTATATTCATAAATCGTGATTCCTCCTATTTTTCTACTTACGAGTATTATCCTACATCTGCAAATGATAATCAATATCATTGAATAGATTGTAATAATTTAATAAATAAAAAATTACCCACTAAAGTTATAATTTAGGTGGGTAATTTCGAATATATAATATTTTATTTTCAGTTAAATCCTAAAAATTATTCAACTGGGAATAATTTTTCAATTGTATCTAAGTTTTCTTTTGTTAATTTTACATCTAAAGTTTTTAAATTATCGATGACTTGGTCTTTACGTTTAGCACCTGGAATAATAACATCTAATGATGGTTTTGTTAAATAGAAAGCAAGTACAATGTGTGCAACTTCAACATTGTGTTCTTTAGCAATATCACGTAATTTATCGACTTTTTTAAGATTTTCTTTAAATCGTTCACCTTGGAATTCTGGATTATCTGCTCTTAAGTCATTAAATGTTGTATTTTCATCATATTTACCCGCTAATAGTCCAGAAACCAATGGGAAGTAAGGGATAAAAGTAATATTGTTTTCTGCTGTATAATTTAAAATTTCTTCGTTTTCTCTATTTAATAAGTTATATTCTAATTGTACGACATCAACATGTCCATCTTTATTTGCTTCTTTTAATTGTTCTAAACTAAAGTTTGAAACACCAATTGCTTTAATTTTACCTTGTTCTTTTAATTCTTGTAGTGTTGCTACTGCTTTATCTTTTGGTGTGTCATCATCTGGAAAATGTATATAATATAAATCTATATAATCAGTTTGTAATCTTTTTAGACTATTTTCCACTTGTTCTTTTAAAAATTCAGGGTCATTGGAGAGTTTTGTTTCATCGCCGTCAAAATAATGAGCACCCTTAGTTGCGATTACAACATCTTCTCTATTGTATTCTTTGACAACTTCTCCAACGAGTTCTTCAGAACGACCTGGTCCATATATAAACGCAGTATCTAGAAGGGTAACACCATTTTCAATTGCTGCTCTCACAACATCTTTACCTTGTTCTTCATCAAGATTTGGATATAAATTGTGCCCACCAACAGCATTTGTACCTAAACCAATTGGATTAACTTTGATATCTGTTTTACCTAATTTTGAAAGCTCTGTCACAAAAATCACTCCTTATCTTTTATATATATACCTTATCATTTAACTAAGACTTATTTAAAGGTTAATGCTTAAAGCTACTGCCAATACAAAAAGAGAGTCTGGAACAATTATTTATGACCCAGACTCCTTTAATTAATTTTGTTATTAAAACTCTTCGTATTCTGCTGGATCTTGGTCTTTTAGTCTACCATCAGATTTAGTTAAATTGTCTATAGTGTGTAAATCTTCTGATTCTAAGTAGAAGTCGAAAATATCAAGATTTTGTATTTGTCTTGCGTTTGATGTTGACTTAGGAATTGGAACTACACCATTTTGCACATGCCATTTTAATATAATTTGTGGAATTGTTTTATTATATTTTTCTGCGATTTGTTCGATGTTTTTATCGTGAATAACTTCTGATGCACGACCTAACGGGCTCCATGCTTCAGTTATGATGCCTTTTTCTTCATGATATTTAATAGCATCTTTTTGATTAAAGTATGGATGCAGTTCAATTTGGTTAACAGCCGGTAGTACACCTGTTTCTTTTTCTAAAGTTTCAAGATGTTCTGGTAAGAAGTTACAAACACCAATTGATTTTACCAGTCCCATTTTTTGAGCTTCAATTAATGCCTTCCAAGCTTCTACGTATAAACCTTGTTTAGGATTTGGCCAATGAATTAAATATAAATCAATGTACTCAACGCCAAGACGGTATATAGATTCTTGAATTGTTCTAGCTGCTTGCTCATAACTATGATAGCGACCAGGTAATTTAGAGGTAACAATAATTTGATCGCGACTAACATGACTTTGCTGCATCGCTTTACCTACAGTACCTTCATTTTCATAGTTATATGCAGTATCTAATACTCTATAACCATTGTTAAGTGCATTTACAATTGCATGAACACCTGATGCGCCATTCAATTTATATGTACCAAAACCGACTTGAGGTATTACGTGTCCATCAATTAAATTATAATTTTCCATGAAAAAAACGCCTCCAATATTTTTATGTTTACTATATATCAAACTATATCATATTATAATAAATAGATTGAATTTTTAGATTTCAAAAATAAATAAAAGTCGGTAAAATTCTTTTGAAAAAACTTCTTGAAAACGTATTGAATTCACTATAACTTTGTAGTAACATGTATCTCATTGCGTAAGACAGTATAGCTATGAGCTAGAGGTCATATTATGAAGTAAAGAAGGGTTAGTATGGAACGCGTATGTGTCATTTCATTAAGCATTATAGATGCGATATTGATACTCATGTTGTTGCTGTTTAATACATTTATTATTTCAAATATTTATGTGTTAACAGTTTATACTTTAATCATGGTACTGGTTTCTGGTTATATAGTGTATTTAGCTATAAGTATGAAATGCGATCAATCTATTAATCAATTTGATCAATTTGACCAAACATACAAATAACAAAAAGAATATAAAGCAAATAATGATTAAAAGTTATAGCAATTGAGCCACTGTGCTCAATTGCTTTTTATATGTCATAATTTATTAAAAATTTGTAAAATTCTTTCTTAAATCTAGTAACATACATAGGTTATGCATGGTATAATGATGTTGTTTTTAATTAATCATAAAGGTGGACAAATAACGATGTTTTTAATCATCAATATAATTGGTTTGTTAATATTCATTGGAGTCGCTTTTCTTTTTTCTAGGGATAAGAAGAATATTGATTGGAAATCGGTTCTAATACTTATTGTTATTAACTTAGTATTAGCATGGTTCTTCACTCAATTTTCATTCGGGGCAAAATTTGTTAAAAGTGCGGCAGATGGCGTGTCATGGTTATTAGAGTCTGCATTCTCAGGTATTGGGTTTGCATTCGACAGTTTTGTAGCACCGGGACCAGGAAAAATGGATATGGCAGTTTCTGCTTTATTACCAATTCTACTTGTAGTACCAGTATTTGATATTTTAATGTACTTAGGTATATTACCTAAATTTATCTCATTCTTAGGTTTAGTCATTTCAAAAATAACAAGACAACCTAAATTTGAATCATTCTTCTCAATTGAAATGATGTTTTTAGGAAACACAGAAGCTTTAGCAGTATCATCTAAACAATTAACATCTATGAATAAAGTGAGAGTATTAACAGTTGCAATGATGTCTATGAGTTCCGTTTCAGGTGCGATTGTTGGTTCTTACATACAAATGATTCCGGGAGAATTTGTATTAACAGCGATTCCATTAAACATCATTAATGCAATCATCGTTACAACAATATTAAATCCATTTGATTTAGATCCAGAAGAGGATGTAGTAGCTGAAATAGACGAAGGAGAAAAACAACCATTCTTCTCATTCTTAGGAGATTCAGTTATTAACGCCGGCAAATTGGTATTAATCATTATTGCATTCGTTATTGCATTTGTTGCGATAGCAGACTTGATAAATAAATTATTAGGCATTATGGATCCTATTCCATATTTACCAGAAATAAGATTAGAGTATATACTTGGTATCTTTATGTATCCATTTGCATTGCTATTAGGCTTGCCGTTCGGAGAAGCTTGGGTTGTAGCACAACAAATGGCGCTCAAAATTGTAACGAATGAGTTCGTAGTTATGAGCACTATCAGTAAAGAAATAGGTGAATATTCTACACATAGAGCTGCAGTTATCAGTACATTCTTAGTATCATTTGCTAACTTCTCTACAATTGGAATGATAATTGGTACTTTAAAAGGTATCGTTAAAGATGATGTATCTAACTTTGTTTCTAAATATGTGCCAATGATGTTGTTATCAGGTATATTAGTATCACTATTAACAGCAGCATTCGTCGGATTATTTGCTTGGTAAACTTAAATAAGCGATAATCTATTTAATAAGTTAATTTTAAAAGCAGCAAGCACATATAGTGTACTTGTTGCTTTTTTTAATAAGGAGGACAAACCGTGGTTAAACGTGTTTTAGATATTTCTGGTATATGTTTATGGATTGCTACTCTATTAATTATATTGATTAATTATCCTTCGTTGCCTAGTGAAATTCCAAGTCATTATAATGTCTCAGGCGAAGCGGATGCTTGGGCTACAAAAGCCTTTATTTTCTTTTTACCAACTTTAGGTATAATAATCTGGGGAGTATTACATTTCATAACACGTGGGACTAAATTGGATCGGTATATAAATGTTTCTACATTATATGGTCCACCGAGTAACGAGCAGATTTCAAGTGCTAAGTTTTTAATAGATGTTCTGAAATTTGAAACAGTTGCCTTATTTTCATATCTAGCTATTAAAGATATATATACGGCATACGGTAAGCCATTTAACCTAGGAATGTGGGAAGCAATAATTATATTGGGTATATTTGGTGTAACAATTTTATTATCTATGATACATAATTATGATTTAGATAAGAAGAAAAAAGAAGAATAGGTGATGGAATGATTCAAGAATGCACTTGGCCTAAAAGCGACTTAATGAAAGATTATCACAAAAATGAATGGTGTAGGGTGAGTAAAGATGACCAATATATATTTGAAATGCTATCTCTAGAAGGTGCTCAAGCAGGATTGTCATGGGAAACTGTCATTCAAAAACGAAAAGATTATCAAGAAGCCTTTCATAACTTCGATATAAAAAAATGTTCCGAACTAACTGACAAAGAAATTGAAGACATTAAAGAACAATATAATGTCATAAAACATATGGGAAAGTTAAAGTCCGTTCGAAACAATGCAGTGCAAGTGCTAAAACTTCAAGAAGAGTGGGGCAGTTTATCTAACTTTTTATGGTCTTATGTAAAAAATGAACCTATAATAAACGAATGGAAGGATATTAATGAAGTACCTGCAGAATCAGAACTATCCATTCAACTTAGTAAAGACTTGAAAAAGCGTGGATTTAAGTTTGTCGGCCCAAAAATCGTATATTCTTTTCTACAAAGCATAGGCATAATTGATGATCATATTATAACTTGTCCTTTCCATACTTATAATAGATAAAATTAGGGAGTGGGACAGAAACCTTATTTAAAAAAACAGTTCTTACAATATAACAAACGAGTCTGAAACATTAAAAATGTTCCAGACTCGTTTTATTTATCTTTTTTGTTTCCAAGAGAAAAGAAGAACTATATTAATTCGTTATTTGAGCATTTCTAATAAACGCATCTCCATCGACCATTTCATCATCATTTTTCAGCATAAACAGCCCGAATATACCTGCAACCATTACGATGACAGAAATAATGATAAATGTATAATTGTAACCAACAGCATCTCTTAACATACCTAATGGTGTAGAAAGTATTACTGAACCGATTTGTCCAGATATTTGTAAACCTACTAGATATAGTGTTGCTGATAACTTTGGATCGAAGTGTAATGTGATATATCTAAATGCCGGTAACATGAATAATGGTACTTCTAACGCATGCATCATTTTAATCATAGACATTAAAACAGTACTATCGGTAGCAGCGCTTAAACCTATTCTAAGAAACATGACTGAAACGCCAAGCATCAATGTAGGTTTTACTCCTATTTTCATCATGATAATAGGAACAACCCCCATCATTAAAGCTTCACAGAACACTTGAATAGCATTTAAATTACCATACATAGTTTGCCCAGTTTTTGGATCATCAAATAGTTTTGTATAGAAATCTGGGAACATTTGCCCATCATAAATACCGTAGAAAGTAGCTGTAAACATAATGAACAACATTACAATCCACAGATGTTTCATTTTAAGTGTCCTCATGAAGTCTCGAGCTGATGGTATAGCATCGTCCCCAGGATTATCTCGTAAATTTCTAATTTTAACCTTCTCACTTTTAGATCTCCAAAAAATAAGAATTAATAATAGTACTAAAGCTATTAAAGAACCTAACCAAAAATTAAGCTCAGGATCTATAACAAACAAATGACCTGCAACTAAAGCTGATATCGCATATCCAACAGAACCCCAAGCTCTAGCTTGACCGTATTTAAAATTAAATAAACGGCTTAGTTTCTCTGAAACTGTTTCGTAAACACCAGTTGCAGAGAGGAATCCAGCAGAAAGGAATATAGAACCTACTATTATACCAATAAAGAAATGATTTTGAATCAAACTTTTATATATTAAAGTAAAAAATGGACCAACTAATACAGACATAGAAGCACAGAAAATAATTAATGTTCTTTTAATAACAAGCTTATCTTGTATTATTCCATAACCAAATAAAAATAAAATTGTTACAAATGAGTTTACAGAATATATTGTACCGATTTCTCTACCTGATAATCCTAAACCATTATCTTCTGATGCAAGCCAAATTTGGAATAGAGACCACCAAATAGACCATGATGCAAAATAAAAAAACATTGTCATAGAACTTTGTAAATAAGAAACATTTTGGAAGTTTTGAAAATACTTGTTCATACCAGTTCTCCTCTTTAACTTTATTTGAAAACGTTTTCGTTAAAAGTATTATATATTTACAATAATTGAATATCAACCGGTTGACATAAATATAATATTAGCCTTGATTCCAAATAGTAAAGAGGATGTATGTATAAAAGGAGTGAGTAAGAAGGGGATTAAAGTGGGAATAGAGTATAGCTGTTTATGATTTTACAATGGATAGTGTTATAATACATTCAAATATATATTTGAATGAGGTGTGTTATGTTTCAGACAATAATAACTGCTACAGTGCTTTATGTTGCTACTGCAGTTGATTTATTAGTAATTCTTTTAATTTATTTTGCTAAGGCAAACACTAAAAAAGAATATAAAGATATTTATATTGGACAATATTTAGGTTCTCTCATATTAATAATTGTGAGTTTATTTTTAGCATTTGTATTAAATTATGTTCCAGAAAAATGGATTTTAGGTTTGCTGGGTCTAATTCCTATATATTTAGGTATTAAAGTAGCTATTTATGATGATTGTGAGGGAGAAAAAAGAGCCAAGAAAGAATTAAATAATAAAGGTTTATCAAAATTAGTTGGTACTGTAGTTTTAGTTACGATAGCAAGTTGTGGTGCTGATAATATCGGGCTTTTTGTTCCATATTTTGTAACGTTAAATAGTATTGAATTGTTAACCACTTTGTTAGTATTTGTGACATTAATTTTTATTTTAGTATTCACAGCTCAGAATTTAGCAAATATACCTGGAATTGGTGAAGTTGTAGAGAAATTTAGTCGTTGGATTATGGCTGTTATTTATATAGCCTTGGGAGTATTTATTGTTATTGAAAATAAAACTATTTCAACATTGTTAAGCTTTATATTATGATAAAGGATAGTGATTTAAATGGATAAAACAATTACTTGTGATGTGATTTGTATTCATGAAGAGAAAGTTGAAAATGCTATGAAGTTTATAAATGAAGATAAATCACAAAAATTAATTAATACATTACTAAAGATAAGTGATGAAAACAAATTGAAAATTATATTAGCTTTAATTCAAGAAAAAGAGTTGTGTGTATGCGATTTATCGGTAACATTAAATATGAGTATTGCATCTACCTCTCATCATTTGAGAAATTTATATAAAAATGATGTACTTAATTTTTATAAAAAGGGGAAGGTGGCTTACTATTTTATTAAAGATAACGAAATAAAATCATTGTTATTACAACATTTAATAATTATAAAATAAAAGGCTGAGACATATGTCTCAGCCTTTAGTTACAAACAAGATTATTATTCCGATACTTCTTTAAATTGTTTTATTCTGTCGCCAATTTCATCTCTGACGCGTTGAAATTCTGACCAATCTTTACCTGCTGGATCATCAAATCCCCAATGTTCTTTTTTGACACTGGCTGGTATAGTAGGGCAGTTATTATCTGCATCACTACATAATGTTACTACTAAATCAGATTGTTTCAGGATATTATTATCAATTAAATCAGACGTTTGTTCTGAAATATCAATGTCTACTTCTTTCATAGCTTGAATTGCCTTAGGATTTACACCGTGCGTTTCTATACCAGCAGAATATACATTCCATCCTTCACCTAGTAAAGATTTACCCCAACCTTCAGCCATTTGGCTACGACAAGAGTTACCAGTACATATAAAATAAATTGTTTTGTTAGTCATAATTATTGTCCTCATTTTTAGTATATAGTAAACATTAGGTATAAATATATAACCTAAACTATTAATAGAGTACCATCTATATAGGTATAGGTCTATGTTAATTGTTTGACTTGCAATGTTGGAAAATCTAATTTATAGTTATTATATCAAAAAAAGTTGATGTAATAACTATATTAAATATATATAAGGGAGGAGTGTGTTTTATGGAAATTATTAAAACCAATTCAAATTTAGATGACGAAGAACAATTAGATTTTTATGAAAATTTGTTTAACGCTCTTGCTGACAAGATTAGACTTAAAATATTGAAATCTATAAGTCAAAGTACTTCCAAATCTTTATGTGTTTGTGATTTAGAGGAATTATTGAATTTGAAACAATCTAAACTTTCTTATCATTTAAAGAAATTAGTGAATGCGAATATTCTAATTGCTGAAAAGCATGGTACTTGGAATTATTATAAAATTAATGAAAAACAAATACAGGTAGTATTAAATGAACATACTTGTTGTAAGATACTTTAAGTATCTTCTTTTAAAAACAATTAATCAATTTTTCTTGATTTATATATCAATAAAAATTGATTAATTAAAATGGAGGTTAGATGTGAAAGTGGAGCAAATAATAGAATTTTTGAAAACATTTGTAATGTTATTTTTAGAACTATTGACTTTATTTATAATAGTTAGTTTCATTGTGAGTTTGATTCAACAAATAGTTTCAGAAGAAAAGATTAAAAATTTCTTAAGTAAGCCTAATCAAACCATTAATTACATATATGGGATGATATTTGGTGCTATTACACCTTTTTGTTCTTGTTCTACAATTCCTATACTTGCGGGACTATTGAACTCAAAAGTATCTTTTGGACCAGCGATTAGCTTTTTGATAGCTTCTCCTTTAATGAATCCGCTTATGATATTTATGTTATGGGTGTTATTAGGTTGGCAAGTTGCGATTGTTTATTTAATCGTAATAGCGATTTTGAGTATTTTAACAGGATTTGTATTTTCAAAAATGAAATTAGCGAATAGTTATAAAGGTATAAATGTAAAAGGTGATGGATTTTTTGCTAATAAAACAGGGTCTCGTTTTAAGCAAGCATTGAATGATGCGTGGGCTTTTTTATACCCAATGCTCCCTTATTTATTAATAGGCGTGTTTATAGGATCTTTCATTTATGGTTTTATACCAGCCGCATTCATTACTCAATATGCGAGTGGCGACAGTATTATTTCTGTCATTATTGCTTCTGTGATCGGTATACCGATGTATATAAGACCAGAAACGATGCTCCCTATAGCTGAAGCGTTAGTTTCTAAAGGCATGTCTGTAGGCACAGTAGTAGCTTTAATAATAGGTGGTGCAGGAGCTAGTATTCCGGAAGTCATTTTGCTATCTAAATTATTTCAGAAGAAATTTGTAATTTCTTTTATTATGGCAATCTTAGTAGTAGCTATAGGAACAGGTTTAATCGTTAACCTTATTATTTAAAGGAGGTGAGATAATTGAGTATTAAAGATATGTTTAAAAAGATAAAACCTAAAGAACAAGAGTGTTGTTCTGTAGAATTCGAGGAAAAAAATGATAGTAAAGATAACAAAGAAGATAACAATAATCAATCTAATGAATAAAGGTATAGTAATTTTTACCTAATATGTTTCTCTTTCAACACAAAAACGCCCTCTAAGTTTTCACTTTTTTAGTGTATACTTTGAAGGGCGTTTTAATAATTAGTGGATGTGAATTTTCTATTGAATATCTTTGCTTAAAGTATTATCAATAAAGTACTCTAATGAGTCTCTTAATTCTGTGTATTGTTCATTTTCCATGTCTAATTTTTTAAATGAAGTGACGACTTCGTCTAAAATGGCACTTTGTGTTTCAATGCCTTGTTGAGTTAAAGAAACACGTAAATTTCTTTCATCATTAACCGCTCTTTCTCTGTTAATGAATCCTTTTTCTTCTAATTTTTTTAAAAGTGGTGTTAGAGTACCTGAATCTAGGTATAATCTATCACCTAACGTCTTGATATTGATCACTTCTTTTTCATCTATAGCTACAAGAACGATATATCCAGTATAAGTTAAATTATATTTCTTTAATAACGGTGTATACTTTTTAATTAATTCTTTTGACGCAACATATAATAAGAAACCAATTTGTTTATCAATAGGTGGTAAACCCATTTTATCATCCTCCTTACGTCAAAATTAAGCCTATTATGAAATGGGTTCAAAGTCAAGTTGTAACAAAAATGTTCATAAAATTGCATAAATTATGGTGCTCAATTTACTATTTATATGAATTTTTTGGAAATAAGATAGAAAATAAATAAATATTGAATTTTCAGTTAAATTACAGCTGAATTTTTGATATTCTTATAGGTATAGCAAAGTGAGGTGGTGGGTGGATGGATAAACAGAATGTTCCTGAAGAGTTAGTTCAAGAAATTGTAATGAAAGCTGGGCGTGTCCTTTTGGAAGCTGGAGCAGAAGCGTTCAGAGTAGAAGATACGATGTATAGAATGGCAAAACATCTAGGCTATCCAAATAACCAGTGTTATGTTAGTTCCACATTCATCAACTTTGCTTTAGACGTAAACGATAATATTAGGGTATATCGTGTTAGTAAAAGAGATACAAATTTGGGAGATATTCATCGTGCGAATAATGTATCACGAATGCTCGTGAACGAACAAATTACTGCTATAGATGCATTGGAAAGACTGAATAAAATACATGCTTCACCTTTACCTTACTCACTGAAACTTAAATTTTTTATAGCGGGATTTATATCACTGTTCTTTCTATATTTATATAGTGGGGATATGCAAGATATATTGGCTACCTTTTTAGCAGGTGCTATAGGTTATACTATAGTAGAATTAGTGCACTCTTGGACGAGAGTGAAATTTATTGCAGAGATTATTGCAGCCGCCGCAATTGCCTTAATTGCCATCTATAATCAAATGTGGCTAGGTGGAGATACACTTAATATCGTTATCATATCAGCAGTCATGCCAATTGTACCAGGTGTATTAATAACTTGTGCAATACAAGATTTATTCCTAGGACAACTGTTGGTAGGTATTTCTAAAGGGTTAGAAGCGACCTTTACCTCTATTGCTATCGGAACAGGTGTAGGTATTATATTATTAATTTTCTTTTGAGAGGTGAGGTACGTTGATAACAATAATCTTAAATATAGTATTTAGTTTTGGTGCATCTTGTTTTTTTGGATTATTGTTTAACGCGCCAAAATATTTACTTGTACCAGCTGGTCTAGTTGGAGCTGTTGGCTGGGGAATGTTTCAAATTAGTATATTCTATGATTATTCAGATATTCAGGCATCATTCTTTGGTGGATTTTTTGTTGGTATCATGAGTCATTATATGTCGAAAAAATTTTTCTCTCCTGCCATCCTTTTTATTATCCCAGGGATTATCCCACTTGTTCCCGGTGGTACAGCTTATCAAGCAATTAGAAATTTAGTGCTTAACAATTATCATGAAGCATTAGTCACAATGATACAAGTTGCTTTAATATCTAGCGCTATAGCTCTAGGGTTATTAATATCTGACTTGTTATCTAAATTATATTTTACTTATGGTAAACAAATAAAATTAAAAAGAAACTAAGAAATCAGGAAAGATAGTTAATCATCTCGCCTGATTTTATCATTTCCTAGGAAATATATTATTCATAAATGTACTGTATAACTTCCAATGCTTGCTCAATTGTTTCTACTGTAACATTTGCTTTATTAGATAGTTCTTTAAGTGGATGGATTAAATCTGTAGGTCTCACAATAATTAATGGTTTATTTAGAGTAATCGCAGCAGACGCATCCATTGCTGTATTCCATTGTTTATACTTTTCTCCAAATAAAGCGATAACAATATCTGCTTTATTCATCAATACTTGTGTACGTAAGTTGTTGATATCAGAAGCAGCGTTATCTCTATAATAATTGTTAGGTTGCTCTCCTAAGATATCTTCACCAATGTTATCTGAACGATCATGGTTTGTTTGTGGACCGACAAATGTTAGTGGTAAGTCTTGTTGCTTAGCTTTTTGTGCAAGTTCATCACGCCAATCATCATGAATTTGACCTGCTAAATAAACAGTTAAATTTAACATATAATAAAATCCTCCTTTTAACTAAGTTTAACATATGCAAAAAGGATTACATATTTGATATGATTGTAAAAAATATAATAGTTCAAAAATTATGAAAGTGGGTCCTAAATATGTGTTCAGTAACAATTGATAAAATTAAAAATGAAGAAGTTACGATTTTATCTAAAATTTGTAAACAAACTTTTAGTGATGCTTTTAAACATACAATGTCTGAAGAAGATTTAAAAACATTTTTCAAAGAGGCTTATAGTACAGAGGCATTACTAGATGAAATGAGTAATAAACAATCATGGTACTTTTTTGCCAGATATAATGGAGAAGTAGCAGGTTATATGAAATTAAACATTGGAGACGCTCAAACAGAACCAAAAGGTGAAGACTATTTGGAAGTACAGCGATTGTATATGTATCGCGAATTTCAATCCAAAGGTATAGGTAGCATACTTATGGAAAAAGCATTTGAAATTGCGCGTGACAATGGAAAGAAAAAATTATGGCTAGGCGTGTGGGAAAATAACCACAGAGCTATAGAATTTTATGAAAGACATGGCTATAAAATAACAGGATCACATCAATTTTATGCAGGGAATGACATATCTACAGATTATATAGTAGAAACAAATATAAGTTGATTATAGAAAAACACTTCCGTATAGATTCATGTAGTATGAACCAATACGGAGGTGTTTTTATTATATTTTTATTTATTGTATATTTAAAAACTTATGAACTCTTTATACACAAAAACACAAGTAGCTATGATAAAACTTTGAAGCAGTACTGATTTAAAATTAGATCCTTTTTCTCCTTTACTAAAGGTATTTATTAAACCATTTATGAGTAACATAACTATGGATAATAAAATAAATGTTAATAGATATACTACTAGTGATGAAATCATTGAAATTCCTCCGTTCTTGTAAAGTTACTATGTAAGCGCTTTATAATTATATTAAATCACTTTGATTGGAATAAAACAATCTATTTTTACAATTTCTAGGAGGTTTATTCGTTCAGATTTTCCTGGTGAAAAGGTAGCTATGTTGCAAGAGCAGGTCCACGTGCAACATAATGCCCCCGAAAGTTGCAAGACGAGATCCACGTGCAACATAATGCCCCCGAAAGTTGCAAGACGAGATCCACGTGCAACATAATGCCTCCGAAAGTTGCAAGACGAGATCCACGTGCAACATAATGCCTCCGAAAGTTGCAAGACGAGATCCTCGTGCAACATAATGCCTTCGAAAGTTGCAAGACGGGTTCCACGTGCAACATAGAGCCTTCGAATGTTGCAAGACGAGTTCCACGTGCAACATAATGCCCTCGAAAGTTGCAAGACGAGTTCCACGTGCAACATAATGCCTCTGAAAGTTGCAAGACGAGATCCACGTGCAACATAATGCCTTCGAATGTTGCAAGACGAGATTCACGTGCAACATAATGTCCTCCTTATTGACAAGACTACTGAGAAAAGGCAATAAGGCTATCGTTATTGACACGTTTTACGAGAAATGACAACAAGACTACCGTTATTGACACGTTTGGTGAGAAAAGACAATAAGGCCACCATTATTGACACGTTTGGTGAGAAAAGACAATAAAAAATAGAGGTTGAGACATAAATACATGTCTCAACCTCTAAAAATTCAATAAGCCATATTATAATAAACTTTGAATAGCATCGACTAGACTGTAAATACCTAAGAATGATACTACAAGTACTACAAACAGCCCGATAATATTCAACACGATACCATTTGCGAATTTTCCCATCATATTTTTCTTGTTTAAAATGATAAATATTAAAATCGCAATGATTGGTAAAATAACGCCATTTAAAGCTTGTGCGAGTAACAGTACTTCAAGTGGTTCAAATCCTAGTGCTGAAGTTATAATACCGATAAATATAACAACAGCGAATACGAAGCGGTATTTTTTGCTTTTAACGCCACCTTTCCAACGTAAGCAACTGCTTATTGTTGCTGCTGCGCCCATTGGAGAGGCTATTGCTGAGGATAATCCGGCTGAAAATAGTCCGATACTCATAAATAATGGTGCAAAATCTCCGAGAATTGGCTTAAGAGGCTCAGATAGTTGAACAAGACTTGATACTTCATCTCCTTCAATTAATGTACCAGCTGTGATCAATATTGCAGCGGATATGATACCACCTAAACCTATCGCAACGATTGTATCTATACGTACTGCCTTTAAATCTTTAATACCGTTAAATCGTTCGTGAATAGAACTCGCGTGTATAAAGAAGTTATAAGGTACGACAGTTGTACCTATTAACGCGATAACTGTTAATAAAGAGCCATTAGGTATACTTGGTACAAATGCTCCTTTGAGTACTGCACCGAAGTCTGGCTGTATAACAATAACTGTCGTTATAAAAATAACGCCCATTACTAATACAAGAACAGTCATGACTTTTTCGATTAAATCGTAACTACCAATTAAACCTATGCATAAAATGATAACGCCAATAATAGGTGCGATAACATTTTCAGGCACACCTATTAAATAGGCGGCACCTAAAGAAGTTCCTAGCAAATCTCCGGATATGTATGCAGCACAACCAACAGCAACAGCTATCATACTAAACCATACTGTGATGAGTTTTAGTAAATGATGATTGAATATATCCCGGATTGCTTCACCTAAGCCCTCATTGGTAACGAGTGCTAAACGTGCAACCATTTCTTGAAGCGCAATGGTCGCGATAATAGAGAATAAGACTGCCCAAAGCAGACTATATCCAAAGCCTGCTCCCCCTTGAGTCATCGTTGTAACAGTTCCAGGACCTATGAAAGAAGCGGTTATAATCATACCTGGTCCGAATATACCAAAGTTACTTTTCCTTTTCTTTTCTACGATTTAAACCATTCCCTTCGTTTGCAAAAACATTAAGCTTTATTTAAATGTTTTATATGTCCTGCTAATACGTAAAGCACAGCTGTAGATACAAAGTGAGATGAATTTTGATTAGCGTCTTGCATTGGATAGACTTCTACAAAATCCATACCAACTAAACCTAATTTTCCAAATTCATAAATCATTGTTAATAATTCATAACTTGTTAAACCATTGCCATCTACAGGGCCTCCTGGATTAAAAGCAAAGTCCAACACATCACTACAAATCGTTAAATATACAACATCTACATCATTACTTGCTTGCAAATATATATCTTTAGCGAATTTGCGTAAATCGTCAGTTTCACGTATATCATTGATTGTAATCGTAACTGCGCCATTTTCTTTAGCAAACTTTCCTGTTTCAGGCTGGTTTCTTGGACCGTGTATTCCTGTATGAATAAGGCTTTCATTACGAATACCTTCAGTTTCATAAAGTCTCATGAAAGGTGTATTACGAGCGAATTGCTCATTTTCATAATTCGGCATATTATCATAATGTGCGTCTAAATGGATGATACCTACACGTTTTCCAGTGTTAGTTAAGGCTTTTAAAATTGGATAAGTTATACCATGATCGCCGCCTAAACCTACTAGAAACTTTTCAGAACGCCATAAATTTTCGGCAAATTTCTCTATGTTTTGCACAGTTTCATCAACGTCATGAGGTACTGTTGAAACATCGCCTACATCACCGATTGTTAAATGTTCGTGTACATCAATATGATCCAATTCAGGAAGATAACCACTGTATCTTGCTGAAGACAGCCTAATTTGCTTAGGACCTAATTCACAACCTGTGTAGTCTCCCCAAGTACACGGGCCTTCAAATGGAACACCATAAACTAATACATCAGTTGAATAATCTTTACTCTTTGATAAATTTTGTGATCCTAAAAAACAAGGTGTATTGCCATAAATTCGTTCGCTCATTGTAATAATACTCCTTTCTCTTAATAATGGTAATTATATAAAAGTATTCACTAGTTATCAAATTTTTCTGAATATTATTTGGTATAATGGGAATAATAAATTAAATATTAATAAAGATTCGGAGGTATTTAACGAGATGAAAAATAAAGTGTCATTTTTATTTGCATCAATAATAATTTTATCTGGTTGTAGTATTACGATAGGCGAACCAGCCAAAGATAATAATGCTAAACAGGAGGATAAATCGGAGAATAATGACACAAATAATGAAAACAACAAACAATCTACTCCTAATATTGATATATTGTCACAAGATTTTTCCGATAATTATATGAATGCTAATCATGTTACAGGCTACAAAGGTCTAATAAAAAATATGAATAAAAAAGAAGTTCAACAAAAATATGGTGAAGAAGATGATATAAGAAACTTTTTAGGAAGAGAAGGCTACGTTTATGGAAACTTTATGGTTATGTATTACTTAGGAGCAGGGAATCCAATTGAACAATATAGTATTATACCGAATCAGAATGTGTCTTATAAAGAGTTTGTTGATTTTCATGGCGAACCTACACAAGACTTAAGAAGAGGGCAAGGACACTCATTCGTTATTTACAATAAAACGCCGAATAACGGTTATCAAATAGCAGTTTATACAGAAGGCAGTAATGAAGATGATGAAATAAGATATATTATGCAATATCCTGATGACTTTGAATTCTCAAATTCAAGCAATGATGAAAATACAGTCATCACCCGAGATAATGTCTTTGATGCAGTAGAAGCATTTGAAGGTATTGATAAAGTAGATACTGACAAAACAATTTGGAAAGAACCTGAGAAAAAAGATGATACTTTTGGATTCTCATATACTGATAAGAACGGGAAATTATTAGGTTCTTACAACGTTAGAGAAGATGGATATGTGGAATCTTTTGATGAAAAAGGTAATAAAATAAGAGCCGGCTATATAAATCTTAACG
Organism: Mammaliicoccus sp. J-M40; assembly: GCF_022386395.1. Lineage (NCBI taxonomy): Bacteria > Bacillati > Bacillota > Bacilli > Caryophanales > Staphylococcaceae > Mammaliicoccus > Mammaliicoccus sp. J-M40. Next base: position 72,755 of record NZ_JAJNIQ010000002.1, read on the forward strand.
ACTAAAATAATAATTTATTAAAGGCACTGCAAGGTTGAAAAAAATCAACTAAAGAAGAAGTGCCTTTTTTATCTTGTAGTTATTGGAGATGCCAAATAATGCATTATTTGAATATTGACAAAGTGAATGGAACCGGTTACAATCAAAAGTGAATATTTTATTTTTTATAAGCTTTGGGAACCGGTACCATTATAGAGGAGTGAATTAAATGAATTATAAAAAGGAAGCTGAAAGCATAATTGATGCGATAGGTGGTAAAGAGAACATAGATGCTATTGCACATTGTGCGACTAGGTTAAGATTAGTATTAAAAGATGAAAGTAAAGTAGATGAAGATAAGTTAAGTAATCTGGAAGTTGTAAAAGGGACTTTTTCAACGGGTGGACAATATCAAATCATTATTGGTTCAGGAACAGTTAATAAAGTATTTAATGAAATGGAAAAATTAACAGGACTTGAAGCTTCAACATCTTCAGAAGTGAAAGACCAGTCTTCTAAAAAGTTAAATCCAATACAGAAATTCGTGAAAATGTTATCAGATATATTTGTTCCAATTATTCCAGCAATAGTTGCTGGTGGTTTATTGATGGGACTCAACAATATCTTAACAGCAAAAGATTTATTTTATGATAATCAGTCTTTTATAGAAGTACATAATCAATTTTCAGGTTTAGCAAGTATGATTAACGTGTTTGCTAATGCGCCATTTGTATTCTTACCAGTACTTATCGGGTTTAGTGCTGCAAAACGGTTTGGAGGTAATGCCTTCTTAGGTGCTGCTTTAGGTATGATATTGGTACATCCTAGTTTAATGGACGGTTATGAGTACCCAGAAGCTTTAGCGAAAGGCGAAAAAATTCCGACGTGGGAATTTTTCGGTTTATCTATTAAAATGGTAGGTTACCAAGGACAAGTTTTACCGATATTGGTAGCTTCATATATTCTTGCTAAATTAGAAATAGGGTTTAGAAAAGTCATTCCTTCAACATTAGATAATCTATTAACACCGTTATTATCAATATTCTTTACTGCATTTATCACTTTTGCTGCAGTAGGACCAATCACGCGTTCAGGTGGTTACTTATTATCTGATGGCTTAACTTGGTTGTACGAATCAGGTGGAGCAATTGGAGGATTGTTATTTGGTCTACTATATGGTCCGATTGTAATAACTGGTATGCACCATAGTTTTATTGCAATTGAAACTACATTGATAGCTGATACTGCAAAAACTGGCGGATCATTTATCTTCCCAATTGCAGCAATGTCGAATGTGGCTCAAGGGGCAGCAACGTTAGCAGCTTTCTTTATTGTTAAGAATAAAAAATTAAAAGGTGTAGCATCAGCTGCTGGTATTTCAGCATTATTAGGTATCACAGAACCTGCTATGTTTGGTGTTAACTTGAAACTACGTTATCCATTTATAGGAGCTATTGTTGGTTCAGGAGCAGGAGCGTGCTATATTGCAGCGACTAAAGTAAAGGCAATTGCTTTAGGTACAGCTGGGTTACCTGGATTTATTTCAATTGCGACAGGTAGTTGGTTAAACTATATTATAGGTATGGCAATAGCTATAATTGTTGCATTTGTAGTAACGATTGTACTTTCAAGAAGAAAAGCATATAAAGAATTAGAAAATTAAAGTTTGTAAACATAATATTTGTTTCATGGTCATGTATTCTCGTACAATAGTATTGAAGATAAAATGGAGGTATAAATCATGAAATTAAATGAAATAGATGTAAATGAATTATATCCTACTGAAAAATTAGGACCAAGTGTACTTGGTACAATTATTTATAAAGTAGGAGAACAATCACAATTTAAAGGTGCTTATATTACTACAAATGAACGCGTAATAATGAGTGTCGATATGAATGGTGAACCATACAGAAGAGTTTTCAGTTACCAAGATATTAAAGCGGTAACGATTGAAGACAAAGGTGTATTATTCATCGAATTTCCAGAAGGAAAAGTAGCAATGATCGATATTGAAGAAGGCGACGTAGAAGCTTTCAAAGATTACGTAAACGAGCGCGTACAATAAAAATTGGGGAGTGGGACAGAAATCTTATTTTGATAAAAAGATTTCGTAGTTCCACCCTTTTTTTTAGTAAATAAAATCGTAGATGTTGCAAGACGAGTTCCACGTGCAACATAATTATCCAGTCCATTACTGCCAATACAAAGAAAGAGTTCTAGACAATGATTTATGTCTCGAACTCTTTAAATTTTTATTATTTTGTAAGCATGTCTTTTAAATATTTCGTTTGTTTTTCTATAGATATCGGGTCAGAATACATAAACAAGTTTTTTGGATAATAGTAAACTTGATTTTCTTTGACAGCTTTAGTATTTTTCCATATGCTTCCGTCAATTAGTGAAGATTTTGGTTTTTTACCATCTTCGGTAGGGATTAATAAATAATCTCCGGAATATTTACTAAAGTTTTCTAATGAAGTTGATAACCAACCTTCTTTAGGAATATCTTCTTCTGCTGATTTAGGGTGTTTAAACCCAAAGCCTTGATAGATAACTTCCGAACCACGACCAAAGTTATTTCCGATTAACGTTAATTCTTTAGGCCCGACTTCCATTATAGAAACTGTGCTATCTTTGCCTAATTTTTCTTTTACGTCTTTTCCTTCTTTAGTCATTAAATCTTCTAGTTCTTTTACTTGTTCTTTAGCTTTGTCTTCTTTACCTAACAATTTACCTATTTCAACGTGAACTTCTTTAAAAGTACGTTTACTATGGTCGAAAGGTACTGTAGGTGCAATTTTTTCATACTTTTTAATTTGAGGATTTGCATTATATGTGATAATCAAATCTGGTTTCAATTTCGTTACTGCTTCTATATCTTCCGAACCTACGCGTTTAGCATCTTTATCATCTACAAATTTAGATTTAGGAAAATCTGCATCCACACCGACTGGATCTATACCAAGTTTTTGGAAATTTCCTTGGTTAGTTGTTAATACGACAACACGTTTTGGATTATTTGGAATTTTGATTGTTTTACCTTCGTCTGTTTTATATTTATGAGTCTCGTTGCTCGATGAATCGTCATCTTTGTTGTTACATCCAGCTAAAATCAGTAAAATGGTAGCTAAGAAAACAAGTAATTTTTTAGACATATGTATCTCTCCTAATTGATAATAGATTTCGATTATAACATATTTTCTAAAAACAAAGATTTAAAAATTTAGTATTTGTTAAATAAAAGGGGCTGGGTTGAAGTGGAAGAAATTCGAATAGAATGTCCAGAGATTTTCGATTTTGAACAATGTTTAGAATACTTTAAAAGAAATGAAAATGAAATTTTATTTAGCGTAGTTGATCGAGAAATTTATAAAGCAGTTAAAATAAATAACCTTAATATATTAATACACGTATCATACGTACCACATTACTTAAAACTAGAAATTTTAAATCAAGATTTGATTACGCCTTTAATCGTAGAAAAACTTATTTCATATATAGAAGAATGGTTTGACTTCTCAACAGATTTATCTTCATTTTATAATGATGTTAAAGATAATAAAATATTAGCACCATTAATTGAAGACTTATATGGATTAAGAATAATTAGAATTCCAGAATTTTTCGAAGCTATTACATGGGGAATCATAGGACAACAAATCAATTTATCATTTGCTTATAAATTAAAACGAAGGTTAGTTGAAAAATATGGTGAATCAATACCATATAAAGGCAGACAATATTACATTCATCCATCACCAGAAAAAATATCAAATGTCACAATTGAAGAATTAATGGAGCTGAAATTTTCACGTAGAAAAGCAGAATATCTTATAGATATTGCAAATAAAATTCAATCACAAATTATAACGAAAAAAATGTTATTAAATCTAACAGATAAAGAAGAAATAGAGAAAGCTCTAACAGATTTAAGAGGTATAGGACCATGGACAGCACACTACGTCATGATGAGATCATTAGGTATAAAAAATGCTTATCCTGTAGGAGATGTTGGTTTGCAAAATGCTTTAAAATTAATTTTACAATTAGAACAGAAACCTTCTAAAGAATTTATGATAGAACTTAATAAAGATTGGGAAAAGTGGAGCTCTTATGCAACATTTTACATTTGGAGAGCGCCGTATTTGAGGAATATTAAATAGGGTATTTAGCGTAAATTAGTAATAATAATCAAAAAATAACCATCTAGTTAATACTTTGACAGTTACCGAGAATGGTTATTTTTTATTTTATAAATATATGATTTCGATATTATTTTATATTTTGAGAGTAGTAAAATATAGAAGCTTTTATTTAAAGTTCTTCTTCTGTACCATTATAGAATAATTTTGGATCTATAGATGCTTTAAGTGAGTGTGCAACTGTGCAATATTTTTCGACACTTAAAGAGATTGCGCGTTTTAATTTTTTTAAATCTACTTCTCCTTCAACATCAAAAGTAAGTGTAACGTTTTTTACTGCACGCGATGTTGTGTCTTCTCTTTCATCATCTACTGTGATTTCAAATTTTGTTACATCTGCTAATCTTTCTTTCATTATGTTTGTCACATCAATTCCAGTACATCCTGCTAATCCGCTTAACATTAATTCAACTGGAGATGGCCCGTTATCATCGCCACCGGATGCGGCTGGTGCATCTGAAATGATATCATGACCGAATTTAGATTGTGCTGTAAATGTTTTGTTGCCTTGCCATATAGATTTAATCATCTTAAGTCCTCCTCGTAATATTTAACTTCATTGTATCAAGAGGCGTGTAACTACACTAACAAATTGACTAAAGGTGTAGCTATTTATGACGATTCTTAATTTAATTATTTATTTTTTGTTTTTCTCTCATTTGTTCATATTCAGTTCACATTGCGAAGATATGATATATATATAAATTCAAGAGAGAAGGACGGATAAGCATGAAACTAGCATTAAAAGAACTTAAGTATTACAAATTTAAATACTTACTTGTAACATTGATTTTATTCTTATTAGCATTTTTAGTGTTATTTATTTCAGCTTTAGCACAAGGGTTAGCTAAAGAGAATGTTTCTGGAGTAGAACAATGGAATAAAAGTGAATATGTAATTGCTAACGATGCGGATAATAATTTAGGACAATCTGACATTTCGGGTAAAAATGAAGCGAAAGTACAAGACATTGCAAAAGGTGACACGATCAGAACTGCAATGCAAAAAATTAATACAGATGATGGTAAAGCAGACATCATGTTTACACAACTTACAAATAACATTCAGCCTAAACCTTCAGAAGGAGAATTACCTAGTAACGGTAACGAAGTTCTATTAAATGAAAAATTAAAAGCTGAAGGATTTGAGATTGGTGACAAAATTAAATTATCTGATGAAAATCAAACGTTTAAAATTGTAGGATTTGCAGATAATTTAATGTATTCACATACTTCAATGGCTTATGTGAATGAAGCGGGAATGGATGATTTGAAAGGCAATCATATTGCTTTAATCGCTTATGATAATTTAAATAGTGATCAAAAAAATCAAATTAATGATTTAGAAAATGTAAAAGTCATTCCACAATCTGATTTGATGGATGCAATACCAAGTTATAATGCAGAGCAACAACCTTTAAATCTTATGATTGTATTTTTATTCGTAATTTCTGCGATTGTGATTACAGCATTCTTCTATGTTATGACAATTCAAAAAACAAGCCAGTTTGGTATTTTGAAAGCAATAGGTACTAAGAACAAACAACTTATTTCTTCATTAATGATTCAAATTTTAATCATAACGTTAATAGGTGTGGCAATAGCTATTGCAATTATCTTAGGACTAAATACTGTAATGCCAGTGACAATGCCATTCTACTTAAATACAAACTTAATGTTATTGATGGTTGGTGTATTTATTGTTGTTTCATTAATCGGTGCAGTATTATCACTTATTAAAGTAATGAAAATAGAACCACTAGAAGCTATAGGAGGAGAATAATAATGGGATTAGTAGTAGAACATGTTACAAAATCATTTGGTGAAAAAGACGCAAAAACTCAAGTATTGAATGATATTAATTTTACAGCAAACAAAGGTGAACTCATTGTATTAAATGGTGCATCAGGTTCTGGAAAATCAACATTATTATCTATTATAGGTGGCTTATTAGATAAAAGTTCTGGAGATATAACTTTAGATGATTTAAGCTATGTTGATTTATCAGATAAAAAATTAACAGATATGAGATTAAATCAAATCGGATTTATTTTTCAATCGTCACATTTAATACCTTATTTAAACGTTACTGATCAACTTATGTACGTTGGACAAATGGCCGGAATGAATAAGAATGAAGCTAAAAAAAGAGCTGAGAAATTATTAATAGATATAGGGTTAGAACATAGATTGAAATCTTATCCGAATGAATTATCAGGAGGAGAAAAACAACGTGTAGCTATCATGAGAGCTTGGATGAATGAACCTAAATTAATCTTAGCTGATGAACCAACAGCAAGTCTAGATTCTAACCGTGCAATAGAAGTGGTTAAAATGATTAGAGATAATGTTAAAAATAATCAATCAATAGGAATTATGATTACTCATGATGAAAGAATTTTTGAATTCGCTGATAAAGTAATAAAACTAAGTGATGGAAAAATTGAAGAACAAGTTTCATAATATTTTATAATTGAAGAAAATGTAAAAAACAAGCATTCAAAATAAAACGCCCAATCCAACTTTGGATTGGGCGTTTTTAATATTTATATTACTTTTTGATAAATCCTTTTTGATTTAAACGTTCTAAAATATCTGGGCGTGATTTTTTACTCATCATTTTAGCAATTTGTTGTGACCATGATTCAGAACGTTGTCCATTCGTACGTTGTTCATAATATGTTTGTATATCTTTGTCGTAGTCTTTAATTTGATTCAACTGTTGAACTTTATCTGCGTTGTATTTATTTTCATGGAACACATGTTCAAAAGGTAATCTTTGTTTAGGTGAACCTTGATCATCTTCAGAAGGTACACCGACTGCCATTCCAAATAGAGGGAAGACATGCTCAGGTAAGTCTAAAATTTCGCTTACACGTGCAACATTATTTCTTAAAGAACCTAAGAATACAATGCCGTAGCCCATATCTTCTGCGGTTAATGCGACATTCTCAGCAGCTAAAGCAACATCAATTGTGCCGACCAATAAACCTTCAGCAGATTCAAAACTATCTTGCATATTTTCTTCTGCTTCTTCATTAATTAGGCTATGACGATAATAATCTATGACGAATACGAATAAATAGCCATTGTCTATTACGTGTTGTTGTCCGGATACTTCTTTTAAAGCTTTCTTAATTTCTGGGTCACGAATACCTATAATTGAATAAGCTTGAACATAGCTTGAAGTTGAAGCCATTTGCCCAGCTTCTACTAATTGTTTTACTGTTTCATCAGATAATGGTTCATCTTTAAAGTTTCTAATAGAACGATGTTGTTGTGTTAAATCATACACTGATTGCTTCATACGTAAGTTACTCCTTTAATATTTTATATAATTAAATTTTAGCAAAAATAATAAAGAAACTCATACTAAGTAGCTCAGCGTTTTTTGTAGATAGGTAAATGCGGTTCGATAAAATGAAATTATCGAACCGCAAATGCGAAATACAGGTCGATAAAAATAAAATATCGAACCGCAAATGCAAAATACAGGTCGATAAAATAAATTATCGAACCGCAAATGCAAAATACAGGTCGATAAAATAAATTATCGAACCGCAAATGCAAAATACAGGTCGATAAAAATAAAATATCGAACCGCAAATGCAAAATACAGGTCGATAAAAATAAATTATCGAACCGCAAAATTGAAATAAGGGTAAGACATCATTCAATGTCCCACCCTTAAATATTGATTATGAAACTTGATTTAATGCTTTTTCCAAGTCATTAATGATGTCATCAACAGATTCTGTACCTATTGATAAACGTACTAAGTCTTTCGTTACTCCTGAAGCTATCTGATCTTCATCTGAGAGTTGTTGATGTGTTGTGCTCGCTGGGTGAATGACTAGCGATTTCGAATCTCCAACATTAGCTAAGTGTGAGAATAATTGTAATGACTCTACAAAATTAGCTATGGAATCAACATCGCCCTTAACACCAAATGTTAGAATAGCGCCTTGTCCTTTTGGTAAATATTTGTTGGATAATTCATGATATGGATTAGATTCTAATCCAGGGTAATTAACCCAACTTACTTTGTCATGTGCTTCTAAAAATTCAGCTACTTTTTGAGCGTTTTCAGAATGACGTTCTACTCTTAAGTGCAATGTTTCTAAACCTAATAAAAATTGATGTGCGTTATAAGGTGATAAAGCAGGTCCTAAGTCTCTTAACAATTGAACACGTGCTTTTGTTATGTATGCAGCAGCACCTACATCTCTTGCATATGAAACACCGTGATAACTAGGATCAGGTTCAACTAAACCTGGGAATTTACCGTTGTCCCAATTGAATTGACCACTGTCTACGATAACACCACCAATTGAAGTGCCATGTCCACCAATGAACTTTGTTGCAGAATGAACTACGATATCAGCACCGTGTTTTATAGGTTGTAATAAATGTGGTGTAGCAAATGTATTATCAACAATTAAAGGAATGCTATTCTCGTGCGCGATGTTAGATACAGCTTCTATATCCAAAACATCTATACGAGGGTTACCTATTGTTTCGGCGAAAATTAATTTTGTATTTTCATTAATTGCAGCTTTAAAGTTCTCAGGATCATCCGGATTTACAAAATTAACCTTGATACCTAATTTTTTGAATGTAACTGCAAATAAATTATAAGTACCACCATATAAATTAGTAGAAGCGATAATTTCAGAACCACTTTCAGCGATGTTTAAAATACTTAATGTAATAGCAGCTTGTCCACTTCCAACACCAAGTGCACCAACACCACCTTCTAAAAGTGCTATTCTTTTTTCGAATACATCATTTGTTGGATTCATAATACGAGAATATATATTGCCTTCTTCAGCTAACGCAAATAAATTTTGAGCGTGTTCTGTAGATTTAAATGTAAATGAAGTCGTTTGATGGATAGGAACGGCTGTTGAGCCTGTAACAGGATCTGGTTCTTGACCCCCATGAATTGCTAATGTTTCTTTATTCCAATTTTCTTGAGTCATTGTGTTAACCTCCTTTAGTTATATCTGCCATTATAATCAGATAATTCAAAAGTTTCAATCAATTCTGAGTGAAAAGATAAGAAAATAACAAAATATTAATAATTTATAGATAGGTTAATTTTTTAGATTTTATATTAACAAGTGTATAATAATTATAAATGTAGTGATTGAAGGGGAGAGTATATGGTAGCCATTAGAAGGGTTGAAATCCATGATGCAGAAGAAATTTTGAATATGGATTATAGAAATAGAACTTTGTTTGAAACATTTTCAGCAGCAGATAAAAAAGACTCGGATTATCGTTTATATAACTATAGAAAAAAGGTTGATAAGCAATTACAAAATATGAAAAATGACGAAGGGTATCACTATGTTATTGTTAGTGACGAAGATAAGGTTATAGGGACTATTGATTTATTTAGCGTGGTCAGACATAATATTCAAAGTTGTATGATAGGATATGCAATTGATGAAGCATATAGCGGCAAAGGTTATACGACATATGCTGCAAAAGAAGTTATAAGAATCGCATTTGAAGAATTAGGATTTCATCGTGTTGAAGCGGGCGTCCAACCATCTAATATCGCTTCAGTCAGAGTGGTAGAAAAAATAGGAATGAAAAGAGAAGGTTTAAACCGAGCTAATGTACGTATTAAAGGTGAATGGAAAGATCATTATTTATACGCTATCGTCAACGATAAGTTTTAAGGAAGGGATAGAAACATATTGAATATTGTATTAATTGGCTTGATATTATACTTGATGCTGTTTGCAACATATAAATTTTTACTTGAGAAAAAGAAATATACAACGATACATTTTACATTTGTTCTTATATTTCTTAGTTTCAGCCAAGTGCCAATTATGTATTATGAAAAATTAAATAGCACATTAAATACCGCCGCATTAACTATCGGCTTAGTCTTTATATTTCTGATTAGTTTTTCGATGTTTATTCAAGTTATATGTAATATATTGTCTAACACGCAACTTGTTAGTGAAAAGTATATAGAAAAAATATTTAAAATCGCATCAGATCCTATAGAAATGATTGCAAATATATTTAAAGTAATATGGTTATTATTGTTAGGCATCACCGTAATTCAAAATGCTAATATATTATTAGGCATCATTATATTAATAAGTAGTTTATTTATTTTTTATTATGTCAGTATACTCGCTTATTACATAACTAAACATAAAATGGGGTTTAAGCCAAATGTATTTATTATCAATATTGAAACTTTTATAAGCTTTATTATTTTATACATAGGATTGATGATTATTTAATATGATAAGTAAGCGTACACTTTTGAAAGAGAAATATACAACGATATATTTGTACTTATATTTCTTAGTTTCAGCCAAGTGCCAATTATGTATTATGAAAAAGTTAAAGATGTTCTTAAAGCTACTGGAGGACCAAAAACGTTTATTCAGAAGCTAGTTCCGGAATAACTTTTGTGATAAAGTTTGATAAAAAGGAGATTTCATTTTTATGACTATTAAACAAATTGTGAATGATTTATTAAATAAAAAATGGTCTTTAGAAGATTTAATTTGGTTGATTTTAATATGCATAATATCTAGTACTTTCACTACACCTTTGTTAGGTGTTCCGATTGGTATTATTGTTTATTTTCTACTTTTTTCTAATGATGAGGATTTTGATGAAACGGCAGAAAAAAATAATTTTCAAGACAAAAATAAAAAGTAGAACACATATTATTGCTGAGAAAATTTATTGATGTTGAGAAAAACCTTACTAGATCGTTTGGTATTATTCCTTTTACTTTCTTTGTTTTGTTTATATTTAGTTCTGTTGAGAAATCAGATAAAAGGAAGCATTAGGGTTTTAAAAAAGAGTAAGGCACCGTTTATAAACGGTGCCTTACTCTTTTTTATTTATTGATATTTATTTTCAACTTTCTTTTCTTTTACTACTTTACCATTTTTATCTTTCTTAATGATATTATCGCCTCTATTTATCTTGTTTCAGGTTGGTTAATTTTTCTACGATGGTCTATATAAAGACCAAGTGGTGTGAGTATTAAAGAAATGATGATGTACATCCAATTAGATGTATATATTTTTGGACCAAGTTGCAAGTAATAGCCGGGTAAATAAAAGGACAAAATCGTTAATATAAATGATCCAGCTATTAAAATGTTCGTAAGCATAGTGGTCCAGTTAGATAAACTGTATATTCTAATTTGTACAACTTTGAATATCATCCATATAAAGAAGAATATCATAGAAAAACCGGTAATAAATGTGATGATAAATGTATATAAATATGTGTATTCTATTTGAGTGAAAAATCCGGTAAAACCTCTAATAAATGAAAAAACACCAAGCAATATTAAAATATGGAGGCCTATGAATTTAAATATATTCTGAATTGTTCGATTCGGCATGTTATTAATCATATTATCAGCATGTTTCTTTGGATCGTGGTCGAAAAATTCCATCGCAAGCATGCCATCTTTTTCTGCTTTTAACAAATGGTTCAATATATCCAGTAACATCTTCTCTGATTCATGCTCATTGATACTTAAATTTGCACGTACATAAGTTAAATAGTTTTCGTAAACTTCTTTATCGTGTGAATTCAATCTTAACCGTTTTACGTTGTTCTCAATAATAAGGTCACGTGTTGATTTTTTCATCAGCGTTTTCCTTTCTTTATTCATTAATTATATTCTAACAAGTATTTTGTAATAAAAACATTATTAATATCAGGTTTATACTTTTTACAGATGATAAATTTTTCGCTATCATTAATAATGACTGGTGGTGTAATATTGGAGATTTTGACGTTATTTATCATTTTTTTAGTTGGTATTTTTGCTGGCACTATTAATATTGTATCAGCAGGTGGTTCTCTAATTGTTTTACCTTTATTGATTTTCTTCGGATTACCAACCACTGTTGCTAACGCCTCAAACAGGGTTGCTATTCTAGTACAAAATATAATGGGCTTATATGTATTTTATATAAAAGGCATGAAAAACGTTAAATTAAGTATTATTTTAAGTATTCCTGCCATTATAGGCTCTTTTATAGGTGTTCATTACGCTATAAGCCTTCCAGACGATGTTTTTAATCGAATGTTAGGCATCATTATGCTTCTTGTCTTAATAATTATGATTATGCCTACGAAATGGAAAGATGGTCATAATCAATCTGAAAAATTATCCTCTTTTAGAAAAGTCATGCTTGTCTTAGTTTTCCTTGCACTTGGTATTTATGGTGGAATGGTTCAAGCTGCAGTTGGATTTTTATTTATTATCGCACTTAATTTATTAATACCACGCTTAAATTATGCGGAAGTTCAATGTATGAAGACTTTAATTATTACCATTTACTTATCATTATCTACATTTGTATTTATTTTTCAAGGATACGTCAATTGGCCATTTGCTATAAGTTTAGCATTAGGTTGTGGGATAGGCGGTTTTATAGGTGGGAGACTAACTGTATCACTGCCCGAAAAAAAATTAAAAGCAATAATGTTTGTCGTTATTTTTATACTAGCAGTTAAACTTTTAATAGAAAATAACTAGGCAGGTGATAAAAATGATTGAATTTAAAAAAATACGTGACGAAAGCACGTTGTATGAGATAAGTCAGATGGCGGCTGCGTACTTTAAAAGGGAAGATCAGAGTACTAAAGTTGCTGAATCTTTAGAGTTTGAAGCGATTAAACGTTCTTTAGCATATGAGGAAAGCGTTGTTTTCGGTGCATTAGATAATCAAACATGTATTGGATTTATATGGGCTAAATTTGATAATAAGGATAATGAAGTTAAAGTTTATAATCTATTTGTTAGTGAATCTTATAGAAACAATAAGATAGCAGCGAAATTAAAGAAAAAATTAGAAACGTGGGCAATCGATAAAGGTGCATCATCAATCGTTTCTACAGTTCATGCCCAAAATAAAAGTATGTTGCATATCAATGAATCAATGGGGTATGAAACGGAAAAATACATCATGAGGAAACATTTATTTTAGTTAAGAAGGGAGGTATTTGATGGCAATATTTGAAGGGTTTTTATGGTTCATCATGGGAATTATCCTCAGTTCAATAATTTACCATTATATTTCTAAAATACCTTTAAGTTTCATTCAAATTGTTATAGGTTTTGTTATATTTTTATCTCCGATACCTGTGGCATTAGATTTTGAATCTGAAGTGTTTATGATGGGGATAATAGCGCCTTTATTATTCTTAGAAGGTATATCAGTATCACGTGTACATTTAGCCAGGTATTTAAAGCCGGTTATGTCTATGGCTATGGTACTTGTATTTTCAACAGTTTTAGGTATTGGATTTTTAATACATTTAGTTTGGCCAGAATTACCACTAGCGGCATGTTTTGCAATTGGTGCAATTGTTTCTCCAACTGATGCAGTAGCTGTTCAAGCAATAGCTAAAGGGAAAATGTTACCAAAAGGTTCTATGACAATATTAGAAGGTGAATCACTATTAAATGATGCGGCGGGAATTTTATCATTCAAAATCGCATTAGCTGCATTAGTAGGCGGTTCATTCTCACTTACAGGAGCAGTAGGTCAATTTTTCTTAACAGCATTTGGAGGCGCAATTGTTGGGCTTATACTTGGTTATGGGCTAGTACAATTACGTGTTTATTTAACGAAAAACGGTATTAATAATGGTAACATGTTAACTTTTATTCAGGTTATAACCCCGTTTTTAGTTTATATTATAGCTGAAACTTTTCATTCATCAGGTATTATTGCAGCAGTTGTTGCAGGTTTAATACATGGCGTTGAAAAAGATAGAATAGCTCAAGCAACTACGAAAGAACAAGTTACTTACAACCACACTTGGGAATTATTGAGTTACTTATTAAATGGTTTTGTATTCATTTTATTAGGATTTTTAATACCAGAAGTACTGATTAATATTTTAAAAGAATCTAATCAGGAAATATTACATGTTATCGGTATGACGTTATTTGTGACTGTGCTTGTATACTCGTTTAGATACATTTGGGTACTATTTTCATATCCATATTTCTATTTACCAGAAAGCAGATTTTCAAAAATGTTAACGAGTGGTAAGGATATTGAACCTCAAACAGAAGCCGATAAACCAAATCGTTTTAAATATGCTTTTATTATGACTATTTGTGGCGTTCACGGTACTATTTCATTAGCAATCGCATTGATGTTGCCTTATAAATTATCAGAACATACAGATTTTATATATAGAGATAATTTATTATTCATAGCTACAGGTGTTATCTTAATCAGCTTAGTGCTAGCTCAAGTTGTTCTACCGCTTATTACGCCAAAAGCTAAAGTTAAAGAACAAAGTCAGCTTACATTTAACGAAGCAAAAGTATTGTTAATTGAACGTGCGTTAATAAAATTACAAGAATTTTATAGTAAAGAAACAAGCTATGTATATGGTAAAATCACCCGAAGTTATCATATGCAATTATCATTTTTAAAAGCTAGCAATGAAGAAGATGAAGACTTAAAAGAATTAGAGCGACTTCAACGAATCGCAATAGATACAGAGTTTCGAACTTTAGATAATTTAATAAAGAATGACAAAATATCGCAAAACACATTTGATAATTACACTCAAATTACAGAGAGATCATCTACATTTAAAAATGCATCACTTGTTACAAAAGTTAAATTGATGATGAAATTATTTGTTCGTCGTAGAAAAATTAAAACATATATTAACGCGACAAGTTCATTATCAATAGAAGCAAACTTAAGAGAAATGAGATATATTACACGAGAAGTTCATTTCCAAATTGTAAAAAGATTATCTAAAGAAATGAATGAAGAAAACGAATTTGAAATTAGTATTGTATGTGATTCTTACTTAAACAAAGTTGAAAGACTAACGCCTGATAATTTCGTGAGTAATCACACTGCTATTTATACAGAAATGGAAATATATGCTTTAAGAATTCAAAGAGAAATGATTAATGAATTAATTGAGGATGAGAAAATAACACGTGCTCTTGCTATTAAATTGAGAGAATCTGTCAATTACGATGAAATGATTGTATTAGGTAACAGTATCTAACCTGTTATCAATAGATAGCTCACCATTAGTATGGTAAAATATTTAAGAATATGTATAGGAGGCGGCACCTATGAAGAAGGCATTTTTACTAATGGTGATGACAACAGTTATTTTAGCTGCTTGTGGTAAAGATAACGAGCAGGAAGATTTAGAAAAAGAAATTAAATCATTGGAACAATCATCTAGTGATTATAAAAAAGACAAAGAGAAATTAAAAAAAGAAAATGATAAATTAAAAGAAAACATTAAAGAAAAAGAAGAAAAATTAAAAAAGATTGAAGATGAACTAGGAGAAAAAGACAACAGTTCAGATAATGAAAAATCTGATGATGAATCAAAGGATTCAAAAGAGGATAAAGCTAAACAGACTTCTAGTAAGAAAAGCAAAAATGATGAAAAAACGTTCCCGAATACTATCCGTACATCTACTAACGGAGATGTTGAATTAGTGAATGATTTACAAGATCAAAATTTTCACTTTGAAGATAGTGGGATGAAAGTAGATGTTGACCATTTGCAAATATTCCAAGTAAATAATATGCCAGAAGGTCAGGTATTATTATTCAACGGAGCTAAAGATGGATATGTTATTATTTATGAAGTGATGACAGAAAATACTACAGAACAAAAACTTTATTATGATAATGCTGCGTCTATTAAAAACGGAGACCGGAATCAACGTTCAGATTATGCATCTTTTATTCCAGATTCTCATAATGAAAAATATATGAAAAAATCAAAAGAGAATATTGATGAATATCAACCTAAAGAACAGACAAAGAGTTTGAAATCTATACCGATTTCAACAGAAATGTATCAATCTATAAAAGATAAAAAAGCAACATTCGATATTCAAGGCGGCGTTAGTAAAACACGTTCATATGATCATGCTTCAGAAAAAGTGAAATCATTCGAATTGAATATATAGCATGCGTTTATCTTAAATGATTATAGGGAATAAATTATTAATGATTATTTGAAAAGAGGGATGTCACCGTGCATGAAGAAAATTTCGTGTTGATTGAAGGTCAAAAGCTGACACTATTAGAATTAGGACAAGAACTTGAAACAATTACTGGCCGTACATTACAATCAACAACAGGTGAAATAAGAAGTTGGCCATCTGAGGCTGTGATTTTTGATCGTAAATCAAACGTTAATCAAGTTACTTATCGGTTTAATGACAATAATGATATTGTTGATGCTACAATTGAAGTTCCAAGAGGCTTCAAAAATTATGATACTGAGCCTGTCATGATTAAATTATTAACATATTTTAGAAAATCATAAATAAATCAATATAGAAGGGAGCGGGACGATGAAATCTTGTGAGAACAATGAGATTTCTGTCCCGCTCCTTTATTTTTTACATAAGGAGATTAAAATGAAATCAAAGATGCTAATTTTAAGTTTAATAATAGTTTTCTCAATTGTATTAGTAGCTTGTTCTAACGGTAATGAAGAGAAGAAAGGAGAAGATGGCAAAATAGTTCTTTCTCCAAAGAGTAGCGACATAAAAGGTAAAGTACTATTCGATAGTGCACATGGACAAACAGCTGGGAGTGCTGATTGGGTAATTGATGGAGGTTTTTCTGATTTTGCAGACGCACTAACGAAAGAAAATTATGAAGTTACAGATTTAGGATACAATCAACTATTAGATTACAAGACAATGCAAGACTATCAACTAGTAGTGATTCCAGAAGCGAATAATCCTCTTAAGAAAAGTGAACAAGATGCTATTGAGAAATATGTGAAATCTGGTGGTAGTATCTTAATGATAAGCGATCACTATAATGCAGATAGAAACTTTAATAGGTTTGATTCATCTGAAGTTATG
The DNA here is from genome assembly GCF_022386395.1 of Mammaliicoccus sp. J-M40. Taxonomy (NCBI): domain Bacteria; kingdom Bacillati; phylum Bacillota; class Bacilli; order Caryophanales; family Staphylococcaceae; genus Mammaliicoccus; species Mammaliicoccus sp. J-M40. The sequence goes on from NZ_JAJNIQ010000002.1 coordinate 89,839, forward strand.
AACGGATATAGAAGAGGCGCTTTTGACAATCCAACAAAAGGTATGTCGCCTGAAGAAAGTGCATCAGAAAAAATGAAAGGTGTAGAAAGTAGAGATTTTCTAAATGAAGTGTTCGGTTTGCGCTTTCGATATAATGCATTAGGTAATGTTAAGGTTGACGATATAGCTTCAAGCGAAGAAAGCTTTAATATTACTAATGGTATAAAAGCAGTATCAATGCATGCAGGATCAACAATTGCTATTACTGACCCGAATAAAGCAAAAGGAATAGCTTTTGTTCCACAACTGAGTAAACATGATAAATGGAATAATGCTGTAGATGAAGGTATTTATAACGGTGGGGGTAAGAATGAAGGACCTTATATTGCGATTAGTAAAGTAGAAAAAGGAAAAGGAGCTTTCATTGGGGACTCTTCGATGGTAGAAGATAAGACTCCAAAATATAAACGAGAAGATAACGGAGAAAACAAAAAAACATATGATGGTTTCAAAGAAGAAGATAATAAAAAAATGGTTATGCAAATCGTTGAATGGTTAAATAAGCAAGAAAATCAAAAAGATTTTAAAGCTATGGACATAAATCTTGATGATAAAACGCCTCTAAAACGATTTGAACAACCTGAGAACAGTCAAGAAGTTGAACAAGAACCTTGGGGAACACCAAAACGTGGATATAAATGGTATGATGCTTCAACATATGCATCTGGAAGCTATGGTGCCAAAGGTACAAAACAAAATAAAACTGAGCACTCAACAGAAGAAGATAATAATACAACAAATAATGACACTAGTACTTTTGATATTCCTTCATCTGTATCAAGACAAGAAAAATTCAATATAACAGTACATGTAGATGAATCTAAACTAATCAATCAAAAATTCCAACTATCTATAAAAAATAAAGACGGTAGAGAAGTAGGGATGTTTAATGGACAAGCTCCAGGTATATCAGAATCAGTTAATCCAAAAATTAAAAATGGAAAAACAGATTGGTACTTTAAAACTAAAATCGCAAATGAAGCGGATGAAGAAGTAAAAGTAGAAGTACTATCAGGTGGAAATGTTATAGCACAAACAACTTTAACAGTAGAATAAATGAACATGATATTTTCTTGTTTATACACTTTACAAAAACTAAATATTCCAATCCATTTGGATTGGAATATTTAGTTTATCACTGGGTATTTAAATAATAAGATTAGCTATTTAACCTCGGAAGAATAATTTTATTATTAAATTCCGCACAATTTTATAGTTACTTATTTTTCTTTCTTGAAAAATTTATTATTTTATTTTAAAATGCTAATTAGTTGATGATAGCGGTTTCATCAATTAAAATAGAATTGTAACTACATTTAGGGAGGCGTTTTAATATGGCTTTTGAATATCCAACTGCAACAAATGCAAAGTATAAAGTAAAAGATAAATATCAGAATTTTATCGGTGGTAAATGGGTTGACCCCAAAAATGGTGAATTTTTCGACAATGGTTCACCGGTAACTGGGGAAGTATACGCAAAAATACCTCGTTCTACTAAAGAAGATGTTGATGAAGCAGTAAAAGCAGCGCATAAAGCTCAAGTAGAGTGGGCTAAAAAATCTCCTACAGAACATTCTCAATTATTATTAGATATCGCAGATCGAATAGAAGAAAATATAGAAGAACTTGCTGTAATCGAAACATTTGATAATGGTAAACCAATTAGAGAGTGTTTAGCAGCAGATTTACCTTTAGTGGTTGACCACTTCAGATATTTCGCTGGAGTTGTAAGAGCAGAAGAAGGTGGCATTTCACAAATAGATAACGATACAGTAGCTTATCATTTTAAAGAACCGATTGGTGTTGTAGGTCAAATCATTCCTTGGAACTTCCCATTGTTAATGGCTACTTGGAAATTAGCGCCTGCAATCGTAACTGGTAACGCTGTTGTATTAAAACCAGCAGAACAAACTCCGGTGTCTATTTTACACCTTATTGAAAAAATCCAAGACTTATTACCTGAAGGTTTAATTAACGTAGTAAACGGATTCGGTGCAGAAGCAGGACAAGCATTAGCTACACATGAAGATATTAATAAAGTAGCATTCACAGGTGAAACGACTACAGGACGTATCATCATGCAAAATGCAAGTCAAAACTTAATTCCAGTAACACTAGAATTAGGTGGTAAATCACCGAACATCTTCTTTAAAGATATAATGGATGAAGAAGATGATTTCTTAGACAAAGCTGTTGAAGGTTTAGTAATGTTCGCACTTAACCAAGGTGAAGTATGTACATGTCCTTCAAGAGCGTTAGTACATGAAGATATTTACGATAAATTTATCGAAAAATGTGTTAAACGTGTAAACGAAATTAAAACAGGTAACCCTCTTGATCCGGAAACAATGCTTGGTGCACAAACTTCTCAAGAGCAAGCTGAAAAAATTAAAAGTTATTTAGATATCGGTAAACAAGAAGGTGCTGAAATCTTAGTAGGCGGTAATGTACGTAAAGAATCTGGTGACTTAGAAAATGGTTATTACATCGAACCAACTATTTTCAAAGGAACACAAGATATGAGAATTTTCCAAGAAGAAATATTTGGACCTGTATTATCATTAGCAACATTTAAAGACGATGAAGAAGCTTTAGAAATGGCAAATGATACTTTATACGGTTTAGGTGCAGGTATTTGGACTAGAAACCAAAATAAAGCATATAGATTCGGTAGAGGTATCCAAGCGGGTCGTGTATGGGTAAATAACTACCATACTTATCCAGCTCACGCAGCGTTTGGCGGATACAAAATGAGTGGTATTGGCCGTGAAAATCACAAAATGATGTTAGATCATTACCAACAAACTAAAAACTTACTTGTAAGTTATAGTGAGAAACCAGCGGGACTGTTCTAAATGAAAGAACAAGTTACTGCAACTGAAACAGCCAAATCACTCATTAGAGATTTAAAAAAGACACATGGTGAAAACTTGATTTTTCATCAATCAGGTGGATGTTGTGATGGTAGCTCTCCGATGCTTTTTGTTGAAGGCACACTAATCATTGGAGATGTTGATGTTAAACTAGGTGAAATCGAAGGCGTTCCATTCTATATGAATAAAAAACAATATGAATACTGGAAACATACTAATCTAGAATTAGATGTTGTTGATGGAAGAGGCGGTATGTTCAGTATTGAAGGCCCAACTGGAAAAAGATTTCACATTAGAAGTTCAGTAAGATCATAATTTGTAAGAGGATGTGCTAAAATAATAGTACATCCTTTTTTTATTATTATGAAGGTTGGGTGATTGAAATGAGTACATATATTGAAACAAAGCGCTTAATATTAAGAGATTGGGAAGAAAAAGATATCGAAATATTTCAGAGCATGAATGCAAGTCCTGAAGTGAGAAGATATTTTCCAGATATATTAAGCTATCAAGCAACAAAAAATATAGTTAACCAAATGCAAGAAGTTATCACAAAACAAAAAATTGGTTTGTTTGCTGTGGAATTAAAAGCTACTAATAGCTTTATAGGTATGGTAGGCATTAATTATATACCTGAAAATAGTGATCTCAATTTATCACAACTACCTTTTTATGAGATAGGTTGGAGATTAGATAAAACAGTTTGGGGCAATGGACTTGCAACTGAAGCAGCTGAAGCCGTGTTGGGTTATGCTAAAGAACAAGGCATTGAAGAAGTTTATAGCTTTACATCAGAAATTAATAAGCCTTCTAGAAGAGTGATGGAAAAATTAGAAATGAATCATATTGAGAATTTTTTGCATCCTAAAGTTGTTGACGATGAAAAATTAGCAACACATGTTTTATATCATAAGATTTTATAAGGAGTGGATTTTATGATCGTGATCAGTGCATGTTTAGTTGGTGAAAAAGTAAGATATGATGGCAAACATAAGTTGGATTTATTTTATAAGCAATTAATAGATGAAGGAAAAGCGATTAGTGTTTGTCCAGAAATACTAGGTGGTTTACAAATACCGAGAGAACCAGCTGAAATTATTGATGGAGATGGTTTTGACGTTTGGAATGATAAAGCTAAAGTTATAACGATATCTGGCCAAGATGTTACGCACCAATTTAAAGAAGGTGCTAAGAGAACGTTGTCTATTATTAGAGACTTAAAAGCCAATACTGTCATCTTAAAAAGTGACAGCCCTTCATGTGGAGCTTCGATTATATATGATGGAACATTTTCAGGTACAAAAAAAGAAGGTGTCGGTGTAACGACAGCCCTTCTAACATTAAATAATATTAAAGTTTTTGATGAAACAACCTTTTTATCTATTTCTGATAATCTCGAAGTTTAACAGGTTCGGCTACTTGCAAGGCATCAAATAATTCAGGTACTTCATCTTTGATAATAGCTAAATTTTTATAATTTTCGCTAACAAATCCTGTAGAAATTAAGTGCTCAATCATACTTTGCATTGGTTTGAAAAATTGTTTAGTATTTAAAGCGCCAATAGGTTTGTGGTGTAAGCCAATTTGAGCCCATGTATATATTTCAAAGAATTCTTCTAAGGAACCAGCTCCGCCTGGTAACATGATAAATGCATCGGCCATATCAGACATCATTTGTTTTCTTTCGTGCATGGAATCTACAACATGATACTCTGTTAAGTTCTCATGTGCTATTTCACGCTCTCCGAGGAATTTAGGCATAACACCTATAGCAATACCATTATGGTCGATTACACCATTTGCCACAGCTCCCATCATCCCGATAGATCCAGCTCCATAAATTAATTCATAATGATTTTCTGCTAAATATTTACCTAATGCATAAGCTTGTTCTGTATAAATAGGGTCATTACCCTTACTAGCGCCACAAAAAACAGCTATTCTTTTCATAAGTTATTGCTCCTTTCAGCTATGTATTATAATTATAATAAAGCGTTTACTTTATTCGCAAGGGAGGATTTAGAATGAATGTATTTCTAATGGTCGTTTTAATTGTACTAATTTCTACTGTTGCAAAAATTATTAAAGATCATGAATCTAAAAAAGTAAAACTAGAAAAAATTAAATCAGAACGTGTAAAAGATGAACTGGAACTAGAAAAAACGAAACACGAAAATTATTTATTAGAAACTGAAAAAATGCGCATTGAACTTGAACAGATGAAAGAAAACGATAAAGTTAATTTAGATAGATCTAAAAAGCAGTTATTAGATTAAGACAACGTCAAGTATCGGCGTTGTCACTATTTATTAAATCTATTAGAAAATCTGAAAATACTTTATGATCTTCTTGAGTTAACTTTTTTGGACCTTTTGTACGGCCACCTTGTTGTCTTATTTGGGCAGAAATATGTCTTTGCGTTAACAATTGTTCCATATTATTTGCAGTATATTCATAACCTTTATGATGAATAACATGTTTCGCTTTGTTCAAAATAAGGCTTGCTAGACCGTAGTCTTGAGTAACAACAACATCTTCAGAAGTCGTTAATTTAACAATTTTAAAATCAGCACTATCGACACCGTGATCAACATAAATTGTAGAAACATGTTCTGGGTAATCAGCTAGTGAAAAGTGATTTACACTTCTTATAATAAGAACAGAGATGCTTGTTGAGTCAGTTATACGGATTATATCATCCGTAACTGGGCAAGCATCTCCATCTATAATAATTCGATTAATCATTTTGAACGACGATTGCGTTTTTGATTTTTTAAATGTTCTTCACGGTGTTTATCGTATGGGAATTTACTAATGTGTTCTGACATTAATGATTTATGTTGATTGTATAATGCATGTTTAGGAGCTGGTTTTTTCTCTCCGCGAACACGTTCATCGATAAGTTCTTGAATGTTTTGTGTTGATTGGTTATTATATTTTTCCAGTTCATTAATACGTTTTTGTTGATTTTCTTTTTGTCGATCCATCTCTTCTTTCAAACGATAAGCTTTATTTCTTTCTAACTTTTCTTCTAGTGGAGCTATTTCGCTTTTTTGTTTATCTGCAATCTCAGAACCTTTTTCACGAATAGCAGTTTCTTCTTTTTGTTGTTTATCGTATTTTTTAATTTCTTTAATACGAGCTTTTTTATTCTCTTCTTCTTTCTTTTCTTCTTCTTTCTCGCGAGACTCTATATTTTTTTGAAGTTTTTTGTCTAATTTTGAAACATCTTTTTCGTTTTCTTTTTCTAATTTCTCGCCTTTTTTAGCCATTTTTTCTTCTTCTTTTTGATAATGTTTAAGCTCTTCTATTCGCGCTTTTTGGTTTTCTTTTTGAGCTTTTTCTTCTTCTTTATGGCGATTTTCTATATTTTTTTGAAGTTTTTTATCTAGCTTATCAATCTCTTTTTGTAATTCCTTTTGTTCTTTTTCTTCCTCTTTAAAAGGTTGTTTCATTTGTTTGTTGTATTCATATAAACGTTTCTTTTGAACGACATATGATTTTACAGGTTCTGATTTTTCAGCGATTTTATCTTTTGTTTGGATAGATTTATCTTTCACTTTATGTGATACATCTAAAGTTTTTCCTGTGATATTTTTAACATCTGGATGTTCTTTGAATTTTTTTCGCTCTGTTATAAGTGGTACGATTATTAACGGCAATGTATTAACAAGTAATTTTACTTTATCATTCATGTATAATTCCTCCATATCAATTCTAATTATATATCTTATTTAATTACCCTTTAATAGCTTATTCAAACTGTAAAAAGCGTTTATTATCCTATGTTTTGGCCAATTCCAAAACCGAAATATGCAATTGCTATAATTATAACAAGAATAATTCTATAAATGGCAAATGGTATTAATTTTACACGGTTTATTAATTTTAAGAATAACTTTATAGAAATAAAACCAAATATAAATGAAGCGATAAATCCTACAATATAAAAAGGTATTTGATCTAATGTTATATATTTTAAGTTTCCAAGTAATGCTTTACCGCTTGCTGCAAACATAATAGGTACTGCCATTATAAAAGTAAAATTAGATGCAGCTTTATGATCTAATTTTAAGAACACACCGGTTGAAATAGTTGAACCAGAACGACTGAAACCTGGCCATAGCGCGATAGCTTGTGACAAACCAATAACGAAAGCTTTTGGATAATTCATACCATCAACTGTATGTGGATTCATGACACGTTTTGAATAGATATCTGCGCCAATCATATAGACTGCTCCAAGTAACAATCCGATTAATACAGTAGGGACACTAAATAAATGTTTTTCAATAAAATCATCAAATAATAAGCCTAAAATACCTGCAGGAACGAGTCCGACTATTATATGAGAAAGTTTAAGATGATGTTTCTTTTTCTCATTTTGTTTAACGTGCAACATCTCAATATAACGGCTTCTAAAAATCCAAGCAGCAGCAAGGATAGAACCTAACTGTACTACAACTTTAAAAGTGAAAGCTGATTCGCTACCTAGGAATGCTTTTGATTTTAACCACATATCATCAATTAAAATTTGATGCCCTGTCGATGAAACAGGAGCAAATTCTGTTAAACCTTCTACAATACCTAGAATGATTGCTTTAATTAATTCGATTATAAACATGTTCGATCTCCTCTAGAAAACTTTATGATATGCAGTTGATATCACTTTAAGATTATTGTACCAAATAATGCTTTATAATATGCATATAAAGAATAATACATTTTGGTTTATTTTTTTAATAAAGGCGTTATAATGGAAAAAGGTGGTGACATTGTGAAAGAATTAACAAAGTATAGTGCTCAGTATAAACCGTTGCAAATATTGATGTTTTTAGCATCATTTTTACTCAGTTTATCAGTCGTATTTCAAAATATATATTTAGGTAAAATTATAAATCAAATGCTTGTTGTTAAAGAAGGTTACCAACAACTTTACCAATGGGTATTCATTTTATTAGCTGTACTGTTATTACGGGCTACTTTTAATTATTTAAATCAATTAACAGGGCAGAAACTCTCTTTTAATGTTAAAAAAGATGTTAGAAATCAATTAATTAATAAAGATACAAAGAGATCGAAATTAACGATATTAACAGAAGCAGTGGAGGGTATTCATCCTTTTTACGAATCTTATTTACCACAAGTCTTTAAATCAACCCTCATTCCTGTTGCAATCGTTATAACATTATTATTTATTCATTGGCCAGCTGCTCTCATTATGATGATAACAGCACCATTTATTCCGTTATTTTATATTGTTTTTGGACTAAGAACACGTGATAAAGCTAAAGATCAAATGCAATCTTTAGATCAATTTGCAAAAGAATTCATTGATTTAACGAAAGGTCTTGTTTCTTTAAAATTATTTAATAGAACAGATCAAACAGTGAACAAAATTCATAAATCTAGTACATCATTTAGAGATTTAACGATGGAAATATTAAAAAGCGCTTTTCTATCAGGTTTGATGCTAGAATTTATTTCTATGTTAGGGATTGGTATTGTTGCTTTAGAAGTTGGATTAAGATTAATTGTATTTCATGATGTTTCATTCTTAGTTGCAGTCATTACTTTATTATTAGCACCTGAATTTTACAATGCTATTAAAGATTTAGGACAAGCTTTCCATACAGGTAAGCAAAGTGAAGGCTATATCGAAATAATAGAAGATATAAATAAAGAAGAGAATGAAATCTATAAACCAATAACGATTAATCCAGATACGAGTCAAGAAGACATCATAACAATAAATGATGTTTATTTTTCATACCCTGAACGTGAAGATTTTGCGTTTAGCCATTTAAATTTAAACATTAAAGAAAATATGCATACTGCAATTGTAGGGCAGAGTGGTGCTGGTAAATCTACTTTAGTGAAATTAATCATGAATGAACTCTCTCCCATTAAAGGACAAGTTCAGTATAAAAAAGATATTAAAATTGGCTATCTATCCCAAAGACCTTACATTTTCAGTGCATCTTTAGAAGATAATGTCACAATGTTCCAAAATTACGATAAACAACAAATTGAAGATGTATTACAAAGAGTTGGTCTTGTAGAGAAAGTTAGTGAGTTATCAAAAGGTATTGAAACGAAAATTGGTGACGGTTATGAAATGCTTTCAGGTGGGGAAATGAGACGTGTAGAATTAGCAAGATTACTATTATTAAATCCTGAAGTGGTTATATTTGATGAACCAACAACTGGATTAGATATTAAGACAGAACAACTTATCGTTAACACTGTGAATCAATTTTCTAAAGAAAAAACAATCATTACGATTGCACATAGACAAGAAGTATTAAAATATGCCGACAATTTCATTAAAGTTAACAATGGAGATGTTCAAGTAACAAATAGCCCACTGAAAGGTGGTCAGTTCACATGAAAAAATTAACTATCAAATTTGATAAAGATTTTTATTTATCAATTATCATAGGTGTTTTAGGTATGCTCACTGCTTTAGGTATGTTTGCGTTGAGTGGTTATATGATTTCAAAAAGTGCTTTAGGAACACCGCTATACGCTTTGATGATTTTAATTGTTTCTATTAAATTATTTGGATTTGTAAGAGCTATTACGAGATATTTTGAAAGGTTATATTCACATCGATCTACATTTACGATGTTAAGAAATATACGTGTTGAACTCTTCAATTATTTAATTCCAATTGTCCCTAATGTGTTTAGAAGATATCGTTCAAGTGACTTACTAACACAAATGGTAAATAATGTCGAAAGATTACAGAACATTCTATTACGCGTTTATTATCCCCCAATCGTAATTATATTAACGACTATCGCAACAATTTTAGTCATGATAAATTGGAGTGTTTATGTTGGTATTATTATTGGAATTTCAATGATGATGTCTGTTATCGTCATACCTTATTTATCTACAAAACGTGCAAACATTTTAGCAGAAGATGTTCAACGAAGTGAAGAAGAATATGTGGCAGAATACTATGATTTTGAAAATGGTAAAGCGGAATTAAATAGATTCCAACAATATAATATTTTTAAAGATAAAGTTTTTAATCAACAAAATATTTACGAAAATAAAAAATATAAAGAGCAGAAATTTTTAAGTACGTATGATTTTATGCTCAATATATGCGCTATGATAAGTATTTGGTGTATCACTATCTTATGTATATGGCAAATTCAAGATGGCGCGTTAAATGCAGTGTTTTTTGCAAGTATACTCATGATTGTCATTACATTATTTGAGCAAGCTATTCCAATGACAAACGTAGCTTTTTACAAAGCAGATACTACTAGAAGTCTTAAAAATATCGAAGAAGTTATAAATCAGAATTTTGAAAATCGAGAAACATATGAAACAAGCAATAACGCTTTATACTATGCTGAAAAATTGAATTTTAAATACGATTTTCAAGAAAGAAAAACGTTAAAAAATGTTCAGTTTAAAATTAACGAAGGTGAGCATGTTGCTATTATAGGTCCATCAGGCTCAGGTAAGTCTACATTATTAAGTTTGTTAATGGGCTTATATAGTTCTAACGAAGGTTTATTGGCGTATAAAGGTAAAGCTTTGTCTCATGTTGAACATGAAAAATACGTAGACGAAATAAATACAATGTTACAACACAATCATTATTTTGAAGGAACGGTCAGAGAGAATTTATTAATAGAAGAAACTGATGAGAATATGAAAAATGCATTAATGAAAGTGAGATTAGAACATTTGAAATTAGATGACAATCTCACAGAAAATGCAGAAAATATATCAGGAGGAGAAAGACAACGTCTATCAATAGCTCGATTACTATTACGAAATGCGAACATTTGGCTTATGGATGAACCAACTGCTTCTCTTGATGAAGAAAATGAAAAAATCATTATGAACAATTTATTAAGTACTGACGATACAATAGTAATCGTGACACACAATTTGAAGTACCTTGAAGATTTCGACCATATAATAGTTATGAATGAAGGAGAAATTCTAGAACAAGGTGATTATCAAACATTGCTACAAGAACAGGGCTATTTATATGACGTAGTGAACTTTAATAAAGCGTATTGATATGTTAAAAAAATGTCTGTTTAAGCTACTAGGTTACAATTACTTTATATAAACTATCTTAGTTAAAAGGGGATAAGTATGATTGTATTACTAACTGGTTTAGGTACATTAGTTGCAAGTTTAGCTTTAAAGGTTTCTAATCCAAAGAATATTAATAAAACATATGGATACCGTACAAAAAGATCTATGAAAAATAAAACACAATGGAATTTTGCTCAAAAATATTCCGCCAAAATGTTAATGATCATAGGGACACTCAATATTTTGATAGGGATTGTCTTAATGTTTATAACTTATAGTAAAGAATATTATTTATTTTTTGAATTAGGTTGGGCAGTTCTGACTTATCTCCCAGTTTTTATACTAACTGAGAGGAAGCTAATACAACTTGAGCGTTCCTTAAATTAATGGTAAGGCATTCAGGTATTTAAGGCGAAATCACTCTTTTTATCACATGCAAGAGTCTGGGACATAAATAATTGTCCCAGACTCTCTTTTTGTATTGGCAGTAGCTGACTGTTATGAAAATGCGCTTATAACAAGCTTTTTCATACCTAGTCACCCTTGCCGGGGTGGGACTACGAACTCTTTTTAATAAAATGAGATTTCTGTCCCGCTCCCTTTTTAACTAAATAAGATATCGAATGTTGCAAGACGAGGTGCACGTGCAACATAAAGCCCTCGAAAGTTGCAAGACGAGATGCACGTGCAACATAAAGCCCTCGAAAGTTGCAAGACGAAGTACACGTGCAACATAAAGCCTTCGAAAGTTGCAAGACGAGATGCACGTGCAACATAAAGACTCCTTGTTGCCAAGACTACTGAGAAAAGTCAATAAGGCTACCGTTGTTGACACGTTTGATAAGAAAAGACAATAAGGCTACCGTTATTGACACGTTTGATGAGAATAGTCAATAAGGCTACCGTTATTGACACGTTTGATGAGAAAAGGCAATAAGGAACTTAAAATTTACAAGACAAGAGCTGCATGCGATATAAGTGTCCAGTCTATTACTACTAACACAAAAATGAGTTCGGGACATTAACTATTGTCCCGAACTCTTAATTATTATTTTTCTTGATTAATTTTATCTATGTTTTTAATCATTTTTTGTAAAAGTATGTTTAATTGTTCTGTTTCTTCATCAGTTAATTGAGATACGTCTTGTATTAAATGAGAAGCTTGGTATAACTTTTCTTTCATTTCTAGACTTTTATCTGTTAAGTGGACAAAAACTTCACGTTGATCTAAATCCGATCTTTTACGTTTAATTAAATGGAGGTTTTCCATTCTTTTTAATAAAGGAGATACTGTACCTGTATCAAGTGCTAGACCTGTTACAAGTTTTTTGACATTGACCGGTGCTGTTTCCCACAAAATTGTTAGTACTAAATACTGTGGGTATGTAATGTTATATTCTTTGAAAATTTTATTAGAATAATAACGATTGACTTGTCTTTGTGCATTATACAAATTAAAACACAATTGATTCTGGATATTTAAATTATCCGGCATAATCTTTCCCCCAAACTACAAATGAAATAGCTTTTTATTTCCGAACTTCTAATCTATTATATAATGAATAATTTTAGTTTGTAAATATTTTTAATAATGATTCCGATTATCTATAGAAATAATAATGTTGTTTACTTTAAAACGCTTAAGACTTTGTAGTTTATATTGGAATATCATATAATGACAGAAAGGTGGTAGAAACATGAGTAGTGGCAAAAATATAAAAGATAAAATGAATATTACAGTGCTGACGGGCTTTTTAGGAAGCGGAAAAACAACTTTACTACAAAGGTTAATAATAGAAGCGAAAGAAGCAGGTAAAAGAGTTGCAATTGTTATGAATGAATTTGGTTCTTTTGATGTTGATAGCCAGCTTTTAGGTGAAGGTATTTCAAGTAAAAGCTTATTAAACGGCTGTATATGCTGTTCTTTAAAAGATGATATGGAGGTTGTACTTCATAACTTATACCATAGTGAGAAACCAGATTTAGTTATTATAGAAGCTACTGGGATAGCGCACCCGGTAGAAATAGTTGATGCATGTCAAAATCCTACTATTGTAGATAAAGTACATATGCCTTTTATTATTGGTGTTATGGATGGTAAAAGATACATAGAAAGAGATCGCTATTCTAATCAAACTAAACATTTAATGGAAGAACAAATGGCAAATGCACATGTAATAGTAGTTAACAAATCTGATGAACTGTCTAATGAAGAAAAAGGAATGCTTGAGGATCATTTAAACGAAATAAAACATCAACCAGATGTCTATTTTACAAATTACTCTAAAATAGACCAAATAATTGAACGTGATGATGCAATAATTAATATAGAAGGTAAACATAGTCATCATCATGGTATTCAATCCATTAATTATACGTTTGATGGACCTATAAAGATGGAACTTTTAATTCGTTTCTTACAACAGTTACCTGATTCTATATTGAGAATAAAAGGATTTGTAAAATTCCAAGAAGAACCAGATCAGACTTATTTATTCCAGTATGCGTTCGGAGTGCCTCAGTATGAACCAGAAATGATGAACATGCCGTTAACAATTGTTATTATAGGGGAAACAATAGATAAAGCATATTTACGTAATAAATTAGACATGTTGAACTTTACTTAGGAGATGATGGGATGGAGCGTATTCGAATAAATAAACACGTCAGTTATTCTAGAATCATTCATGGATTTTGGAGATTAAATGAATGGGGTTATAGTAACCAACAATTAAATGATTATATGCACGATATAGTTGATCGCGGTATTACAACAATGGATCATGCAGATATATATGGCAATTACACATGTGAAAGTTTATTCGGTGATGCTTTAGCGCTTACGCCGAACTTAAGAGAAAAATTAGAAATTGTAACAAAATGCGGAATAATTCTACCTAATCAAAGTAACCCTGAATTTAATGGGCATCGCTATGACCAAAGTTATGAACATATCATTCAATCTGTTGATCGTTCGTTGACGAATTTAAGAACGGATTATATCGATACGTTGCTTATTCATAGACCATCTCCACTGATGGATCCTGATGAAGTGACTAAAGCTGTCATGCACCTTGTAGAACAAGGGAAAATAAAAGCTTTTGGTGTTTCGAATTTTAAATGTAACCAATATGAACTATTGAATGAAAGCCTCAAAAAAGAAATGTCACATATTTCGGTTAACCAAGTTGAAGTATCGCCATATGAATTAGAAAATATTGAAGATTGTACACTGAATAGAATGTTACAACATGACGTAAAAGTTATGGCTTGGAGTCCATTGGCTGGTGGAGCGATTTTTAATGAAGATGATCCAAAAGCAAAACGTATATTAGATACAATTCAGCCAATAGCTGCTAAATACAACGTTAGTATAAGCACGATTATATACAGTTGGTTATTACGTTTACCATCAAAAGTTATGCCTATTGTTGGTTCAAGTAAAATTGAAAGAGTAGACGAAGCGGTTAAAGCAACTAAAACATCGTTAACAGACCAAGAATGGTTTGATATATATGTAGCGTCGCGTGGAGAAGATATATTATAGAAAAAAGCACTAAATCGTTAATGAAATTCAACGGTTTAGTGCTTTTTTCTATGTCACATAGATGTCTTTATGATTCTAAATCAAGTCGATTTAGCACGATTTCTCCTAATGATTTACTTGCAACAGCCATGCAATCTTCATTCACTTCGAATTTAGGATGATGATTCATATAAGGTGTATCTGTATTTTCAGGTTTACTACCAACAATATAGAAAGTACCAGGAATCTTTTGTAAATAATAAGCAAAGTCTTCTGACCCTGATGCTTGTGGTATTTCTATCAAGTGATTGAAATAATCGCCTTTACTTTTCTCAAGAATATCTACCATTTTATCCGTTTGTTCTTCATGGTTATAGAGTACTGGATAGCCATAATGATAGTCTAAATTACATTCAACATCGAAACCTAAAGCGATACTATCTGATATTTTCTTGATCTCTTCGTACATTTTTTCTTCATAATCAGGATTTAAATATCTTGCTGTTCCTTTAATCGTGACACTATCTTGAATCACGTTATATCCACCTGGAGCTTCAAAGGCACCAATTGTAATAACGCCCATTTCAAGAGGATCAATTCTTCTTGATACAACTGTTTGGATTGTATTTACAAAGTTTGTGCCAGCTACTAAAGCATCGTGTGTTTTGTGTGGGCTTGCAGCATGTCCACCAAGTCCATTAATAGTTAATTTAAATGTTGAGCTACCTGAAAAAGCTTTTCCTTTATGATAGCCAATAAAGTCAGGGTTAGCTACAGGAACGATATGAATACCATAAATCTCATCAATATCATCTAAGGCTCCAGATTCAACGATAGCTTTAGCGCCACCTGGAGGTTTTTCTTCAGCGTGCTGGTGAATGATTTTAATTGTTCCTGGTAATTCTTCTTTTAATTCTATTAGTGCATCAGCTAGCCCCATTAGATAAGCAGTATGCACATCATGACCACATGCATGCATTACACCTTCATTTGTAGACTTAAATGGTACATCTGCTTCTTCTGTAATTGGTAATGCATCAAAATCAGCTCTTAATCCGATTGTGCGACCTTCTTTTCCACCGTTAATTTCTACAATAATTCCATGTTCATCTTTAACAGGTTGTGATATTTTAACATTTTTATCTTGATAAAATGATTTGATATACTCTGCTGTATTTTCTTCTTCAAATGATAATTCAGGATATTGATGTAGATGTCTTCTAATCTCTATCATTTCGTTTTCTCTTTCTTCAATCAATTTAAATAATTTTTCTTTTAAATCATTCATATTTTGCCTCCTTAAATATACTAAAAAAGTATAACAATAATCTTTTTTTTGCATGAAATATTTGCACTTATAAATACCAAAAAAATTTTATGATTGTTTTTGAATGTTTTTGGTTGAATGTGATTGACTTTTTAATGAAAACGTTTTATCATATCAATGAACAGGGGTGATGTGATGTTAACTGAAGAAAGGCATCAACTCATAATTGAGACGATTAAACAACGGGAAACAGTATCTTTACAAGATTTAATTCAATTAACGCAATCAAGTACTTCAACTATTAGAAGAGATTTATCGCTACTTGAACAAAATGGCTTTTTAAAAAGAGTACATGGTGGCGCGACGCAAATAACGAAACGACATGAAGAAAGAGATATGTCAGATAAAGAAACGCGTTATCAAAATGAAAAGAGAGAAATAGCGAAAGTTGCAGCTGGACAAATTTCAGAGGGCGATACGATTTATTTAGATGCAGGGACAACAACTTTAGAAATGATACCTTATATTAATCAGCAAGATATAGTTGTCGTAACTAACGGTTTAACGCATGTAAAACCATTATTAGAAAAAGGTATAAAAGTTTATATGACAGGCGGAGAAATTAAATCTACAACATTAGCGAATATAGGTGTAAATGCCGTTAAATCTTTACAGAAATATCGATTCGATAAAGCTTTTATGGGCATGAATAGTATAGATTTAAAGTATGGCTTAACTACACCTGATCCAGATGAATCAAAAATGAAAGAAACAGCAATTCATCTTGCTTCACACATTTATGTGCTATTAGATCATTCTAAGTTTAATGAAGTATCATTTGCAGAAGTGGAAATTGATAAAGGTTTTGAAATATTAACTTCTGAAAAAGCAATTAATGAAATAGAGAATATTACACTTTATAAAGAAAAGTATGAAATTAGTGGAGGTTTAAAATGATTTATACAGTAACATTTAATCCGTCTATAGACTATGTTATGTTTACAAATCAATTTGAAGTAGGTGGATTAAATAGAGCACATGAAACAAATAAGTTTCCTGGAGGAAAAGGTATTAACGTTTCAAGAGTGTTGAATACTTTAAAAGTTGAAAATACAGCAACAGGTTTTGTTGGAGGATTTCCTGGAGAATTTATTAAAGATAAATTAGAACAGTCCAATATTTTAACTGATTTTATTGAAGTAGAAGAAGATACAAGAATTAACGTGAAGTTAAAAACTGGTTCTGAGACTGAAATTAATGGTCCAGGTCCAAATATCGAACCACAACATTACGAATCATTTTTAAATAAAATGAAACAAACAACTTCGTCTGATACAGTCATAATCGCTGGAAGTGTACCAAGTACATTAAAGAAACCGGTATATAAAGAAGTTGCAGAAATATTAAAAGAAACCGGTGCTACGCTAATTGTTGATGCAGAGAAAGATTTAATGAAATCTATACTTTCTTTTGAACCGAAATTTGTGAAGCCAAATAAAACAGAATTAGAAGAAATTTTTGATAAAGAAATTAATACAGATCAAGAAGTAATTGATTGTGCTAAACAGTTAATAGAAGAAGGCGCTCAATCGGTCATCGTTTCACTAGGTGGTGAAGGTGCAATCTATGTGGATTCGAACATTCAACTTAAGGCAATTGTGCCTAACGGAGAAGTAGTTAACACTGTAGGTTCGGGTGACAGTACAGTGGCAGGTATGGTTGCTGGATTAACAACTGGTAAGGATATTGAAGAAGCATTCAAATTAGCTGTAAGTTGTGGAACAGCTACAGCTTTCAATGCAGATTTAGCTGAACATGAAGATATAGAAAGAATTCTATCTAAAGTAACGATTAAGCATTTGTAAAATAGGGAGGTTAATATTATGAGGATTACAGAACTCTTAACTAAGGAAACAATAGCAATGGATTTATCAGCAACGACTAAAGATCAAGTAATAGATGAACTTGTATCTCAATTAGATAAAGCTGGTAAATTAAGTGATGAAAAAACATTTAAAGAAGCAATTCATACAAGAGAGTCACAAAGCACAACTGGAATTGGTGAAGGTATTGCTATACCACATGCTAAAACAGATGCTGTTCAATCAGCAGCAATTGCATTTGGTAAATCGATTGAAGGCGTTGATTATCAATCGTTAGATATGCAACCAGCGCATTTATTCTTTATGATTGCTGCACCAGCTGGCGGAGCTCAAACTCACTTGGATGCGTTAGCTAAACTTTCGGGTATTTTAATGGATGAAGCAGTACGAGAAGAACTGTTACAAGCTAATAGTGAAGAAGAAATTTTAAACATTATTAACAAGCATGATGATGAAGCGACAGATGATGAGTCTAACGAGGAATCAGAAGCAACTCCGATTCAATCTGAAAACGTTGAAGAAGAAGGATTAATTTTAGCAGTTACAGCTTGTCCAACAGGTATCGCGCATACTTATATGGCAGCTGACTCATTGAAAAATCAGGCTAAAAAAATGGGTGTACCAATTAAAGTAGAAACAAATGGTTCAGGCGGAATTAAAAACCATCTAACTGATGAAGACATTGAAAAAGCAACAGGAATCATTGTCGCTGCAGACGTACATGTTGAAACTGATCGTTTCGATGGTAAAAATGTTGTGCAAGTACCTGTAGCAGATGGTATAAAAAGACCAGAAGAATTAATCAATATGGCTCAAGATACTAGTCGTAAACCATTTGTAGCTAAAGGTGGCAAACAAAGCTCATCAACTTCGAATGAAAAACAAAGTGTATCTAAAACAATTTATAAACATTTAATGAACGGTGTTTCAAATATGTTACCACTTGTTATATCTGGTGGTATCTTAATGGCAATCGTGTTCTTATTTGGAGAAAACTCATTTGATGCTAAAAGTTCACAATATAATGAATTTGCAGCAAACTTATGGCAGATTGGTAGTGAAAGTGCCTTTAAACTAATTGTACCAATCTTAGCTGGTTTCATTGCACGTAGTATTGCAGATAAACCAGGTTTCGCGTCTGGTCTTGTCGGTGGTATGTTAGCAGTGGCAGGTGGTTCAGGATTCCTAGGTGGTATTATAGCAGGTTTCTTAGCGGGTTATTTAACTGAAGGTATTAAATATGTTTCTAGAAACTTACCTCAAATGTTTGAAGGTTTGAAACCGACATTAATATATCCAATTCTCTCAGTTTCCATTACTGGTTTACTAATGGTTTATGTGATTAACCCACCTACAGCGTGGTTAAATAATTTATTATTAAATGGATTAAATGATTTATCAGGTTCGAATATTGTATTACTAGGTTTAGTAATCGGTGCTATGATGGCAATTGACATGGGTGGTCCATTCAATAAAGCTGCATATGTATTTGCTACAGCAGCATTAACAGAAGGTAACGCAGCAGCTATTACAGCAGCAATGGTCGGTGGTATGATACCTCCAATCGCAATTGCTACAGCAATGTTACTGTTCAAAAATAAATTTACAAAAACTCAAAAAGGTTCTATTTTACCAAACTATGTTATGGGACTTTCCTTTATAACAGAAGGTGCCATCCCGTTTGCAGCAGCGGATCCACTACGTGTCATTCCATCAATGATGGTAGGTTCAGGAATTGGTGGTGCGATAGCTTTAGGTTTAGGTTCTAGCATTCAAGCACCACATGGTGGTATATTTGTAATATTAGCTACAGACTTTGGCCATGTATTACAAACTTTATTAGCAGTAATAATAGGTGCTTTAGTAAGTGCTATTATATACGGATT
The DNA here is from genome assembly GCF_022386395.1 of Mammaliicoccus sp. J-M40. Lineage (NCBI taxonomy): Bacteria > Bacillati > Bacillota > Bacilli > Caryophanales > Staphylococcaceae > Mammaliicoccus > Mammaliicoccus sp. J-M40. Next base: position 109,386 of record NZ_JAJNIQ010000002.1, read on the forward strand.
GCTTAAACCTAAATTAACACAAGATCAAATTGATATAGCTGAAGAAATAGAATAAAAAATTAAAAATTTATATAAAAAAACCGACATTGTAAAATTACGTTGTCGGTTTTTTATTGAAATCATTGATAAAATTTTATATGATGAATAAAAATATTGTAAGATTTCACAATATGGAAATTAAGAGGAAAGATGTAAAACATGTTATATTATAAGACGATTATAAAATCTGAAGAAGCAGAATGGGTTACCTTGTTACACGGGGCTGGAGGTAGCTCTTCTATTTGGTTTAAACAAATGAGATATTATAGAAAGCACTTTAATGTTTTACTTGTTGATTTAAGAGGTCACGGCAAATCTGCAAATAAAGAATGGAAGAAAAATGATTCATTCGAACATTTAGCTAAAGAAGTCATAGACGTACTCGATCACTTAAAAATTAAAAAGACGCATATTATTGGGATGAGTTTAGGAACAATTGTTGGGCAAACAATGGCAGATTCGTATCCTGAAAGAATTACAACGTTAGTTTTAGGTGGCGCAATTATTAATGTTAATTTAAGAACTAAATTCTTATTAGCTATTGGTAGGACTATTATGAACTTTGTTCCTTATATGTTACTTTATAAATTATTTGCTTATATCATTATGCCTAGAAAAGAACATGAAGAGTCTCGATTGAGGTTTATAAACGAAGCTAAAAAAGTTTCACAAAAACAATTTATAAAATGGGTTAAGCTAACCAAATTAGTGAATCCATACTTAGCGCATTTGCAAGTGGCTACAAAGAATATCCCGACTTTATTTATTATGGGAGATGAAGATTATTTGTTTATGCCACCTGTAGAACGGTTAGTAAAAGACTATGAGAACTTTTATTTAGAAGTTATCGAACAAGCAGGGCATGTATGCAATATAGATAAGCCAGAAGAATTTAATAAAATTAGTTCACAGTTTATAATGAAACACAACGAACTATCTTTTTAATGGAAAATGTATGCGTAAAATAATATATGCATACATTTCTTCTTATTCATTTTAATTAGTAGTAAAATGTGTTAGACTTAACTCAATATGCTATAGTCGGGAGAGGTGACGCAAAATGGGGAGGATTTAGTTTTACACTTAAATTCAAGCATGTTTTCTTTAAAAATAGAACTAAAAAGGTGGCCCAAGCGTCACCGCAAAATATTTGGAGGTGAATCCCTAGAAATAGGGAACTAATTGGAAATTTCGACCATAATAAACTTTATTGTATTCTTTATATTAATTGCATTTACAATGGTATTCGTAGGTTCTGAATTCGCGCTTGTTAAAATACGTATGACGAGAATAGAACAACTTATATCTGAAGGAAGTAAGTCTGCTAAAATTGTATATAAAATGGTAAAAGAATTGGATTACTATTTATCTGCTTGTCAGCTTGGTATTACTGTGACTTCACTAGGATTAGGTTGGATTGGTGAACCAACATTTGAAGTTCTTATACATCCTGCATTAGACTTCTTTAATTTACCAGATGCACTTACTACTACATTTTCTATCGTTATCAGTTTTCTAATTGTTACATTTATTCACGTAGTAGTTGGTGAACTTGCACCTAAGACTGTTGCTATTCAACAAGCGGAAAAACTATCATTATTTTTTGCTAGACCGCTTTATTATTTCGGTATCGTTATGAAACCATTAATTTGGTCTATGAACGGAACAGCTAGAATACTTGTACGTACTATTGGTATTCAACCTACAAATGAAGAACAAGCAATGTCTGAAGAAGAATTAAAGCTTATCATGACTCAAAGCTATCAAAGTGGTGAAATTAACCATACAGAATTAGCTTATATGCAAAACATTTTCTCATTCGACGAAAGATTAGCAAAAGATATCATGGTACCTAGAACACAAATGGTTACATTAACTGAACCATTTAATATTGAAGAACTGCTCGAAATTATTAATGAACATCATTATACACGTTATCCAATTTCTGAAGACGGCGATAAAGACCACATAAAAGGCTTTATCAATGTAAAAGAATTTTTAACAGAGTATGCTTCAGGCAACAAAATTAAAATTAATGCCTACATTCATAATTTACCACTGATTCATGAAGTTACAAGAATCAGTGATGCATTAGTGAAAATGCAAAAAGATCATGTTCATATGGCATTAGTTATAGATGAATATGGTGGTACTGCTGGTATTATTACAATGGAAGATATACTAGAAGAGATTGTCGGAGAAATTAGAGATGAATTCGATGACGATGAAATAAATGATATTATCAAAACTGGTGAAGATACTTACCAAATAAATGGGCGTGTCACACTTTCTGAATTAGAAGACAAATTTGGAATTGATTTTGAAGATTCAGATGATATAGATACAATTGGTGGTTGGCTACAAGCTCACAATCCTGAAATAGAGAAAGATGACTATGTCGATACAGAATATGACAAATGGGTTGTCATAGATGTAGAAAATCATCAAATTAGAACTGTAGCACTCCATAAAGAATTTATAAAAGAAAGAAAAAATCTCTTTGACGAAGATGAAGAAGACGAGGATTAAGACGTGAATAAAACAACTTTAACATCACTTTTTAGATTTACAGGCTATTTAGAAGGCGGTTCGTTGTTATTATTAATATTAATAGCGATGCCAATTAAATATATGTTAGATATTCCAACTGTAGTCTCTGTTATAGGTATGTTACATGGCGTTTTATTTTCTTTATATCTCATTATGATTTTAATAATGACGACCATAGTGCGCATTCATATAAAATGGCCAATAGTAGCTTTAATTTCAGCATTTATTCCTTTTGGTACTTTTATATTTGATCGCTTCTTTATTAACAGTAAGACTTACGATAATATAATAAAATAATTTTTAAAAGAGTCTGGGACATAATTAACTGTTCCAGACTCTTTTTTGTATTCTATTTTCTTTAATCTTTTTCTTCGTGTAGAATAATAATATAAGATGGATTAAGAGAGGAACCATAGGTATGAGAATTAATAAATTTTTAAGTGAAGCTGGTGTCTGTTCACGTCGTGGAGCAGATAAATGGATAGATGATAAACGTGTAAAGATAAATGATGAGTTAGCAACTTTAGGCTCACAAGTGGAAGATTCTGATGTCGTAAAAGTTGATAATAAAGTTATAACGATTGATAAAGGTTATGTATATATTGCTTTGAATAAACCGAGAGGCATTACTTCAACTACAGAAAAGCATATTAAAGGCAATGTAGTAGATTATGTGAACCACCCAGAAAGAATATTTCATATCGGTAGATTAGATAAAGATTCAGAAGGCTTATTGTTACTTACCAGTGATGGCGATATTGTAAATGAAATATTGCGTAGTGAAAACCATCATGAAAAAGAATATGTCGTGACAGTTGATAAACCTATCACGAAAGAATTTATTAAAAATATGTCTAATGGTGTTGTTATATTAAATCAAAAGACATTGCCGGCGAAATTAGAACAACTCAATGATAAAACTTTTAAAATTATTTTAACGCAAGGTTTAAATCGTCAAATTAGAAGAATGTGTGAAACATTAGGCTATAACGTTAAGAAGTTAAAACGTATACGTATAATGAACATTAAGTTAGATGGTATCAAATATGGAGAGTGGCGAGATTTAACAGCTGAGGAATTTAATACACTTACTCAAACACTTTCATATGAGCCGAAAAGAGAGCGTATGAAATCTAAATAAAGGGGATTTTAAAATGGTCAAGTTAAATAACAATGTAGAGATTCCAGAATTAGGATTAGGCATTTACAAAATAGAAGATCAAGATGTTGAAAGGGTAGTTCAAACGGCAGTAGATGCAGGATACCGTGCAATAGATACAGCTTGGTTCTATAAGAATGAAAAAGCGTTAGGAAAAGCATTGAAAAATTTAAATGTACCACGTGAAGAATTATTTATTACAACAAAGCTGTGGAATGATTTTCAAGGATATGATAGAACAATAAAAGCATTTGAACAATCAATGGAAAGTTTAGATTTAACATATTTAGATATGTATTTAATTCATTGGCCATGTCCAGAAGATGAATTATTTATAGAAACTTATAAAGCATTAGAACAACTATATAAAGATGGCAAAATTAAAGCTATTGGTGTATGTAATTTTAAAGAACATCATTTAGATGCTTTATTAGCAGAAACAGAAATAGTGCCAGCTGTTAATCAAATTGAGTTTCATCCTTTATTCAATCAAGATGCATTGCAAGCTTATTGCGAAAGTAAAGGTATAAAAGTTATGGCTTGGAGTCCACTTATGAGAGGTGGAGAATGGTTAAACAATGAAACGCTGAAAAGTATTGCCCAACAGTACGATAAAACCGTTGCTCAAGTTATTATTAAATGGCATTTACAACAAGGTAGACTTGTTATACCAAAATCCCAAAATAATAATAGAATAAAAGAGAATTTTGATGTCTTTGATTTTGAATTAAATGCTCAAGACATTCAAAAAATAGACGATTTGAATATTAATGAAAGACAATTTAGAGATCCAGACGAAGTAAAAATAGGCGATATGTAATAAATTAACCTTCACAAATTTGTTTGAAATAAGATGTATTTTATATATATCTTTTAGTAGAATGAATATGTGGAGGTGTTTTTATGTTTAAATTTAAAAAACCTAATCAACACGGTGTGTGGTCAATGATTGTACTTCCAATTGCTTTTGGTATTGCTGTTGGAGGATTCTCGTTTTTACATTTACTACTATATTTAGGTGTTTTAGCAGTTTATTTTATGAGTGATCAAGTATTTTTCTATTTAAAAAAGAGGAAAAAGCAGAAAGGGTATTTGTATACTGCGGGCATTTTCTTTATTGTTGTACTTATTTCGTTTATTCCTATCGTGATTTTACGACCTGAAACTTTTTTACATATTTTTACTTATGATACCATTGTCACTAGTTAATGCTTATTTTGCTAAAAAGAAAAACGAAAGAGCATTTACAAATGATTTAATAGCTGTAATAATATTTTGTCTATTTGGTATAATTAGTACGTTGTTAAATCAATCATTATTAGATGTAAACAAATGGTTTACTGTGTTTATTATTAGTTTTCTATATTTCTTTGGTACCATTTTATATGTTAAGACGATGATTAGAGAGAAAAAATCTCAAAAGTATAAATGGAGCTCATGGCTTTATCATGCGTTTATTGTATTAATTGGATTATTAATACATCCAATTATCATGGTTATGTATATACCAAGTTTAGTAAGAGCTATTGTTCTTTACGGACGCAAAATTAAAATTATGCAAGTGGGGATGATTGAAATAGCTAATTCAGTGTTTGTACTGATCATGGGATCTATATATTTACATTAAGATATATTGTGAGCATAAAATAAAAAATCACTGTGCCATTAGACAAATCTAATAGCACAGTGGTTTTTTACTTTTTTCTTTATTTCAGAATTTCAATTATTTTCTAACCGCTTTTAAGATAAATGATAATACTAAGATTAATAAGATAGAGCCAATAAGAGCTGGAATAATTGCTACGCCGCCCCATACTGGGCCTATTTCTCCTAAAATTTTACCACCGATAGCTGAACCAATTAGACCAGCTATGATGTTACCAATGATACCACCTGGGATATCTTTACCTAAAATTGCTCCGGCTAGCCAACCGATTAAACCGCCTACGATTAACATAACTATAAAACTCAACATAGTATGTGCCTCCTTATATGTTTCTTGTTTACTTTCTATATTTACCCATTAATTTTCAGCTGAAACATAGTTCGTTGTTTTGAATAGTTTTTGCCATAAAATAAAGAAAATATAAATAAGAAATACAGGAACGAGTAAAAACCAATGAGGCGTTAGAACTATCATACATATATATGAAACGATTGTAACGATTTCACCTACTAATCTTGGATGAATAAAGTATTTATATATACCTTTTTGGTAAGTCTTCGCAAGACGTCTTCCATTTAATTCAGTTGGTTCGGTGAATAACGAAAGATAAGCAATTATTTGACCGAAGATAAATAAACTCACGCCAAAGTAAGGTAGTGATTGATAAATTGATTCGTCACTGTCTAAAAATACAATATTTAAAGACATACTAAAAATAATAATTATTATATAAAGAACGAAAAATTGATTTTGAATATAATTTGGTACGTATCTAATCTGAATCCATGTATGTAAAAATGCCCATATAAGTAACATAGCTGTTACAGCAATCGTGATGAAATTGATTTCTTTAATGATTATAAAAGATACTAATCCATTCAAAGCAATTGTTATAGAAATAGCATAATGATCGATGTGCTGTTTCTTATTCATTACTACAAAGTTATATGACATTAAGACGATACAGAGAATGATATTAATCATAACTAGGATTGCCATGTCTGTCTCCTGCCTTAAAATAGTCTCATCTTCGAATTATATCAATTTCTATTCATTTAATCACGAAATATAGTATGACAATTAAAATTCAATTACGATTTGACAAAAATATGAAAATTATAATAAGATAAATTTACGCTACTTTGTAATACAAAATAGCTATAAAAGATTAGAGGTTATAAACATGTCAATTCGAACACAAATGAGAAAAGGTCTATTAGACGCATGTATATTATCAATCATCCAATCACAACCTGTGTATGGTTATGAATTATCTAAGAAATTGAATGATTTTCAATTCGCAGAAGTCTCTGAAGGAACGATTTATCCCATTCTTTTAAGGTTATTAAATAAGGAATTTATTTATAGTGAAGTTAAACCGAGCGAGCAAGGACCAAAGAGAAAATATTATTTCATTACAGAAAAAGGTAAAGAAGAACTAGAAATTGTTACAGGAGAATGGAATAAAATTAAAGGGCCAATCGATGAACTATTAACGAGGAGTGTAGATTATGACGCAAACAACAAAACAACTGATTGATTTGAACAATAAAAAGCGTGAACAATTAAATGAAGAAGATTTAGAAGTTTATGAAGATTTTTTATTATATGTGCGAACAGATTTAAGAGTAAGTGAACATGAGACAGAAGTAATATTAAATGATGTATTAGATCACTTACTAGAAGCGACATCTAACGGTAGATCAGCTATTGAATTCTTTGGTCATGACGTGAAAGGTCATGCAGATGAAATTTTAGAGGAATTACCTAATGAATCTAACAAAGCGATTATGAATATGGTTGTGATGGGAATGGTTTATTTCTATAGTATATACTTCATAACCTCAGGAATAGCGGGTATTTTTGCAGGTTATAAAACATCACTATTATCGCTAATATCAATGTTAATAATAGTACCTATTGCGGGATTCTTTATCGTAAAAGCTTTATTTCGTATTATTCAAAAATATATTTTTGATAAATCTAAGTATAAAATGTTAAAAGAAAGCTTATATGGTGGAATTATAGTAGGGATAATACCAGCTATTATAATTATAGGACCAAATATAGCATTTGGAGATATGACTAAAGTATACATACCTTGGTGGTTATATATTATAGTGGGTGTCGCAATTTATGGGATTTATAAACTGATTGGATCTAATAAAAAAGAGGGGGTGGGACAGAAATCTCATTTTAATAAATAGATTTCGTAGTCCCACCCCGGCAAGGATGACTAGGGTTGGAGACTTCTGGCTATACGCCTTTTTTATTGCTCCATAGTAATGTATGCAATTGTGGCAATACATATATATCGTTTAGTGTATCGTTCATGACTTTATCTATAAGTTCTTCGTATTTACTTAGTAATTTCTCTGTGTGATTTGAAACACTATCATCTAAATAAGGGTTTCCAACTTGTAAATAAAACGGAATGTCTGGGTATCGAGCGTGAATATCTTTAGCAAATTTATAATCTTCATCATCGAATATGACAACTTTTAAAGATAAACTCTCTTTAGTACATTTTGAAATCACGTCATCCAAAATAGGTAGACTTGGTTTCATACCAGAGCTTGGTGGTTTAGGACTGATTGTTAAGTCGTCTATATCCACCATCCATTCTTGAAATTTAGAACCTTGTGTTTCTAGCGCAGTTTGAATCTTTCTTTCTTTAAATGCTTCAACAAGAGGGCCGATATTTTTAATTAAAGCTGGATTACCACCAGAAATAGTGACATGTTGATATTGATTAGGAGCAAGTTGATCTAGTTCTGAAAGGATTTGTTCAGGTTCTAGTAGTCGAATATCGTCTTTAGCAGAACCATCCCAAGTAAAGCTTGAATCACACCAACTACATCTATAATCACAACCACTTGTTCTAACAAACATGGTTTTTCTTCCAATAACCGAGCCTTCTCCTTGTATAGTCGGACCAAATATTTCAAGTACAGGAATTTTAGGCATTATTTTCACCCTGTTTCACAGGACGATAAACGACATAACTTGTTGGTGTCTCTCTAACAAAGACTTGTACACATTTAGGTTTATTATCACGATTATCTAATGATTCTTGTACAATATTATATATTGTTTGAGCAACTTGCTCTGTTGAAGGGCTGTTGTCTTTAAACTCTTCGAAATCATTTAATAAACGATGGTCATATCTCTTGTGTATAAGTGATTTTAATTCACTGAAATTCACTAAAAATCCCATTTTGTCCAATTCATCACCAGCGATTGTTAAATTAATGAAATATGTATGCCCATGAACATTATGGCATTTTCCAGATTCTTCATAAGGAATGTAATGTGCGCTTGAAAAATTAAAGTCTTTATTTAGTTCAAAAGCATATGGATGCTGAACGCTAGGGTATATTTGTTGTAACATTATAGACTTCCTTTCAATTCAAGGTACTGTGATAAACCTTGATTTCTTAATTTGCATGCAGGACATTCACCACATCCGTCAGCTATAACACCGTTATAACAAGTTAATGTACGTTCACGAACATAATCAAGTGCACCTAATTCATCACTCAACGCCCATGTTTCTTGTTTGTTAAGCCACATAAGAGGTGTATGTATAACAAAATCTTTGTCCATTGATAAATTAAGAGATAAGTTCATAGATTTAATAAAACTATCTCTACAATCTGGATAACCGCTAAAGTCTGTTTCACAAACGCCAGTGATGATATGTTTAGCACCGATTTGGTAAGCAAGTGCACCAGCAAATGATAAGAATAATAAATTTCTAGCTGGTACGAAAGTGTTTGGTATACCATCTTCATTATTTTCGATTTCCATATTGTGATCTGTTAAAGCGTTTGGAGATAATTGTGAAAGTAGTGACATGTCCAGAATATGATGTTTCAAACCTTGTTCTTTAGCAATATTTTCTGCTACTTCTATTTCTAAATCATGTCTTTGTCCGTATTGAAAAGTAAGGAGTTCTACTTCTTTAAAATTTTCTTTCGCATAAAACATACATGTCGTACTGTCTTGACCACCGCTAAAAACGACAAGTGCTTTATCATTTTTTAATGTTTCTGACATAATCTTTCTCCTTTAAAAAGGCATAAAAAAAGCCTGCCTTCTATAAAAAAGGTAGACGAAGTGTCTAGTTTTTTATAGAGGGTATGAGCTAGGAACCTCTTAGTTTATTGAATATACAAATGATAATACAATCAAATTGTAAAAGCAAGTTTATGATATGGTATGATAGGTCTGAAAATAATAAACAAAGTGAAGGTATTTTTATGATTATTATGATAGACAACCATGATTCTTTTACATACAACATTATCGAATATTTAAAAATTATTACTATTAATGAAAAAATTAGAATTTATAAAAATGAAGATATCAATATAGATATGCTTAATAGTTTAAACCCTAAATCTGTTATTGTTTCACCAGGTCCGGGACACCCTAACGATTATCCAAAGCTGATGGAAAATTTGTATCAAATACATAAACACATACCTATTTTAGGTGTTTGCTTAGGGTTTCAGTTATTAATAGCTACGTTTAATGGAAAAATAGTAAACGGTCAAAAGCCTATTCATGGTCATGTTGCTGCTATTAAACATGATGGTAAAGGAATATACCAAAACTTACCGTCTTCATTTAATGTAACGAGGTATCATTCATTAATAGCAGATGATACTTGTATTCCAGATGAATTTATTATTTCAGCATGGACGGTTGAGGGGAATATTCCAATGGCAATAAGACACAAAAGCTTACCAATTGAAGCGGTTCAATATCATCCTGAATCTATTTTGAGCGAATTTGGCAAAGAGCAAATTGCAAATTTTCTTACGAAGGTAGGTGTTGAAGTTGAAAGCACATATACAATTTAAATATATCAATGATAAAGATAATATAGAAAAATTAAATTTAAAGTTTGAAAAACCTATTTATTATATGGTTGCTAATACTATCGAAGAGGTTGAAAAATTAATAAATAAAGCAGAGTATTATCAGAGTAGTGGTTATTATGTAGTCTTAAGTTTACCTTATGAAAGTGCGCCAGCTTTCGATAAAGCATTGCAAGTATATAATGATCAAGAAAACTACGGATCGTTACAAGTTTATAAAAGTCCTGTTAATCAATTTGAAAATGAGTCTGCTTATGAAACATCTTTAAAAAATATAAATTGGCACCCAGTTGATAGTGAAGAAACGATACAATCTAATATACATTTCATACATAATGAAATTATTAAAGGAAACACTTATCAAGTGAACTATACGACGCGTTTAATAGGAAACCGTATAAAAAAACCTTATCATTATTTTAAATTATTAACTTATGAATCAAATGGTGATTATCAAGCATATATCGAGAACGATAATGAAAGCATTATTTCGGTATCACCCGAACTATTCTTCCAAACTGGTCCATATCGTAATAAAAATAATTGCATTGTTACGAAACCAATGAAAGGTACAATTGCTAGAGGACAAAATAACGAAGAAGATAAAATTAATTTCGATGTTCTTAATCAATCTAATAAAGATAAAGCTGAGAATGTTATGATTGTGGATTTATTAAGAAATGATTTAAGTAAAATTTCTAAAACAGGTACAGTAAAAACAACCGATTTATTTATGATTGAGAAATATAAGACCGTATATCAAATGACGAGTACGATTTATAGCGAAATTTCCTCTAATCAAAGTCTATATCATATATTACAAGCTTTATTCCCGTGTGGATCGATAACTGGCGCTCCTAAAGAATCAACTATGAAAATTATTCATGAACTTGAAACATTACCGAGAGGTGTTTATTGTGGAACAATCGGTTTAATGTTACCTGATGGCAGAAATATTTTTAATGTTCCAATTCGTACAATACAAAACAAGAAAGATAAATCCATCTACGGTGTTGGGGCGGGTATAACAATTGATTCAAATCCTCACGCAGAAATAAAAGAATTTAAAATGAAAACAAAAATACTAGATAATCCAAATGTTCATTTAATAGAAACTATACGTATTGAAAATGGAAAAGTAAGCAGGCGTAAAGAACATACTCGAAGAATTGAAAAAAGCGCTGCTGAATTGAATATCCCTTTTAACCGTAATCAATGGGATGATGTACTGGATACCGCTTTAGAAAATCACTCAAATGGTACATATAAGTTAAGGATTGAATTGGACCGCTTAGGAGATTTTCAAGTGGAAATAAATGAATTGAGTAATACTAATAAACCATTTACAGCACAATTAATGCTTGCTAAAGAAGTTCCGACGTTATATACAATCAATAAGACTACTGCGCGAAAGCATTTTGAACACTCACATGAAACGAATGTTGTATTATATTATAATGAAGAAAATCAAATAACCGAGTTTGATATTGGAAATGTCGTTATTTTTGAAGATGGTGATTACTTCACACCACCATTTAGTAATCAAATTTTAAATGGATGTATGAGACAATCTTTACTAAGAGATGAAATAATAAAAGAACGAATTATAAATAAGGATATGTTATTAGATGGTATTAAAAATCGTAAAATTAAACTGTTTATGATTAATAGTTTGAGAGAATGGATAGAGATAGATTTAAAATTTTGATGGCAATCTATGATGACAAATAGTAAAATAGATACCATCTTATAAGGACGGGTGAAAATAAATGTTCTTAGCATTATTATATTTAATAATTATCATTTTAGTTGTTTTTTACATGAAGAATATTGTGTTAACACATTTGAGAAGAAACAATAATAAGAAGAGTTTTGCTTTTCTATATATAGGATTTGCGATATCAATATTATTTGTAGGTTTATTTGTTAATCAAATTACGTCTGTTTTTATAGACTTAACAGATGTGTTTTATCGCAAGTAATGGTACATGATATAGCGAAACAGAATGAGGTGTCTTTATATGCGCATATATCCTAAAGGTGATTCTGCTCTAACTGTTATGAGTGATAGAGAACCTTCTAGACAATTAACGCACGAAATAAATGAATTTAGAATGGACATACTAAACAAAAATATGCCATTTATCGATGAGGTTATACCAAGTGAAAATAGTTTAATGGTTGTTTATCACCCATATAATATGATGATGAATCATGATATTTCTCAACCTTTCAATTATATGCATGAATTAATAGAAGGTATAATTAAGAAAAAGAAAGAAGACTTAAAGGATAGAGAAGTTCGTAAGACTGCTGTTGAAATCGATGTGGTTGTAGGCGGGATATATGGGCTTGATTTTGACGGTCTAACTGATTTGTCAGATGAAGAACAAATACAAGTTTTAGAATCAAGAACATACTTTGTTTCTATGATTGGCCACACACCAGGCTGTCCATACTTATCGGGGTTAAGCCACAGATTGCATTCTAAAAATTCGGGTTATAAACAATTTATTCTTAAAGGATCTTTATGTATTGAAAGAGATAAGCTTTTTATTACGACTACAGATACAAATGGTAGTTGGCCAGTTATAGGTTGGACAGAAGTTGAAATGTTTGATAGAGAAGAAAGTAAATGTAAATTAAACTTTGGTGACGATGTTGTTTTAAATGTTGTAGATAGAGAAACAATTGAGAGTGGAGGGTATAAACCATGTCACTAATTATGAGAGAACCTGGTCTATACACTTCAATTCAAGATTTAGGTAGACAAAAATTCCAACATATTGGTATCGTGAAAAATGGTTCCATTGATCAACTTAATCATAGATTAGCAAATATGTTAGTAGGTAATGATGAAGATGAAGCATTGTTAGAAATGACTTTTAAAATGCCGAGTATACAATTCACAGAACCAACATTAATTGCAATTACCGGTGCACATTTTCCTGCATATCGTGATGACAAGAAAATATTACCGTATAAAATTCATTTAATGAATAAAGGAGAAGTACTCAGTTTTGAGGATGCTCATAAAGGTACTAGGGTATATCTTGCAATAGCAGGGGGAATAGTGGCTGATGAATGGTTAGGTTCAAAATCTACTAGTATTAGATTAGGAATGGGTGGACATAAAGGACGTTTATTGCAACAAGGCGATGAAATAGAGCTTTTTAGAAATTATTCACCATTACAAAAGAAACTATTCGCCAATTTAGAAGAAACTAAAACGGCAGATTGGGGTATAGACCAATATACACTTGCTTTAAATTATTTCACGGACATCTTCCATATTATTTCAGGAGAAGGTATGTCACATTTCAAACAAGATGAAATAAAAAATCTAGAAAATAGAGTGTATAAGGTATCCAATCGTTTTAATAGAACAGGATTAACGTTAGAGGGAGAATCAATCGTTAATAGAGAAATTAACGATCAATCATTCTTAAGCGTTAAAAAAGGTACAGTTTTATTAAATGAAGAAAATCAACTCGTTATTATGTTGAATGATCATCAATCATTATCAAGCTACCCTCAACTAGGGACTATTGCCTCATATCACATAGATAAACTTGCACAGAAAAAACAAGGTTCCAAAATAATCTTTAGGACATTAAGTATTGAAGAAGCTGAAAAAAATATGAAAAAACATGCACAATTTGTAAAACAAATAAAGACAGGCATAAAATATAAATTACAAGAAGAAATGCAAAAACAATCGAAACAAAAAATGTGACGGTTATATGTACTTTTACACATTTTTTGTGGTAGATATAGGTTTTTAGTTGAATTTTTTTGTAAAGTAGTATAAATTATAATACTGAACATCTATTAATATTACAAGAATATTACAACGGTCAATAATTTGTAATGAATTTATAAAGGAAATTGATGTGAGTTGAGATACGGAGGAAAGGTATGAAATCAAAAAATAGGAAGATAGGCGTCTTTACGTTCTTCTTGCTAACCGTTTTAGCGATTGCGTTGAAGACTTATTTTGCCTATTATGTGGACTTGTCACTTGGGGTAAAGGGACTAGTACAAAATTTAATACTATTAATGAACCCATATAGCTTAGTTGCATTAATATTAAGTGTGTTTTTATTCTTTAAAGGACGTAAATCTTATTGGTTTATTTTCATAGGAGGATTTATACTAACATTCCTGTTATATGCGAATGTTGTGTACTTTAGATTCTTCTCTGACTTTTTAACATTTAGTACATTGAACCAAGTAAGTAACGTTGAATCTATGTCTGGTGCTGTATATAGTTCATTCTCATGGTACGACTTTATTTACTTCACTGATACGATTATATTCTTATTTGTTCTTGTATTTAAGAGCAAGTGGCTTAATACAAAAGCATTCCCTAAGAAGTTCGTTCCAGTAGTAATGGGCGTTGCGGTAGCATTAGCATTTTTAAATTTGGCTTTTGCTGAAGCTGATAGACCAGAATTACTTACTAGAACATTCGATCATAAATATTTAGTTAAATATTTAGGTCCATATAATTTCACAGTATATGATGGTGTTAAAACAGTTCAAAATAACTCTCAAAAAGCGTTAGCTAGTGAAGATGATCTAACTGAAGTTAAAAATTATGCTAAGCAAAAATATCAAAAACCTAGTAAAGAAACATTTGGTATAGCCAAAGATAAAAACGTCATTAAAATTCATTTAGAAAGTTTCCAATCATTCTTAATTGATTTTAAAGTTAATGGGGAAGAAGTTACACCATTCTTGAACTCACTTGCTAAAGGTGATAAAGGATATAAATATTATCCAAACTTTTTCCATCAAACTGGACAAGGTAAGACTGCCGATTCAGAGTTAACGATGGATAATAGTATTTACGGGCTTCCGCAAGGTTCAGCTTTCTCATTAAAAGGAGATAACACTTATCAATCTCTACCAGCGATTTTAAACCAGAAACAAGGTTATGAAACATCTGTGATGCACGGTGACTACAAAACATTCTGGAATAGAGATCAAGTGTATAAACATTTTGGTGTTGATAAGTTTTATGATGCAACGTATTACGACATGAAACAAGAGAATCAAGAAAACTTAGGTCTTAAAGATAAAGTGTTCTTCGACGAGTCGATTGCACATCTTAAAGAGCAGAAAGAACCATTCTACTCTCATTTAATTACGTTAACTAACCATTATCCATTTACATTAAGTAAAGAAGATGCAACGATTGAAAAACCAAACACAGGTAGTGCGACGCTTGATGGTTACGTTCAAACAGCGCGTTATTTAGATGAGTCGTTAGAAGAATTTGTGAATCAACTTAAAAAAGAAGGTCTTTATGATGACTCTGTTATAATGATTTACGGTGACCATTATGGTATCTCTGAGAACCATAACAAAGCCATGGCAAACCTATTAGGTGAAGATGAGATTACACCTGCTAAATTTATGGACTTAAATAGAACACCGTTCTTTATGAAAGTTCCTGGATTAGAAGGTGGAGTTGATGAAACTTATGGTGGTCAAGTAGACGTTATGCCTACATTACTAGATGTATTAGGCATTGACGCTAGTAACTACATCATGTTTGGTACAGACTTATTATCAAAAGGTCACGATGAAACAGTAGCATTTAGAAATGGTGACTTCATTACACCTGAGTATAAATCAATAGGTAGCGCAGTTTATGATAATAAGACTAACAAACCGATGAAGACTAAACCGCAAGACTTACAAGAAAATAAAAATAAAGTAGAAAAAGAACTTGAATTGTCAGATCAGTTATTACATGGTGACTTATTCAGATTCTATGACAATCCAGACTTCAAGAAAATAAAACCATCAAGCTATGAATATAAATCTGGCAATGGCTATCAAGAAGAATAAGAAAAATAGTTTGAGACATAAGTCTTAATTTAAAATAAATAAGCATATCACTTAACTAATATATTAGTTGAAAAGTGATATGCTTATTTTTATTGTTCAATTTGCTGTTTATCCTAATGCAACATCTAATATCATCATAATCGTAAATCCACCCATTAATCCTAATGTTGCTAAATCTGTATTATTTCCTGATTGTGATTCTGGTATTAATTCTTCAACGACAACAAATATCATCGCACCTGCTGCAAAAGCTAATGCATACGGTAATATAGGCGTGGCAAGAACTACTAATAATGCGCCTAACATTGCAAATACTGGTTCAACTAGCGCTGAAGCTTGTCCATAGTTAAATGCTTTCCACCTTGAAAGACCAGAGGCACGTATAGGCATAGATAATGCTGCGCCTTCAGGTATGTTTTGTATACCAATACCAATCGCTAAACCAAGTGCACCTAATAAAGTAGCACCTTCATTACCTGTAGCAACACCTCCAAAAGCTACACCTATTGCCATACCTTCAGGAATATTGTGTAGAGTGATGGCTAAGAATAATAATGTATTCTTTCCAAGTTTAGTGTCTGGTCCTTCAACTCTTTGGCTTTTATCAGGTGCATTTTGGTGCGCATGTGGAATGACAAAGTCTAATAATCTAATGAAAACCCCACCTAGTAAGAAACCAATTGCAGCTGGTAACCAAGGCATGGCTGAATCTGAACTTTGATCTATAGAAGGTTGTAATAAAGACCAAAAACTAGCAGCTATCATCACACCTGCTGCAAACCCTTGCATTGTATTTATAACTTTTGTATCTATGTTCTTAAATAAATAAACAAATGACGATCCAAAAGCTGTAAGTAGCCAAGTGATAATACCTGCTAATAATGCTTGTAAATATGGTGGAAGCGTTGTAAAAAACTCTTGCATTGTTTGTGCTCCTTCGTATCTTTTATTGTAAAAAGAGTGTATAATATATTAATTGAAAACTGAGAAAACTAAAGGATGTAAAAACATGGAAGCATATAAAATTGAACACCTTAATAAACAATATGGTGATAAAGTTATATTTAATGATTTGGATTTATCCATTTCTTATAAAGAACGAATAGGACTTGTTGGCATTAACGGAACTGGTAAGAGTACTTTGCTAAAGGTCATCGCGAATATAGATGATGATTATGATGCAAAGACATCTTACCCTAATCAATATCAAATTGCATATGCTAGCCAAAAACCTGAATTAAATGGAACTTTATCTGTAATAGATGAAGTACTAAATAATGAAACAGAGATGACGAAGGTTATAGCAAATTATGAAAATGCATTGAATAAATATCAACAAACTGGTGAATCTAAAGACCTTGATTTAATGATGGAATATCAATCTCATATGGATAGATTGAACGCCTGGGATTACAGTGCAGAGGTCAAAACAATTTTATCAAAATTAGGTATAAATGACTACCACAAAAAAATATCTGAATTAAGTGGTGGTCAGAAGAAACGTGTAGCATTAGCTAAAGAATTAATACGTAAACCTGATTTGCTTTTATTAGATGAACCAACAAACCATTTAGATATAGAAGGTATAGAATGGCTTGTAAATTATATTAAACAATACCCACATACCATTATGTTCGTTACGCATGATCGTCACTTCTTAAATCAAGTTGCTTCACGTATCGTTGAGTTGTCTAATGGAAAACTGACAAGTTATCCTGGTAATTATGAAGCATATATTCAAGCAAGAGCAGAAAAAGAAGAAATAGAAGCTCAACAACATACAAAGAAAAAAGCACTATATAGACAAGAATTACATTGGATGAGACAAGGCGCTAAAGCAAGATCTACTAAACAACAAGCGAGAATACAAAGATTTAATACTCTAGAAGAAGATTTATCTAATAAGAAAACTCAAGGTGAAGCAAGTCTTAACTTAGCTCATTCTCGATTAGGGAAACAAGTATTTGAGCTAGAAGACATTACAAAATCTATAGGTGATAAAACACTATTTGAAAACTTCACTACAATCATACAAAAAGGAGACCGAATAGGTATTGTCGGTGAAAATGGAGTGGGTAAAACGACTTTGCTTAACATTATTAGTGGTTTAGATCAGTCATATCAAGGCAACTTAATTACTGGTCAAACTGTTAAAATTGCTTATTTCAAACAACAAGATGATAGTTTGAGTTCTGATGAAAGAATGATTGATTACTTAAGAGCAGAAAGTGAAGTGGCAAAAGAAAAAGATGGTACTGTAGTATCTGTTACGCAGTTACTAGAACGTTTCTTATTCCCTAGTCAAACACATGGTACTCAAATTAATAAACTTTCAGGTGGAGAGCAAAAACGTTTATATTTATTAAAATTATTAGTCCATGAACCAAATGTTCTTATACTAGATGAACCGACTAATGATTTAGATACAGAAACACTTACAATTTTAGAAGCGTATATTACAGAATTTGGCGGAACTGTAATTACAGTTAGTCACGATAGATACTTCTTAAATAAAGTGGCTAATAAATATTGGTATATACATGATAAACAAGTAGAACCATTGTTAGGCACTTTTGAAGATTATTTAGCTTATAAACGTGAATTAGATAAAAAAGCTAATCAACAACATAAAGCTGAAGTTAAACAAGAAGAGAAACCAAAAGCGAACGCAAGGTTATCATTCAAAGAGAAAAGAGAACTAGAAGAATTAGAAAATAATATAGAATATATCGAAACAAGATTAGAAGAAATAGAACAAGAAATGATAGATAACGCTACAAACTATGAGAAATTAAACGAATTGACTCAAGAAAAGACATCGATTGAAACGCAATATGAAGAGGATTATATGCGTTGGTCATCCTTATCAGACAGATTATAAGCATATAGAGGTGTAATATAGATGCAAAATATTTTAAAAGAATACTTTGGGTATCAACAATTTAGAGATGGACAGAAAGAAATTATTGATAAAGTGATTGATCATCGACCAACATTAGGTGTTATGCCGACTGGCGGAGGTAAATCAATTTGTTATCAAGTACCAGGACTTTATTTAGATGGCGTAACAATTGTCATCAGTCCTTTAATCTCCTTAATGAAAGACCAAGTTGACAGCTTAAGGTCTATGGGGATTAAAGCTGAATTTTTAAATAGTACATTAACAAATAAAGAGAAGAATAGAGTAGAAAGAGAACTTGTTTCAGGACAAGTTAAATTCCTATATATTGCACCAGAGCGCTTTAATCAACCACAATTTGTACAATTAATAAATAAATGTAATATTCAACTTATAGCATTTGATGAAGCCCATTGTATATCTAAATGGGGACATGATTTTAGGCCGAGTTATCAAGAAGTGATAACTCATGTTATGAGTTTACCACATCATTTTAGATTAGTTGCATTAACTGCTACGGCTACTCAAGAAGTACAAGAAGATATTTCACAGAAACTAGGAATAGCAGAACAAGATATTGTTGAAACTTCTATTAAACGTGAAAATTTAACATTTAAAGTAAATAGTACGTACCAAAGATTGAACTTCGTCAAAGATTATGTAAAAAGTCATATTAATCAATCAGGCATCATTTATTGTTCAACAAGAAAACAAGTAGAACAACTTAGTGAGACTTTTGACGATTTAGATATAAAAAATGTTATGTATCACGCTGGTTTGCCGAAAGAAGAAAGAGAACGTGCACAAAGAAAATTTATAGATGATGATATAAAATTAGCAGTCGCTACCAATGCTTTCGGAATGGGAATAGATAAATCTAATGTGAGATTTGTGATTCATTATAATATGCCTCAAGACATCGAGTCTTATTATCAAGAAGCAGGTAGAGCAGGACGAGATCAATTAGACAGTGAATGTATATTGCTATTCTCTGATAGAGATATTGATTTACAAAAATTCTTTATTTCTTCTAGCCAAGCGGATGATGAATATAAAGAAAAACAAGGCGAGAAGTTAAGACAAATGATTCAATACACGAAGACAACGAAATGCCTTGAAGCGATGATGATTCATTATTTCAACCCTGATGAAAAACTTGAAGAGTGTGGAAGATGTTCAAGTTGTTTAGAAGCTAAAAAATCATACGATATGACTACTGAAGCACAGAAAATTTTAAGTTGCATTGCGAGATTAAAACAACAAGAAAAAAGGAATATGATTATACAAGTACTTAGAGGTGAGAAATCAACTCAGATAACATCTTTAGGGTATGAAGAGCTAAGTACTTATGGAATACTAAAAGATTATACTACAAACGAATGTCACCATTTATTAGACGAGTTAAGGTTTAAAGGATATTTAAATGAATATAAAGAAGTATTGAGTGTTGACCAATCAGCGATGGAAGTTTTAAGAGGTAATGTACAAATTATGACAACACCATTTAAATCTAAACCTAAAGAGATTGTAGATATACAAACAATAACAGATGTAGACCGCTCATTATTTAATCGTCTAGTTGAAGTTAGAAAAGACTTAAGTAAAGAGTTAGAAGTATCCCCGTTATCTATCTTTTCTGACCAAATTTTAGAACAATTTGCGAAACGCCTACCTGAATCTAAAAAAGAAATGATTATGATAGATGGAATAGGTAGTTATAAATTAAAACACTATTGTCCAATATTTATTGATACAATTAAAAAATATAAACAACCAATTTAAAAAACAATGAATTTTATTGTTTATTGAGGGTAAATGATTATAAAGATAAATCTAATTTTGAACAATAAAAGGAAATGTGGGGTATATTGGGATGATTAAATTTAAAAATGTTTCAAAATTATATGGTACTAAAAAAGCGGTTGATAACGTTAGTTTCAACGTAGATAAAGGGGAATTTTTTGTATTAATCGGGCCGTCGGGGTGTGGGAAAACAACGACGCTTAAAATGATTAATCGCTTGATTCATTTATCAGATGGATATATTTATTTTAATGATAAACCAATTAGTGATTATGATGTTTCTGAAATGAGATGGGATATAGGTTATGTATTACAACAAATTGCTTTATTCCCACATATGACGATTAAAGAAAATATTTCACAAGTACCTGAAATGAAAAAGTGGAAAAAACAAGATATTGCAAAACGCGTTGATGAATTATTGAATATGGTAGGGTTAGACCCAGATACATTTAGAGATCGATACCCTAGTGAATTATCAGGTGGACAACAACAAAGAATCGGTGTTATAAGAGCCTTGGCTTCAGATCCGCCGGTAGTACTTATGGATGAACCATTCAGCGCTTTAGATCCAATTAGTCGTAAAAATTTACAAGATGATGTACTGAAGTTGCAATCTAAAATTAACAAGACAATTATCTTTGTCACACATGATATAGAAGAAGCGATGAAAATGGGAGACCGTATTTGCCTCTTAAATGAGGGACATGTTGAGCAAATTGGCACAACAGAAGATTTTATTCACCATCCTAAAAATGAATTTGTTAAATCATTTATTGGTAATATGGATGCTCATGTACTAAAACAAGTACAGTTAGGAGATATCGCGCAACCTATTTCAGAAGTTCATCCAACTTCTATAGATGTTTATCCTAAAGTAACACCAACACAAACCATTGATGATATATATGGATTGTTAGCTGAACATGAAGCAATTGTAATGGATAAAGGCGAAGAGGAACCAAGCCATATTGTAACTAGGCAGTATGTTTTTAGTTACTTAGCTGATAAGAATAGAGGTGTTTCATAATGAATGTATTATTCGAAACATTATCTAGTAGAAAAGGACAATTGCTAGAAACGTTACTGGAACATATTCAATTATCGTTTATTGCTTTACTTATTGCAGTTGTTATCGCTGTTCCATTAGGTATTTTACTTACGAAAACAGATAAAATTGCTGAAGTTGTAATTAACATTGCGGCAGTTCTCCAAACAATCCCTTCGCTAGCCTTGCTAGGGTTGATGATTCCATTGTTTGGTATTGGTCGTATTCCAGCTATAATTGCATTGGTTATTTACGCATTATTACCAATCTTAAGAAATACATATACAGGAATCAAAGAAGTAGATCCTTCCCTTATTGAAGCGGCTAGAGGTATAGGAATGAAAACAGGTAGAAGACTTTCTAAAGTCGAATTACCACTCGCTATGCCAGTAATGATGGCTGGTATTAGAACAGCTATGGTATTAATTATTGGTACTGCTACGTTAGCAGCTTTAATTGGTGCAGGAGGACTAGGGGATTTAATTTTACTCGGTATTGATCGTAATAATTCATCACTCATATTATTAGGTGCGATACCAGCTGCAATTCTTGCTATATTCTTCGACGTATTCTTAAGAATGTTAGAGAAAATTTCATACAAGAAATCGATTATTATTCTAGGCGCAATTTTACTTGTTTTCTTAATAACAATTATCGCTCCTTTATTTGGACAAAAAGGTGAAAAAATTACATTAGCAGGTAAATTAGGCTCTGAACCAGAAGTTATCACAAATATGTATAAAATTTTAATTGAAGATGAAACAGATAATACGGTAAATGTGAAGGCTGGAATGGGTAAGACTTCATTCTTATTTAATGCTTTAAAATCTAATGAGGTGGACGGATATCTTGAATTCACTGGTACTGTATTAGGAGAATTAACTAAAGAAACACCTAAATCAACAACAGAAAAAGATGTATATAATCAAGCAAATGATAGTTTAGAAAAGAAATTTGATATGCAATTGTTAGAACCTATGAAATACAACAACACGTATGCTTTAGCAGTTAAAGAAGAATATGCTAAAAAACATAATTTAAAAACTATTTCTGATTTGAAAAAAGTTGAAGATGATATTAGACCAGGCTTTACGCTAGAATTTAACGACCGTGAAGATGGTTATAAAGGCATTCAAAATAAATACAACTTGAAATTCAATGATGTAAAAACAATGGAACCTAAATTACGTTATCAAGCGATTGAAAGTAATGATATTGACTTAATAGATGCATATTCAACAGATGCTGAATTAAAAGAATATGGCATGGTTGTATTAGAAGATGACAAAAAGTTATTCCCACCATATCAAGGCGCACCAATGATGAAAAAAGAAACTGTTGAAAAGCATCCTGATGTAGTGAAAGCAATGAACAAATTAAAAGGTAAAATTAGTGACGAAGAAATGCAAGAAATGAATTATCGTGTTACGGTAAAAGATGAAGATGCATATCAAGTTGCAGAAGAATATTTAAAGAAGAATAATCTAATTGACTAAAGCCATTGATTTATGAAAATGGTTAGGTCTATAATATTATTTAATTGAGGCTGAGACATAAACAAATGACTCAGCCTTAAATGTTATATTTGCAATGGATATCTGGTTTGAAAATGTCCTTGTATCAAGCCTTTCAATCTAGTTATCTTTAACGGAGTGACACATAGAAATTTTATGAGAACGAATAGATTTCTATGTCACACTTATTTTTAAATATGGAGGTCATAGGATATGAAGCAACAATTAAAAGAGTTACAGGCTTATCAGCCTGGTTTATCACCAAGGCAACTAAAAGAAAAGTACGGCATTGAAGGGGATATGGTAAAGCTTGCTTCAAATGAAAATTTGTACGGCCCTTCTCCGAAAGTTAAAGATGCAATACAAGAAAGTCTAGATGAGTTATTTTATTATCCAGAAGTGAAACAATTTGATGTAAAAGATACTTTGAGTCAGTTTTTAAACGTGAAGAAAGAACAAATATTTTTTGGATCTGGTTTAGATGAAGTTATCATGATTATTTCTAGAGCAGTATTAGAAGCAGATGATGAAATATTAACGAGTGATATGACGTTTGGACAATATAAACATCATGCTGTCATTGAACGTGCACAAGTTAAGACGACGCCACTTAATAATGGTTATTTTGATTTAGATGCAATGTACGAAGAAATTACTGATAAGACGAAATTAATATGGATTTGTAATCCTAACAATCCATCTGGAACATATTTACCACACGAGGAACTAGAATCGTTTATTAAAAAAGTTCCAGATAATATTATCGTGTTAATTGATGAAGCATACATAGAGTTCGCTGTTGCTGAAGATATGCCTAGAAGTTTAGAATTATTAGATAAATATAAACAAGTTGTTGTATTAAGAACATTTTCTAAAGCATATGGCTTAGCATCACAACGAATTGGATATGCGATTGCCGATGAATCATTACTCAACCAACTTGATATTGTTCGTCTACCTTTCAATGTAACGTCACTATCCGCAGTTGCAGCTAACGCAGCGTTACAAGATCAAGAATATTTAAAAGATATTACTAACAAGAATAGAACTGAAATTGAAAAATTCTTAAATTCTTCATTTAAAGAACATTTATACGACAGTCAAACAAACTTTGTATTCGTAAACACAGATAAACCTCAAGAACTATACGATCAATTATTAAAAGAAGGTTTTATCACAAGGCCGTTTCCTAATGGGGTTCGTATTACAGTTGGTTTTAGTGAGCATAATGATAAAATGATTAAAGTATTAGAAACCTTTTTCGAAAAAGTGAATTCATAAAAAAGGAAAGTGAATAAGTTCTTTGTTATAATAGTATACATGAGATATAAAAGGAGAAGGTATAATGGCGAAACAAACAATCGGTATTGATATGGATGAAGTGTTAGTTGATACAATTAAAAAATTATTAATGCGTTATAATCAAGAAACTTCTTCAAACGTTACTATGGAAGAACTAAAAGGTAGTAAAATTAGAAATATGATGCCTGAACACCAAGGTATTTTAACTGATATTCTTAGGGAAGATGGATTTTTCAGAGATTTAGAAGTATTTGATGATGCTGTAGATGTTGTAAGAAAATTAAACGAATATTATGATGTTTTTATCGTTACAGCTGCAATGGACGTACCTACATCATTTGCTGATAAATATGCTTGGTTAAGAGAACACTTACCATTTATTGATCCACAACATTTTGTATTTTGCGGTGATAAAGGAATTGTAAATACAGATTACTTAATCGATGACAATCCTAGACAATTAGAAAGCTTTAATAATCATTCAATTATGTATGCAGCAGCACATAATATTGATTATGATAAGTGGCCAAAAGTATACAATTGGAAAGAAGTAGAAGAATACTTCTTAGGTGAAAATGGAGAATACAATAAACAGAAAAACTTATCCGAATCTATAAAGTAATTGTGGTATTTCATTATTTAATATCACAAGAATTAAGCTAACAAACTCAATATAAATGATAAAAGAAGCCCAATCTATTGATTGGGCTTCTTTTAATGTATACCTTGCATAAGTTTTTTGATTTTTGGTGTCATAGCAAGCACAATTAATGCTACAACAATTGCGATTGCACCAATAAGACCGAAGTAATTTTGGTGTCCTAATGGTTTTATTAATTTTACAAGTTGTCCGTTGATTCCTTGTGCAGTTGCGTTAGTTAAGAACCATAAGCTTAGCATTTGTGCAGAGAATGCTCTTGGTGCAAGTTTCACAGAAACACTTGATCCTGTAGGAGATAAACATAGCTCTCCAATTACACATAAGAAGAAACTTAAAATTAGCCATATAGGATTCATTAACTCAGTTTGTTGCATAGACACCGCAATCATCATCGCAATGAATGACACACCTGCAAAAGTAAGACCAATTACAAATTTAAGAGGTGTAGAAGGGTTATATTTACCTAATTTTTGCCATAGCATTGAAATAATTGGTGCAAATATTACGATGAAAAATGGGTTGATTGATTGGAACCAACCAGCTGGAATTTCGAAGTTAATACCATACACAGATAAATCTAATTGTGTTTTCTCTTGAGCAAATACACCTAGAACGTTTGAACCTTGTTCTTGTATACTCCAGAAAAGTACTGAAGCTAAGAATAGTGGTACATAAGCTAACAATCGAGATTTCTCGGTACTATCAATATCTGGACTTCGGTACATAATAGACCAGTAAATAAATGGTACTACTATTCCGACTATTAAGACAATTAAACTTATAGAATTAAATGTAAGTTGATCAACTAAGTATAAAATACCTAATAATATAAGAATACCTATCGTACTATATGTAAATATTTTAGAGTATTTAATTTTTTCTTTATGATTTAAAGGGTTTGAAGGGAAGTTCTCTACTTCACCAAGACTTTTTCTTTGGAATAGTACGTATGCTATTAAAGCTAAGAACATACCAAATGCTGCAATAGAGAAACCTTGGTGGAAACCAACATTCAAACGTACTTTGTCAATAATAAGAGGTGATAATAAAGCCCCCATATTAACTGACATATAGAAAATAACAAATCCCGCATCTAATCTATTATCATTTTTGTGATATAGGCCACCTACAACATTAGAAATATTTGGCTTCATTAAGCCTGACCCGACAATAATAAGAATCATAGAGATTAAAAATGCGCCCAATCCAAATGGTAAAGATAATACAACGTGACCGAACATAATCAATATAGAACCTAAGAGTAAGGATCTTCTCGAACCAAGTAATCTATCTGCAACCCAACCACCTAGAATACCTGTCATAAATATCAGTGAGCCGTACATTGCCATAATTTGCTGAGCAGTAATTTTATCTAATCCTAGTCCGCCTTGACTTACGGAGAAGTATAAATAGTACAGCAAAATAGCACGCATACCGTAATAACTGAAACGTTCCCAAAATTCAACAAAAAACAGTATGCCTAAGCCGCGTGGATGCCCAAAAAATCCATGTTGAGGAACAGTTTCAACCATTTCCTCGCGCGTCATTTTGACCATAAAAATCGCTTCCTTTCTAAACTCTCCCCCAATTTTTAGGTAAGTTTAAAGAATAGTTTAAACCTCTAAAATAAAAAATTCAATAAAATTTGTATAAGTTCTAATATTATGAATATTCAAAAAAATATAATATAAAAAGAAGACCGAAACATAAATTTGTCTCGGTCTTCTTTATATTATTTAACACCAGCCATAAGTGTTTTGATTTTAGGACTTGCAACCATTAATAATGCTGCAATTACGATTGCCACTATACCAGAGTATAGGAAGTAATCGTTCGTACTTATGCTTGTATATAATTTAACCATTTGCGCGTTAATACCTTGAGCCATCGCGTTTGATAAGAACCAAACACTCATCATTTGAGCAGTGAAAGCTTTAGGTGCCAATTTAGTTGTAGTTGACAGTGCAATAGGTGAAAGACAAAGCTCACCTATAGTAACTAATAAGAAACTACCGAATAACCAAATTGGGTGAATGATTGAAGAATCACTTGATAATGGGATGACCATAATAATATATGATAATCCTGCGAATAGGACACCAATTGCGAATTTATAAACAGTTGGTGGATTAAATTTACCAAGTTTTACCCATAATACTGAGAATACAGGTGCAAGTAAAATAATGAAAAATGGATTAAGTGATTGGAACCATGCTGCTGGAATATTGAAATCAATAGCACCACCAGTTAGTTTCGCCATGCTTAATTCAGTTTTTGTATCAGCAAATTGAGCTAACACTGTAGATCCTTGTTCTTGAATCATCCAGAATGCAACAGCTGCAATAAATAACGGTATATAAGCATACACTCTTGAACGCTCATAGTCTTCAGTTTTCTTACTTGTTGTAATTTTAATAAAGTAATAAATAGGTAATAATACACCTAATACTGAAATGAAGTTTGCAAAGTTAGGTAAAGTTAATTGGTCGAATAAACTTAAAATGAGACAAACAATTGCGGCAATAATCACAACTATCGCTACGATTTTAGTTATTCTAGCTTTCTCTTCTTTATTAAGTGGATCGGGTACTTCAATACCAGCTAAACCTAAATATTTTTTATTTGTAATAAAGTAAATAACTAAACCAACGAACATACCTACAGCTGCCACTGCAAAGCCTGCGTGGAATCCGACATTTACTTGTAACCATCCAATGATTAATGGTGAAATTAATGCACCTAAGTTAATAGACATATAGAAAATTGTGAACGCTGAATCCAATCTTGGGTCATTTTTCTCATACAACAGACCAACTGTTGATGAAATATTCGGTTTTAATAAACCTGTACCAATGATTAAGAATAAAAGCGCGACAAGTAATAAAGTAAAGTTATTTGGTAATGATAGTAAGATATGACCTATCATGATTAGAATACCACCATAGAATAGGGCATGACGAGTACCTGTAATTCTATCAGCAATCCAACCACCGATAACACCACTCATGTATACTAGTGCTCCGTAAATTGAGACAATTTGTAGTGCTAAACCTTGGTCTATACCAAATCCGCCTTTAGCTACTGAATAGTATATGTAGTAAGCAAGGATGGCTTTCATTCCATAATAACTGAATCTTTCCCAGAACTCAGTAAGGAACAAAGTTGATAAACCTTTAGGATGACCGAAAAAACCAGTACGTGGCGTACTTTGAATGATTTCCTCTTTTGAATAATGTTTGTTATCCATTTTTTAATTCCCCTCATTATAAACTATATTAAATTGTGTTGTACTTAAAAATAGCACATATTAAATTGTAATCGTTTGCTAATAAAAATACAAGGTAAATATTGATAATATTCATACAATAATGACTATTTAAAATAATTAAACCCTTTCATTTCAGGCTTTATAAAGAAAGTGAAAAAGTTAAAATTATTGTAAGCGTTTTCTTTATAACGTCTAAAAATATGTTGAATTGCATAGAAAGGTGAAAAAAGTGCATATTCATACTTGAGAGGCTATAGAAACACTCGTATTAAGCAAGCGCTATAAATTAAAATATAACAAACGCCCAATCCGTATTTAACTAGCGGATTGGGCGTTTGTTTTTGAGAAATTGAGGCTAATGTCTCAATTTCTACTATATATATTGGAATTATGGTCTGTTATCTATTATCGATGTTTTCAGGATATAAGTCATGATTCATCATACGATATTCAGCCATTTCTTCATACTTTGTACCTGGGCGACCATAATTAGTATATGGGTCAATTGAAATACCGCCTCTTGGTGTGAATTTACCTAAAACTTCTATATAATGTGGATCCATTAATTCAATCAAGTCATTCATGATAACATTCATACAATCTTCATGGAAATCTCCATGATTTCTAAAACTAAATAAGTAGAGTTTTAAAGATTTAGATTCTACCATTTTTACATTTGGTATATATGAGATATAAATTGCAGCAAAATCAGGTTGTCCTGTAATAGGGCACAATGATGTGAACTCAGGACAGTTAAATTTAACAAAATAATCTCTGCCTTGGTGTTTATTATCAAACACTTCTAGAACTTCTGGATTATATTGGTCATAATATTGATTGTTTTGGTTTCCTAATAATGTTATATCTTTTAAATCTTCTTTTTTTCTGCCTTCTGACATTGTTTATGATTCTCCTTTTTCTATTGATTCTTCTGGTTTTGGATTTCTTTGAGCTTTTTTGAACATATAATACCCAGCAAGGAATATAATGATATAGCCAAGGTAACTTAATAAGTCAGGTGACTCTTTGAAAATTATAAAACCTAGTAATGCACTAAATACAACTGACGCGTATACAAAGATTGAAATATCTTTAGCAGCAGCGTAACTATAAGCTATCGTTATTCCGAACTGACCAACAGTAGCAAAAACACCAGATAACAATAATATGATTACTTGTGTTATGCTCATTGGTTCATACGTGAAAATAACAAAAGGTATAAGTACTACTGTAGAGAAAAATGAAAAATAGAATACAGTTGTATAAGCTTTTTCACGTTTACCTAGAGGTCTCAGACAAGTATAGGCACCTGCAGCAAATAATCCTGATAATAGACCAATAATCGCTGGTGTCATATCTGAATTAAATGATGGCTTGATAATGAAAATTGCACCTGCTATTGCGACAATCATTGCAATAACTTGGTATTTTCTAGCGCGTTCATTTAGAAATAGTGCACATAGAATAATAGTCCAAAATGGATTTAATTTCATTAACATGTCTGCGTCACTTAGTACCATATGGTCTATGGCATAAATATTTAGCAAAACACCAATGAGTCCTAAAGAGGATCTTAAAATTAACAATGGTTGGTTTTCTAATTTGCCGAAAAATGATACTCGTGCTTTATAAGCAATATATATTGGAACAAGCATGGCTACTAGATTTCTGAATAATGATTTTTGGAAAACCGGTAAATCACCAGACAATCTGAAGAAAACAGCCATTAAGCTAAATCCAATAGAAGATATAAGTATAGCAAGAATACCTTTTATTGTAGAATTCATTTTATACACCTTCCATTTTTTATCAATGAACATATATTATCATAACTCACTTTACAAAGTATATGGAATTCTAATTTTTTAAATTTATGAAAGTAAAATAAAGAAATTTTCAAATGTTGATATAACAACACTTGTGTGACATATCGATAAAGTCAACCCTATTTTTTATAAAAATTTAAGGTATTATGAGTGTTATGGCTCGTCGTTAATGTTATAATAAATCACATAATATAGTATGTACTAACAAAAGTTAACACTATATCTTGTGTTTTACGCATTTAGAATAAAAAGTTATAAACTATGTAAAAATTTATATTTTTAATTTATAAAAATTCGTAAACACAAAGTATATACATATGGCAGGTGATAGTGTATGAAGATAATTTATTTTTCTTTAACAGGTAATGTTAGACGATTTATTCAAAGAGCAGGATTATCGAATACGATGGCTCTCACTGAAGCAAACAAGACAGAAGAAATAAATGAACCATTTATAATTGTCACAGGTACAATTGGGTTTGGCCAAGTACCTGACCCCGTCCAAGCATTTTTAGATGTAAATCATAAAAATCTTAAAGCGGTAGCTGGCAGTGGAAATAGAAACTGGGGCAATAATTTTGCAAAAGCGAGTGAGGAAATTGCGAATAATTATAATGTCCCTTTATTAATGAAGTTTGAACTTCATGGTAATCAGGAAATAGCAGATGAATTTAGAGAAAAGGTGGTTAATCTTTATGAAAATGATAAACAAACAGAATTATAATCATATTGAATTAAATAATAAAGTGACTAAGCGTAGAGAAGATGGTTTCTTTGATATTGAGAAAGACCAAGAAGCATTAGAAGTTTATTTAGAAGAAGTAAAAGAAAAAACAATTCAATTTGGTACTCCAATTGAACGTTTACATGCTTTGGTTGATCAAGATTTCTATTATGATTTATTCAAAGAGTATAGTGAAGCGGATTTAGAAGAAATAAATGAATTTGCAGATTCTATTCCTTTTCAGTTTGCAAGTTACATGTCAGCAAGTAAATTCTTTAAAGATTATGCCTTAAAGACTAACGATAAATCTCAGTATTTAGAAACATATAAAGAACACGTTATTATTGTTTCATTGTATTTAGCTAAAGGAAACGTAGCACAAGCGAAACAATTTATTGAAGGAATGATTGAACAACGTATTCAACCAGCAACACCTACTTTCTTAAACGCGGGTAGAGCAAGACGTGGTGAATTAGTGAGTTGTTTCCTATTAGAAGTAGATGATAGCTTAAACTCTATTAACTTTATTGATTCAACAGCGAAACAATTAAGTAAAATTGGCGGAGGAGTTGCAATCAACTTATCGAAACTTCGTGCACGTGGCGAAGCGATTAAAGGTATTAAAGGTGTAGCTAAAGGCGTACTACCAGTTGCTAAATCATTAGAAGGCGGATTTAGTTATGCAGATCAACTTGGTCAAAGACCTGGCGCAGGCGCAGTATATTTAAATATCTTCCACTATGATGTTCTTGAATTCTTAGATACTAAAAAAGTAAACGCGGACGAAGATATTAGACTTTCAACTATCTCAACTGGATTGATTGTTCCTTCTAAATTCTTCGATTTAGCAAAAGAAGGTAAAGACTTTTACATGTTTGCACCACACACGGTTGAACGTGAGTACGGTAAAACATTAGATGATATTAACTTAGACGAGTATTACGATGAGCTAGTAGCAAACCCTAACATCATCAAGAAAGCTAAAGATGCACGTGAAATGTTAAATACAATTGCACAAACACAATTACAATCAGGTTATCCTTATTTAATGTTTAAAGACAATGCAAACAAAGTTCATCCGAACTCTGATATTGGCCAAATTAAAATGAGTAACCTATGTACTGAAATCTTCCAACTGCAAGAAACTTCAGTTATTAATGACTATGGAACAGAAGATGAAATTAAACGTGATATTTCTTGTAACTTAGGTTCATTGAATATTGTAAATGTTATGGAATCTAAAAAATTCAGAGATTCTGTTCATACAGGTATGGATGCATTAACAGTTGTGTCAGATGACACTGAAATCAAAAATGCTCCGGGTGTTAGAAAAGCAAATAATGAATTACACTCAGTTGGTTTAGGTGTAATGAACTTACATGGATATTTAGCAAAAAATAAAATCGGCTATGAATCAGAACAAGCTAAAGACTTTGCAAATGTATTCTTTATGATGATGAACTATTATTCTATAGAGCGTTCAATGGAAATAGCGAAAGAAAGACAAGAAACTTACGTTGATTTTGATAAATCAGATTACGCTTCAGGAAAATATTTCGAGAAGTATACACAAGAAGATATTAAACCGCAATTTGATAATGTAGCAGATTTATTTGAAGGATTAGATATTCCAACTGCAGAAGATTGGAAAGCTTTAGCTGAAAAAGTTAAAGAAAACGGTCTTTACCATGCATACAGACTTGCTATAGCACCAACACAAAGTATTTCTTATGTACAAAATGCTACAAGTTCTGTTATGCCAATCGTTGACCAAATTGAAAGAAGAACATATGGTAACTCAGAAACATTTTACCCTATGCCATTCTTATCACCAGAAACAATGTGGTATTACAAATCAGCATTTAACATAGATCAAATGAAATTAATTGATTTAATTGCGACGATTCAACAACACGTAGACCAAGGTATTTCAACAATCTTATATGTAAATTCTGAAATTTCAACACGTGAACTTTCAAGACTATATGTATATGCACATCATAAAGGATTAAAATCACTTTATTATACTCGTAACAAATTATTAAGCGTTGAAGAATGTACAAGTTGTTCAATTTAATCATTTTAATAAGATAGGAGATCTAACATGAAGGCAGTAAATTGGAATACACAAGAAGATATGACAAACATGTTTTGGCGTCAAAATATTTCCCAAATGTGGGTAGAAACAGAATTTAAAGTTTCTAAAGATATTGCAAGCTGGGAAACTTTAACAGAACCTGAAAAGAATGCATTTAAGAAAGCATTGGCTGGATTAACAGGCTTAGATACACATCAAGCTGACGACGGCATGCCGCTTATTATGATGCACACTAAAGATTTACGTAAAAAAGCAGTTTACTCATTTATGGGTATGATGGAGCAAATTCATGCGAAAAGTTATTCTCATATTTTCACAACATTACTACCATCCAGTGAAACGAATGAATTACTAGATAAGTGGGTAGTAGAAGAACCACATTTAAAATATAAATCAGATATCATTCTGAGCAATTATCATAAATTATGGTCTAAAGACGCGTCAGTATATGATCAATATATGGCTCGCGTAGCGAGTGTGTTCCTTGAGACTTTCTTATTCTACTCAGGATTCTATTATCCATTATATTTAGCAGGACAAGGTCGCATGACAACTTCTGGAGAAATTATTCGTAAAATATTACTTGATGAATCTATTCATGGTGTATTTACTGGTTTAGATGCACAAAGTTTAAGAAACGAATTAACTGAAGATGAGAAATTAAAGGCTGATACAGAAATGTACCGCATGCTAGAGCTATTGTTCAAAAATGAGTATGAATATACAAAAATGCTTTATGATGAAATTGGGTTAACAGAGGACGTTATGAATTACGTTGCATATAATGCGAATAAAGCGTTAGCTAACTTAGGTTTCGAACCGTATTATGAAGAAAAATCATTCAACCCTATTATCGAAAATGCTTTAGATACAAGCACTAAGAACCATGACTTTTTCAGCGTTAAAGGTGATGGATATGTATTAGCACTAAATGTTGAACCTTTAACAGATGAAGATTTTATTTTCGATGAAAACTAAAAACAATAATTAAATAAAAGTAATTATTACTTTCTTAAAACTGTCGCAAAGTGCAAAACTTTAGTGACAGTTTTTTGTATCCTATACTTTATAAGACCTTTTTATTTAAGGTGAAAACATATAAAATGAAAGTATATAAAAGTGTTATTTTAGCTTTTGAATAGAAAAGTTAACATATTTTTCAATATTTGAGCATTTTACATTTACTTAATTAGATATAATGAGAATAGAATTAAAAAAAGGTGGGTTACATATGAAAAGAGTTTTACTGGGTCTTTTATCGTTAATCATTATTTCAGTGTTAGCAGCTTGTGGTAATGATAATAAAGAAAAAGAAGATCATTCAGAACATAAGCAGTCAGATCATGATTCTTCTGATAAACCTCAAGCTTTAGAAGTTAAGCTAGATGTACCAGAAGAAGCGAATAAAGGGGAAGAAGTAGATTTATCTGCTGAAGTTACATTAGGGAAAGAAAAAGTAAAAGACGCTGATGAAGTAATGTTTGAAATCATAAAAGATGGCGACAAAAAGAATTCTGAAATGAAAAAAGTGAAAGAAAATAAAGACGGGAAATATACTTTAAAGTATAAATTCGATGAAGAAGGTACTTATAATATCACAAGTCATGTCACAGCACGTGATCAACATACAATGCCTAACAAAGATATTAATATAAAATAATTATAAAAGAGTAATGAAATTTAATTTCATTACTCTTTTTTTAAATAGCATTGCATTTTAACTGAATATTCATTACAATAAAGATAATGATAATCGTTATCAACTAAGAGAAGTAGGGTGTATCATGGGAAAGTTTTTAATGCGTTTAGATGTATTGATTGTATTATTAGTTATCGCAACATTCTTCTCAATATTTATTGGCGTTTCAGAAGTGAGACCTTTACAAATATTAAGTCTCACAGATGAACAGAAAAATATACTAGTATCTAGTAGAATTCCTAGAACGGTTAGTATTATTATTTCAGGAAGTTGTTTAGCAATATGCGGTCTGATTATGCAACAGTTAACGAGAAATAAATTTGTTTCTCCAACAACAGCAGGCACGATGGATTGGGCAAAGTTAGGTGTTTTAATTTCACTGATACTATTTCCAGACACGAATATATTATTTAAACTTTTATTCGCAACATTACTAAGTTTATTTGGAACAATGTTATTCATGCAAATCCTACAAAGAATTCAATTCAAAGATGTTATTTTTATACCACTTGTAGGGATAATGCTTGGTAACATTGTTTCTAGTTTTTCAACCTTTGTTGCTTTAAGAACAAACGCTGTTCAAAGCATAGGAAACTTTATGCAAGGTAACTTTTCTATCATTACTAGTGGGCGATACGAAATTTTATACATAAGTATTCCTTTATTGATAATTGCGTATATTTTTGCCAACAAATTTACGATTGCAGGTATGGGAAAGGACTTCAGTGTCAACTTAGGATTAAATTACCATAGAATAGTTAATATTGGTTTAATCATTGCATCTATCATTACAGCACTAGTTGTTGTAACAGTAGGAATGATGCCTTTCTTAGGATTAATTATACCGAACTTAATTTCAATATTCAGAGGTGATCATCTTAAAAATGCTTTACCGCACACTGCAATCTTAGGCGCATTGTTTGTTATGATATGCGATATTTTAGGAAGACTGATTATATTCCCATACGAAATTACAATTGGTTTAACAATCGGTGTAATTGGTAGCTTTATTTTCATAGTTTTATTGATGAAAGGACGTTCGAAAAATGCTTAAGAAATTAACACCAGTACAGAAACTCATCCTTTTATCCATTATAACTATTTTAATAGCAGCGTTGTATTTGTTCTATAACATCAATCCAAACATTTTAGAATACCAATTAACAAGTCGTGTAAGAAAGACAATCGCGATGTTATTAGTTGGCGCAAGTATTGCAGTATCAACAGTTATTTTCCAAACAATTACAAACAATAGAATTTTGACACCTTCTATTATTGGTTTAGATGCTGTTTATATGTTTATAAAAACTTCATTAATATTTTTCTTTGGTTCTACTTCAACAATTGTTTTGAATAACCATTTAAATTTCTTAGTGACTTTAGTCGGTATGATTATATTCAGTTTATTCTTATTCCAAATATTATTTAGGTCTAAAGATCAAAATGTGTTTTTCATTTTATTATTAGGTATTGTATTTGGGACATTCTTCTCAAGTTTATCCAGTTTTATAGAGATGATGATAGATCCAGAAGAGTTCTTATCTATTCAAAGTGCAATGTTCGCAAGTTTTAATGCAATTAATGAAGGCATACTTTTAATATCCGGCGTTGTATTAATCATAATGATTATCATTGCGTTCTTTATTAAACCATATTTAGATGTACTTTCATTAGGTAGAGACCAAGCAATCAACCTAGGGGTCAATTATACACAAGTTACAAGATGGTTGATGGTAATGGTAGCATTACTTGTTACAGTTTCTACAGCATTAGTCGGACCTATTACATTTTTAGGTTTACTTGTTGTGAACTTGGCTCATGAATTTATAAAAAGGTTTGAACATAAATATATACTACCAACAGCTATTTTAATTAGTTGGATTAGTTTATTTTTAGGCCAATGGGTAGTTGAACATTTATTTGAAGGCAACACTGAAATTAGCATTATGATCAACTTTATAGGCGGCATTTACTTTATATTCTTAATATTAAAGGAGCGTAATGTAACATGATAAAAGTAGAAGGATTAACGAAAGCTTATCAAAACAATAAAGTCGTAGACGAAGTGGACATCGAAATAGAAACAGGAAAAATCACATCATTTATAGGACCTAATGGTGCAGGTAAAAGTACTGTATTAGCAATGGTTAGTAGATTAATTGAAAAAGATAACGGAAGTATAAAAATAGATAACCATGATATATCTTCAATGAAAAGTAATGATTTGGCGAAAAAACTATCTATTTTAAAACAAACGAACCATACAGAGTTGAAAATCACAGTTAGACAATTAGTAAGTTTCGGGCGTTTCCCATATTCAAAAGGAAAATTGAAAAAAGAAGATCATAAAATGATTGATAAAGCTTTAGAGTATTTAGGTTTAACAGAAATACAAG
Source organism: Mammaliicoccus sp. J-M40 (assembly GCF_022386395.1). Classification (NCBI taxonomy): domain Bacteria; kingdom Bacillati; phylum Bacillota; class Bacilli; order Caryophanales; family Staphylococcaceae; genus Mammaliicoccus; species Mammaliicoccus sp. J-M40. The sequence goes on from NZ_JAJNIQ010000002.1 coordinate 146,783, forward strand.
GCAAATATTTAGGTGAATTATCAGGCGGGCAAAGACAACGTGCTTATATTGCAATGACAATCGCTCAAGATACTGATTACATTTTACTTGATGAACCATTAAATAACCTAGATATGAAACATTCCGTTCAAATTATGAAGATATTAAGAAGACTTGTAAAAGAAATGAATAAAACGATTGTACTCGTGATTCACGATATCAATTTCGCTTCTTGTTATTCAGATAGAATCATTGCCATAAAAGAAGGTAAAGTAGAAATAGCAGGATCTAAAGATGATGTAATAGAAGAACCTGTTCTAAGTGGTATATATGATTTAGATATTAAAATCGAAGAGATCAATGGACAACGCATTTGTGTTTACTTTGATAATGAATATATTGAAGCAGAAGAAATTCAAACTTTAGCAATATAGTCTTTTTACATTGAAAGGAGTGATGCTTGATATTTGCAAGTAAGTAATTATTTATTTATGCACTGTTTTTACATCATTATATATAAGAAGGAGAGTTTAGTTCATGAAGAAAGTATTTAGTTTTATGTTAATAGCAGTATTATCAATCGTATTAGTAGCATGCGGTAATGATTCAAGTAGTAAAGAGGAAAAGTCATCAAAAGACGATACTAAGAGTGATTCTAAAACAGTAGAAATCGAATCTAAATATCAAGTTCGTGGTAAAGAGAAAGATGGCAGTGATGCTAAGACAGTAGAAGAGAAAGTGAAAGTTCCAGTTAATCCTAAGAAAGTTGTTGTATTAGATTATGGTACTTTAGATACAGTTGAAGCATTAGGTGCAAAAGACGCAGTTAAAGGTGTACCTAAAGGTGAAGGCGGCGCTTCATTACCTGAATTCTTAGACACATTCAAAGGTGACGAATTTGTAAACACTGGCTCAGTTAAAGAAGTAAACTACGATAAAATTGCAGAAATTGACCCAGACTTAATTCTATTCTCTGGTCGTACTGCAGGAACTGAAGTACAAGATGAATTGAAAAAAGCAGCTCCAGACGCAGCAAGATTATACGTAGGTGCAGATGATAAAAATTACTTGAACTCAGTTGAAGAAAATACGAATAATTTAGGTGAAATTTTCGATAAAGAAGATAAAGCAAAAGAATTAAACAAGAGCTTAGAGAAGAAAATTAAAGATGTTAAAGCAAAAGCTGATAAATCAGATAAAAAAGCAATGTACTTATTAGCTAACGAAGGTGAGTTATCTACATATGGTCCAGGTGCAAGATTTGGTAGCTTAATCTTCGACGTATTGGATGTAAAACCAGTCGATAAAGACTTAAAAGCAAGCACACATGGCCAACCAGTAAGCTTCGAATATATTTCTGAAAAGAATCCTGACATCATCTATGCCATGGACAGAGGTAAAGCGATTGGTGGAAAAGAAAGTGCTAACAAAGCATTATCAAACGACGTTATCAAAGATGTTACAGCAATTAAAGAAGACAAAGTTGTAAACGTTGATCCACAATTATGGTACTTAGCTTCAGGTGGCGTAAGAACTACTGAAAAACAAGTAGACGAAGTTGCTAAAGGTTTAGAATAAGAAATAAGGCTGAGATATTTTAATGCCCCAGCTTAAAAAGAATACTCCTAATCCTAAGTTTATTTAACTAATGGATTAGGAGTATTTATATATCTGAAAAAGCAGCCAACAAGACAATATTTTGTCTTGTTGGCTGCTTATACGTTTCACTGAAGTGTTTGTTTTAATTTGTTAATTGATCTGTTGGTTCTCCAATAATGCGTACTTCACGTTTCAGCTCTACGTCAAACTTTTCTTTAACGACTTTTTGAACATGTTCAATAATCATTTCGTAATCAGTAGCTGTTCCGTTATCTACATTTACTATAAAACCAGCATGTTTAGTCGATACTTCTACACCGCCTATTCTATGGCCTTGTAGGTCAGCATCTTGTATCAATTTACCTGCAAAGTGGTTAGGAGGTCTTTGGAAAACACTGCCACACGATGGATACTCTAAAGGCTGTTTATCTTGTCTTCTTTGCGTCAAATCATCCATTGTAGCTTGTATTGTCTTTATATCTCCCGGCTGTAATTTGAAAGTTGCTTCAAGTACAACTAAATGTTGACGTTGAACAATACTTGTTCTGTAACCAAGTTCGAGTTCATCGCTTTGTATTGTATATAGCTTGCCTGTATCATCTATAGCTTTAATGTAATCAATGCAATCTTTAACTTCGCCACCATAAGCTCCTGCGTTCATATAGACTGCACCACCGACAGAACCGGGGATGCCACATGCAAATTCCAATCCTGTTAAATGATGGTCTCTTGCACGTCTTGATACATCTATAATCGCTGCGCCACTTCCGCATGTTATACAACCGTCACGAACGTGAATTTGATTGAATTGTAATAAACTGATTACAATACCGCGTATACCCCCGTCTCTAATGATGATATTAGAACCATTCCCTAAAAACGTTAAAGGAATTTGATTAAGGTATGCATATTCTACTATTTTTTGAACTTCTGTATATGAAGTAGGGGATAAGTAAAAGTCTGCTTTTCCACCTGTTTTTGTGAAAGTATATTTTTTTAAAGGTTCATTCACCTTAATTAATGATTTAGGGAGAAATTTTGATAAATCCTCCAAAATTGTAGGGTTATTCACCGTTCGACGTCCTTTCTTTACTGTGCTCTTAAAAATATTATATCAAGATTTTCCAGTTTAAGCGAATAGCTTATGAGCAATGTTTTTCAATAAGTTGTTGAAACCATTGTTGCTTATTGTTCTCATATTCTCTTACACTTTTATTGTTATTTATAGTGTTTGTTTTAAAACTTTGAAATGAGTCTATAACTGAGTTGTCGTGATTTAAAAGTTCATCTACAGTTAAATAATCATATAACATTTGACTGTTTTGTTCAACAATATGTATACGCACAATTTGTCTTAATGTAATCATATCTTTAAATTGAGCCATCATAATTTTCTTCTTATAAGAGTGGTGTAATCTATATATGTTGTGATAGTTTAATCTCTTCTCATCTAAGCTAGTAATATCATGTAATGAACGCACGGTAACAAGTACATCTAAGATAGGTTCAGTTGTATAACGGGTTTGTTTCGTGCCACCTATATGAGAAACATCTTGTATAGGTGTATTTAATAGGCTAAACAATAGTTGTTGAATTTTTATATATTTTGCTTTAAAATTTTTTGTTGATTGTAATTGAATGAACGGTTGAGGTCTTTTTAACATAATAACACTTCCATTAATCAATAATAAGAATATAATATATAACATTTTAATTATCCATGATATTATGTATAATACAAGTGAAACAGAGGTGCAATGATGAAAATAAAATTACTCTACTTAATGTTATTTGTACTTGTATTAATTATTGCAGCTTGTAGTAATGAGGTAAATTCAGATCTTAAAAAGTATAAAAGAGATATGAAACCTATTTATAAAAAAGAAGACACAATTCTTGATAATATTAATCAATTAAATTTAGATAAATTAGATCAACTAGTAGGCACTGAAGTAACAGCTGAAAAACATAAAGAATTGAATAAGCTTCATAAAGAACTTGATAAAGAAGTCTTACCTGAAGTTAAGAGTCTTAAAAAACAAGCTGAGAATATCGAGCCGAGTACACAAGAAGTAAAAGATGCACATAATATTTACGTTAGCAATGTTAAAAAGAGAGAAGACTCTATTTCAGAGCTAAATGAATATATATCGCTATTCGAAAAATCTATCAGATCTAATGAGAAAATATTAGAATATACAGAGGTATTTGAGAAAAATAAAGCAGTAGCTGAAAAAAATGCTAGTAAAGCTAAAGATAGCTCTGAAGATAAAGATGATTATGAAGCGTTAGTATCAGTAATAGATAAAAATAGTGACGATTTAAATAATAAAGCTAAGTATTTAAATGAAGCGCATAGTGTGAAAGAGAAATCACAATATATCCATGATAAAATCATTCCGAGTATATCTAAGTATGTAAAAGCTCTTAATCAAACAAATATTAAATCCAATAGAGTGAATCAAATGAGGCAATCTCAGATTGAAATGTATTACACTTTAAGTGATTATTATAAGGAACGAAAAAAAGGTATTATTATTGAAGAAAAACTTCAAAAAATAAAAGCCCCTGATGACTTTAACAGTAAAGTTACGTACTTAGGAAAAGATGAGAAGTATGATAAAGCTATTGATAGATTAGAAAAATAAAACACACCGTATATTAGAATAAAAGTTTATTCTGTATCGGTGTGTTTCTTTTATTCTTCTTTTTTAACGGTGGATTCTTTCTTCTTAGTTTGAGATAAGTATATATTTTTACCTACTAAAGAGATAACCCAAATCGAAAATGCGATAATTAAGATATATGATAATGCAGGTTGGTTTTTAAAATCGAATAAAAACAGAATAGAAATAATAAGTAAACATGCATTAATCGTATCAATCATTCCCCATCTCTTAATGAGGGTAGGTGTTACATTTTTGGTCAAATAAAGCACCTCCTTATTGTAATTATAGTATATCAAAATTAACTAGTGGTTAATATCAAAGAATGCGGGTAAACATAATTAAGATAAAAATAGAATTTGCCATATAAAACGAATGATGTTATAGTGTTCAATTGTATTGGTTAAATTATGATAGAGGTGAATTAAAATGGTCGTGAAATTAACTTCCATCGATCAATTTGAAAAAGTACTCAATGATAACCCAAACGTATTTGTAATGAAACACAGCAGTACTTGTCCTATTTCGGCAAGTGCGTATGATCAATTTAATAAATTCTTATATGAAAGAGACATGGACGGTTATTATTTAATTGTTCAAGAAGAAAGAGAATTATCTGATTATATAGCTGACAAAACTGGCGTCAAACATGAATCACCACAGGCTTTTTATTTTATAAACGGGAATGCCGAGTGGGATGCAAGTCATGATAATATCACAGTAGCAAGTTTATCGAAAGCAGAAGAGTAATAATGATATAAGACAAACAGTCATATTGACTGTTTGTTTTTTTGTTAAATAGAGAAAAAAACAGTATAATGAATTATGATAAAAAGCATGAGGTGAAAAATATGAGAGTATTAGTTGCGATGGATGAATTTGATGGTATTTTATCAAGTTATCATGCAAATAGATTTGTAGAAGAAGCGATAAAGTCTCAATTTAATGAAGCGGATATAGTGCAAGTACCTTTATTTAATGGTCAAAGAGAAGTTATTGATTCAATATTATTATGGCAATCAGGCACGAAATATTCGGTAGATCATCATGATGCATATATGAACCCTAAGACATCAGTTTATGCAGTTACTGGTAATAACATAACGGTTATAGAAGCGGGTGAAGTGTTAACTTCAAATGAAGAAACAATTAGACCAAGTGAAACCACTTCTTACGGTTTAGGTGAAATGCTTAATGAAGCGCTTAAAGAAAATACTAATGAAATGATTATATCAGTAGGTAACGTTGCAAGTTATGATGGTGGTCTAGGCATGATTCAAGCACTTGGTGCAAAGTTTTATGACGCTGAAGGTGCTTTAGTAGATTTAAGCAAGGGCGCTAAATGGATTAAATATATTAGAACAATAGACTTATATGATTTAGATAAACGTTTGAAAGATAAAAAAATTAAAGTCATTACAGATTTTGAATCTAAATATTATGGTAAAAGTAGTCGAGTTATGAAAGAACGTGAATTAAATCATATCTCGTTAGAAGAGGCTACAGATATAGATAATGCTTTATGGTATATAAGTGAACTGTTTAAGAGTCAGCATAAAACATTATTAGGTAAAGAAGAAAGAGGCGGATCTGGTAGCGGTATAGCTGCTATGTTAAATTGTCTATGGGATGGCGAACTTGTAACTGGTGGAGATGTTGTTAACGAACTGACATACTTAGACCAATTAATTGAGCAAGCTGATTTTGTTGTGTTTGGGGAAGGTTTAAAACCGAACCAACAATTACTCGAGACGACTTCAGTAAGAATTGCAGAATTATGTCATAAACACAATAAAGTTAATATCGCAGTTTGTGCAACAGATGAAAAATTCGATAAATATATTGAACAAGAAGTCACAGCAATGTTTAAAGTACTAAACAAAGATCAATATACGATGACTGAATTAGAAATGGGCATAGCCTTAAGACATTTAACGACACAAGCTTTAAGATTATTGAAAAGCAATTTATAATTAAGAGTCCGGAACATAACAAATGTTTCGGATTTTTGTTATGTAAGCGCGAGTATCTCATTATTTATAATGAATAATAAGAGAGTGGAGCCTCTAACGTGCAAGAAATTTGAAACAAGCTCGTTACATTTTCTAACGAGTTAGTGCGTGTAAACAAGCCCGTTAGCGCAATATTTTCTACGATTTTGTAAAGTGCTGACGCCTGAGGGAATAGTATGGGAGCGAGACTACAGGCTCGAACTATAACCTAGGAAACCTTGCACGAACAAAATCGTAGATCTTATAAAAAATAAGCATATCACTTACAAACTGAAATAATCAGTTAAGTGATATGCTTATTTATTTTGAATTAAGATTGTTTTTCAAATTCAGATAGGATACCTACAATTGTTTGCACTGCTTTTTCCATAACATCAATAGACGCATATTCAAATGGTCCATGGAAATTAGCGCCACCAGTAAATAAATTTGGTGTAGGTAAGCCCATATAAGAAAGTTGAGAACCATCAGTACCACCACGAATCGGCTCTATTACAGGTGTAATACCTAAAGATTTAATCACTTTCTCAGGTATATCGATTAGCTCAGGATGAGGTTTGATTTTTTCACCCATATTATAATATTGGTCATCGATTTGAACTTTAATCAGTTCTTCATCATAATGGTGGTTTAAATTTTTGGCGATATCTAACAAATGATTTTTTCTACGCTCAAATTGTGCTTTGTCATGGTCACGAATAATATATTGTAATGTTGCTTTTTCAACGTTACCTTCCATTTGCATTAAATGGTAAAACCCTTCATATCCTTCAGTATGTTCAGGTACTTCATCAGCTGGTAACTGTTCATTAAAAGTCATTGCTAACGTGTTAGCATTGACCATGACATCTTTAGCTGAACCAGGATGAACATTGACACCATTAACTTCTACAACAGCCATAGCTGCATTAAAGCTTTCGTATTGTAGTTCGCCTTCTAAACTGCCATCCATTGTATAAGCAAAGTCAGCATTGAAACGTTCTACATCAAAGTTGTGTGGCCCTTTACCAATTTCTTCGTCAGGCGTAAAGCTAAATAGAATGTCACCGTGTTTGATTTCTGGATGATCAATTAAGTAAATAATAGCTTCCATAATTTCTACGACACCAGCTTTATCGTCTGCACCTAGCAATGATGTGCCATCAGTTGTCATTAATGTATGCCCGATAACATCTTTTAATTGTGGGAAAGTATTTGGGCTAAGCACTTTTTCTGTCTGACCTAACTGAATATCTTCCCCGTTATAATTTTCTACAATTACTGGATTAATGTTTGTAGCATTATAATCAGGTGATGTATCAATATGTGCTAATAAACCAACAGTAGGAACCTTTTTATCGGTATTAGATGGTAATGTAGCCATTAAATACCCTTTGTCATCTACTGTTACTTCAAGGTTAAGTGCTTTAATTTCTTCTTCAAGAAGTTTAATTAAATCCCATTGCTTTTCAGTAGAAGGTGTTGTTGTACTATTTGGATCCGCTTGTGTGTCTATCTTTACATATCTTTCTAATCGATCAATTAGACGTTGTTTCACATTATTCTCTCCCTTTTACTTCTATTTACTTTACTTATTATACGCTTTTTTGTTTCTTAGAAGCAAAAAATTGCTTAGTACGAATGTAAATTTGGAAGACAATTTCTGAACTTAAAATACCAAACGCAATAGCTCCAGATATTAGTGTAGCTTGTAATGACGTATTGATAGCTACATCATAATTATTAATAACTAAGTTTTTAGTGGCATCATAAGCTAAACCACCGGGAACTAAAGGAATAATACCAGCTACTATAAAAATAATCATAGGACGTTTATAGTAGCGGCTCATGATATGACTCATGATAGCTAAAGTGAAACTCCCGTAGAACGAAGCTTGAACTTTATCAATACCGAAGTCTAAAGAAACAGTATAAATCATCCAAGCTATGGCGCCAACAACACCACAAGCAATTAGAAGTCTTCTAGGTGCATTAAAAATGACAGAGAAGAATAATGTTGCAGTAAAACTTAATAGTATTTGATAAATATAATCTAACATTCATAGCACCTTCCTTAACTTAGTAATAATACAATTGCTACGCCAGCACCGATTGCAAATGCTGTTAAAGCCGCTTCTACACCTTTAGAAATACCAGCTAATAATTGACCAGCCATCAAATCTCTTATTGCATTTGTAATAAGAACACCTGGCACAAGTGGCATAACAGAGGCAATGGTAATTAAACTTAAATTATCTCCGTAAAAGAAATTGACACTTATTGTAGCTATTGTAGCTATAATTAATGAACTAATAAATTCAGTAAAAAATTTAATGCGTATCGTATTATGTACAATTGCCATTGTTAAATACCCAGTACCACCAGCTATAAATGAAGGGATAACATCAGGTTGTTTACCACCAAACATAGGTAAGAAACATGCTGATGCAATAGCTGCTGCCAAAACTTTTAACCAAAAAGGAAATTGTAATGCAGCATGATGTAAATGTATCAATTCAGATTTAGCTTCATCTATCGATAATTCGTTATTTGCAATCTTTCTGGAAATTTGATTCGTCAGAGATATTTTCTCTAAATCTGTCGATCTTTCATCTATTCTTATCAATCTAGTGTTAGTTCTATCATTTAATGAGAAAATAATTGCTGTGGAAGTTACAAAGCTATGTGTATTTTCTAAGCCATAACTCGTTGCGATTCTAGCCATTGTGTCTTCAACTCTATATGTTTCAGCACCGCTTTCCAAAAGGATGCGTCCTGCTGTCATAACGACATCGATTATTTTATTCTCATCTATTATCGTGAAGTCCTTTAATTCTTCCATAATAACCTCCATGTTCGCAATGAATAAAATATAATCCTTATATAACAACAATTCAACAAAAAACATAGAATTGCAATAGGCAATTCTATGTTTAGTTTATAATTTAATAATTGGATTGAACATTACTTTGTTTTGACCTTGTAATTTCGCTTCATGTAACATATCATCCGCGTCTTTAAATACACGTCTTTTAGATTTATTATCCTCTTCTGTTAAATAGCCGACCCCTATGGAGACAGAAAGTTTTATTGTGTCTTTGTTAGGTAAATGGAACGTTGATTGTTGCACACTATCTCTAATACTTTCGGCTAACTTAATCGCACTATCTAATGATTCATCAATCAATATAATAGAAAATTCTTCTCCTCCGTTACGGAATGCTTTTACGTCTTTAGGCAAGTAATTAATGAGTAATTGGGACATCTGTTTGAGTACTGCATCACCAGCCGTATGAGAATATTCATCATTTACATCTTTAAATCCATCTATATCAATTAACAACAATGCCATAGATTGTTGTTGTTCAGTAACGAGTTCAGTTGTTCTATTTAAATATCTATCGAATTCTTTTACGTTTCCTAATCCAGTTAAATAATCGACTGATTCTTCATTTTCATAACGGGAAATAAGATTTTTAAGAATCCATATATCGCGATAAACACTCGCACTAATAATACTAAGGATAAAGGAAATTGGTACGAGAAACAACCATTCATTCAACCATGAATCAGGGTTTAAGAATATTAAAGTAATAACAATAATAAGGATACTGATTAAATATAATAATTGTACGCTAACAAAATCACTTTGTTTAAGAAATGGACCAATCATACCAACTACTACTGCTATTATGAGTAGATGTAAGTCATCTAAAAATGGTGTGTTGAATATAAACATATCTACTAGCAAAATGATGACTGCACTGAATGAGGTATAAAATAAATTTGTAAATCTACCTAAGAACAATAACGGGATAAAGCTTAACGTGATAACATAATCATGATATTGAATAGGGTTGGATATTAACAATATCGAAACACCAGTCATTAGAATGGTGATATAATTTTGTGAAAATTTTACGGTTCTAGTTTCACTATATTGGATGCGATGGTATAGATAAAAAGACGCAATAGTTACAGAAATATTAAATATAATTGCTTGTATCATATAGCACCATCCTTCATTTTATAAGCCATATGATATTGTAATCTATTAGATGACGTTTGTCACGATATAACAAGTATTTTCGGAAAAAAAGTTTCATTTTTCACAGCTTGTAGGAATTAAAAGCGGAATATTTACTACTGAAACAATTGGGAATATATGGGATGCAGTGGTTTTTATAGCATGTGAGCTGAAATTTTGATATTCTTAAAGAAATGTTTTATTAACATTATTCTTCAATTATAAGATGAAGGTGAATCCATGTTTACTTTGCAATTAATATTATTAACGATGATTGTGAGCTTAATACTTACACCTTTAGTAATTGTACTTTCTAAAAAAATAGGTGCTGTTGATATGCCTAATGTAAGAAAAGTACATACTAAACCAGTTTCAGTATTGGGCGGAACAGTTATTTTGCTATCTTTTCTTATCGGGTTATGGTGGGGCAAACCAGTTGAACATGAAATAATACCTATTATATTAGGCGCAATTGTTATTTATTTAATTGGTTTAGTCGATGATTTATACGATATGAAACCACTGGTGAAACTTGCAGGACAAATAGCAGTTTCACTTATAGTTGTATTAAATGGTGTTACATTAGACTTTATAACATTACCTTTTGGAATTGTTATAGAATTCGGCATATTTAGTATACCTATGACTATATTTTGGGTAGTCGCAGTTATGAATGCAATTAATTTAATAGATGGATTAGATGGTCTAGCTTCAGGTATTTCGTGTATTGCGCTTGTAACGATTGGATTTATTGCCATATTACAACAAAATATTTTCATAATGATGATATGTAGCGTGTTAATTGGTTCGTTATTAGGATTTTTAGTTTTCAATTCGCATCCAGCAAAAATATTCCTTGGAGATAGTGGTGCATTGTTGTTAGGTTATATTATTGGTGTTTTATCACTATTAGGTTTTAAAAACATTACATTAATATCACTATTTTTCCCGATGGTTATTTTAGCAGTACCATTTATAGACATGTTGTTTGCTATAATTCGAAGATTACATAATAAGCAATCCATAGTACAGGCAGATAAATCACATTTACATCATAAGTTATTGGATTTAGGCTATACACATAGACAGACAGTAGTATTAATCTATATGATTGCTATATTGTTTAGCATATCTAGTGTCATACTATACTTATCACCGCCATACGGTGTATTGATGATGTTTATTATGATTTTAATTACAATTGAATTAATCGTAGAATTTACAGGTTTAATACATCCTAATTACAGACCTATACTCAATTTATTAACACGGTCTAAATATAAAGAAGAACGCTAAATTTAGCGTTCTTCTTCTTTGTTATATGGAAACGGTAAGGCAATAGTTTCTTCTCTATTTAATTCGTATTTTCCTTGATTAATTTCATCTAAGAAATTCATAAAGTTTTCTTCTTCTGAGGCAATCACGTGTATCGTATATTTCACTTTATCAGTGTAGGCTGTATCAACAAGCATATATTCTGTTTGTTGTAATTCATATTCAAAACGGCCCGTTTGATCATAATCTAAAGTGACTTCAAACGGTATAGCTTCAAGTAAAATGATACGACCGATTTCATTAATCACTTGGCTTACTGCACTTCCGTAAGCTCTGATAAGTCCTCCGGCACCAAGTTTTATGCCACCAAAGTAACGGGTAACCACAACAACTACATTATGTAATTGTTGCTTTTTTAATACTTCGAGCATTGGTACACCAGCAGTTCCAGAAGGCTCTCCGTCATCATTGGCTTTTTGTGTGAGCATAGTTGGTCCGATGACGTAACTTGAGCAGTTATGAGTCGCTGAATGATGTTCTTTTTTCTTTTGCTGTATGAATGCTTTAGCTTCTTCTTCTGTTTCGGCCGGGTGAATACTCGCTATAAATCTAGATTTATTTATTATTATTTCAGTTTCATGTGGTGCTTTTATAGTAATTAGTCCTTCAGCCATGTTAAAACTTCTCCCTTTACATCGTTATCTGTTACGATATATTATATACTATTGAAATTAGACGGGAAAGGATTGTATCAATTGAAGAAGAATAAATTAATATTTTTATGCATAGCTTTGACTTTAATATTAGCGGCGTGTGGTTCTAAAGATGAACCTAAACAAGAAACGAAGGATAAAGACGATAGCCAAGGTGTATTATTAGATGATAAAGGCAATCCGAAAGAAACAATTGAGGTAGATAAAGATACAGAGAAAGCTGTTAAAGATGCGATTGAGAAAAATAGGAAATCTTTAAACGAAGGTAATGTAGATAAGTATATTGATACGATAGATCATGATTCAAAACAGTTAGATGTTAAAGAAGAAAAGTCAGTTTTACAAGATACGCTTAAAGATTATAAGTTTGATAAAAAAATTTCTAATATTAAATTTTTAGAAAAAGATAAAGATAAGGTTGTTGTGTTTTATAATGTAGATACTACAGCTCACCCGAAAAGTGGTGGAGATGATGAAAAAAAATCATTTAATGAAGTCGTAACACTTGTTAAGAAAGATAACACTTATAAGTATTCTAAAATGGCACAAGCAGCAATTTAATAGATAAAGTACTTTTCAAATATCTGTTTATTAGATATGATGTTTATGGAAGAGAATCTAGGAGGAAAAATTTTATGAAAATTGCTGTAATAACGGATTCGACAGCATATTTAGATCAGGCTTATATTGATGAATATCAAATTAAAATAATCCCTTTAAATGTGATTTTTAAAGATGAAACATACAGAGAATTAATAGATTTAAATACGGAAGATTTTTATAAAAGAATGAGAAATGAAACACAACTACCAACTACTTCTCAACCTACAATTGGAGACTATGTAGCGTTATTAGAAGAATTGGAAAGAGAAGGATATACAGATGTGATTGCAATTCATCTATCCAGTGGTATTAGCGGTGCTTACCAAGGTGCTATTACTGCAAACTCTATGGTTGAAGGTATAAAAGTACATCCATTTGACTCAGAAATATCTTGTATGGTTCAAGGCTTTTACACGTTGAAAGCTAGTCAACTTATTCGAGAGAATGTGCCGCTTGAAAGCATTTTAAAGCAATTAGAAGAAATGAAGCAAGCAGCCAATGCATACTTTATAGTTGATGATTTAAACAACCTTAAAAAGGGCGGACGTCTTAATGGCGCTCAAGCTTTAGTAGGCACAATGTTACAGGTGAAACCTATACTTCATTTTGTTGATACTAAAATTGTCCCTTATGAGAAGGTTAGAACGAAAAAAAGAGCAATGAAACGAATCGAAGAACAAATTGCTAAAGAAATAGACCAGTCTTCGGAAGTTTCAATCTGTGTTATACATGCCAATGATGAAGAAGGCGCACTTGCTTGGAAGAAACAACTAGAAGAAAAGTTTCCAAAAGCAAATGTAATTATTAGTTACTTTGGTCCTGTCATTGGAACACATTTAGGAGAAGGCTCTTTAGGTGTAGGCTATACAACAACACCAATCGATTTAACAAAATAATATAATGTCAGCACAAAAAGCATATGCTTTTTGTGCTTTTTTATTGGAGGTAATATGAAATATTATGGCCGTATTTGTCATGATTTAAGTGACATTACTGATGAAAAAATTTTAAAAACTTTACCAGGGGTTACAATCGTTAATGATAAGTATAAATGTAATCAATGTACAAATACTGATCAAAGGATGTTCTATCATTATTATTGTTACCACTGTAATAAAGAAACTATTTATTGTAGAAGTTGTATTCAACTTGGTAAAGTTCAAAGTTGTAAAAATATATACGTGATAGAAAGTCACAGAGAAGAGACATCTGGATACTTTAAACTAGATTTTAAATTAAGTCCTCAACAAGAACTAGCTTCTCAAAAGGTTAGTGAAGCTATCTTGTCACATTCCCCATTGCTATTGCACGCAGTTACAGGTGCAGGAAAGACAGAAATGATTTTTGAAGGTATTTCTCAAGCAAGACGTAAAGGTTATAACGTGGCTGTTGTCTCTCCAAGAGTAGATGTTGTTAAAGAAGTATATTTAAGGTTGAAACAGGCTTTTGTTGATGAACAAATAGATTTATTATATGAAGGACAGTTTGCTAAATTTAACAGCACCTTTATTGTATCTACAGTTCATCAGTTGATGAGATATTATCAACATTTTGATGTGGTAATCGTTGACGAGGTTGATGCATTTCCTTTAGAAATGGATAATCAGTTAATGACAACGATAAGTAAAGCAACTCGTATACAATCTAGTCATATTTATTTAACTGCTACTCCTAACAAACAACTGCGTTCACTTTTCAAAGAACATCAAATAATAACTTTACCTGCACGCTATCACGGACACTCTCTACCTGTACCAGAATTTCATTATAATATTGTTAAGACAACAAAAATAAATCATAAATTACTAAAATTTTTAAAAAGACAAGTTAATGAAAATAGAAAAACATTTGTATTTTTCCACGATATTAATTATATGGAATCTGTATTCAAACTATATACGCAGTACTTTTCAAAGATTGAATGTGTATCGAGTCAAGATCCAGAAAGACATGAGAAAGTTAGTCGTTTAAGAAATAACGAAGTTGATATCATGTTTACAACGACTATTTTAGAGAGAGGTGTTACGTTACCAGCATTGGATGTTGTAATTATTCGAACAGATATGTTTACTTCAAGTGCTATTATTCAAATTGCAGGAAGAGTCGGTAGAAAGACTTCTAATCCGACAGGAAACGTAATATGTTACAACAAAGGGATAACTAAAGAAATGGACTTAGCAAGAAAAGAAATTATGAGCATGAATAAACTTGCTAAAGAAAGAGGATGGTTAAAGTGAAAAAATGCTTAATCTGTCAAAATTCAATAAATGAATCGATAAATTTATTGAATTTATTTAATCAATCTCAAAATATATGCCGATCTTGCCAGTTAAATTTGACGTTCAATCATAATGTACGAAGATGTACAAAATGTTTGAAAATATTATCAGAAGATGAACATGAATGTTTAGATTGTATGTGGTTATCTCAAAGTTATAAGTTAATTAATCAACTACATACACTTTATGATTATCAAACTTTCATTAAAACATTGATGCATCAATATAAATTTTCTGGAGATTTAGCATTGTACGAAATATTTCAAATACCTAGAAAGATAATTAAAAATTATGATTTAATCGTGCCAGCACCTATTAATGATAATAAACTAAGAAATAGAACTTTCGATCACGTTGCGTACGTATTAGATAAACAAAACATACCTTATACACAACTATTTCAAACAGAAGAACGAAAAAAACAAGCTTGCTTGTCGAAAAAAGAAAGGTCAGAACAAAATAATCCATTTAAATTAATCGACGAAATAAACTTAGAAAATAAAAAAATATTACTAGTAGATGATATCTATACGACGGGTCTAACATTACATCAAATGGCCGAGCATTTATTTGTTAGAAAAATCAGAAAACTAGATGCCTTAACATTTGCAAGAGGATAAAATAATGGTAAAATAATAGTAGGAAGAAACACAAAGAGAATAGCGCATTAAAGGAGTCGGTGCTTTATGATCAGATTTGAAATTCATGGTGAAAACATCACAGTGACTGATCCGATAAGAAATTATATTGAGGACAAAGTAGGTAAATTAGAACGTTACTTTACAAATGTCCCGGAAGCGATAGCTCATGTTAAAATTAAAACTTATCAGGATTCAAGTAGTAAAGTTGAAGTAACAATTCCGTTGAAAGAAGTTACTTTAAGAGCTGAAGAAAAACATGATGATTTATATGCTGGAATCGACTTAATAACTAACAAATTAGAAAGACAAGTGCGTAAGTACAAAACAAAAGTAAACAGAAAGTATCGTGATAAAGGACGAGAAAAAGACATATTCGCTACTACTGAACCTGGTTATCCGGAGGAAAACGAAGAAAGCGATAGTGAAATAGAAATCATTCGTTCTAAACAGTTCGCATTGAAACCTATGGATTCTGAAGAAGCTGTTTTACAAATGAATCTACTAGGTCATGATTTCTACATCTTCACAGATGCAGAAACAGATGGAACAAGTATAGTTTACAAACGTAAAGACGGTAAATATGGTTTAATTGAAACATCAATACAATAAATGAATAAACCGAAAACTGATGCAGAACTTCTGTGTCAGTTTTCTTTGTGTAATAATAGCTTTTCGTTAAAAGAGCTGGTAATCTTAAATAGTATAAAAATAAAAATAAAAGTGTTATGATATATTGTTGTAAGATTACTAGTTTCCTAGTTGAAGGAGAGAACAAAATGGGTTTTTTATCAAAATTAGCTGATGGTAATAAGCGAGTTGTAAAATCACTTGCAAAATTAGCAGATCAAGTCATCGGTTTTGAAGACGAAATTGCAAAACTAACAGATGACCAATTAAGAGAAAAGACAGTACAATACCAAAAAGAATTGGCAGAGATAGAAGATTATAAAAAACAAGAAAAGTATTTAGATAAAATACTTCCAGAAGCATATGCAATCGTAAGAGAAGCTTCTACACGTGTATTTAGCATGACACCATTTAAAGTACAAGTTATGGGTGGTATTGCAATTCATCGTGGTGATATATCAGAAATGAAAACTGGTGAAGGTAAAACGTTAACAGCAACAATGCCTGTATATTTAAATGCTCTGAGTGGCAGAGGGGTACATGTTGTTACAGTAAACGAATATTTATCTAGTTTCCAAAGTGAAGAAATGGCAAAACTATACAACTTCTTAGGTTTATCTGTAGGCTTGAATTTAAATTCTTTAAGTACAGAAGAAAAAAGAGCGGCATATGCTGCAGATATTACGTATAGTACGAATAATGAATTAGGCTTTGACTATTTAAGAGATAACATGGTCACATACAAAGATGACCGCGTAATGAGACCATTAAACTTTGCTATTATCGATGAAGTCGACTCTATTTTAATTGACGAAGCGAGAACACCGTTAATCATATCTGGTGAAGCAGAAAAATCTACGACACTTTATACTCAAGCAAATGTTTTCGTTAAAATGTTAAAAGATGAAGATGACTTTACGTATGATGAAAAGACAAAAGCGATTACGTTAACTGAACAAGGTATTGATAAAGCAGAACGCATGTTTAAAATAGATAACTTATTCGATGTTAAAAATGTAAACTTAATGCATCATATCAACATTGCATTAAAAGCAAATCGTACGATGTTTAAAGACAAGGACTATGTTGTTGAAGACGGTGAAATAATGATTGTTGACCAATTTACTGGTCGTACAATGCCGGGCCGTCGTTTCTCAGATGGATTGCATCAAGCTATTGAAGCTAAGGAAGGATTAGAAATTCAAAATGAGTCTAAAACAATGGCTTCTATTACATTCCAAAACTTCTTTAGAATGTACAATAAATTATCTGGTATGACAGGTACTGCTAAGACGGAAGAAGAAGAATTTAGAAACATTTATAATATGACTGTAACTCAAATTCCTACTAATCGACCTATTCAACGTAAAGATGAAGCAGATATGATATTTGCGTCTCAAAAAGGTAAGTTTGATGCTGTTGTTAGAGATGTCATCGAATTATACAAAAAAGGTCAACCAGTACTATTAGGTACAGTAGCGGTTGAAACGAGTGAATATATCTCGAACTTACTGAAGAAAAAAGGCGTAAGACATGATGTTTTAAACGCGAAAAACCATGAACGTGAAGCGGAAATTATTCAAAGCGCTGGTGAAAAAGGCGCTGTTACAATCGCGACAAACATGGCTGGTCGTGGTACAGACATTAAACTAGGCGAAGGCGTTATAGAATTAGGTGGACTAGCAGTTATTGGTACAGAAAGACATGAATCTAGACGTATTGATGACCAATTAAGAGGTCGTTCTGGACGTCAAGGTGACGTTGGTAAAAGTAGATTCTATTTATCGTTACAAGATGAATTAATGGTGAGATTCGGCTCTGAACGCATGCAATCATTGATGGGCAGACTAGGTATGAATGATGATACACCTATTGAATCAAAAATGGTTTCAAGAGCGGTAGAGTCTGCTCAAAAACGTGTTGAAGGTAATAACTTTGATGCTCGTAAACGTCTATTAGAATATGATGATGTCTTAAGACAACAACGTGAAATTATATACGGTGAACGTAATGATATTATTGAAAATGATAATGTCGAAAATATCGTTAAAGGTATGATTAAATCTTCTCTTGAACGTGGTATAAACTATCATTTATCTGCTAATGAAGATGATATTGATTATGAAGCACTTGTTCAATATATCGAAGATTCTTATCTACAACCTGGTGTAATTAAAGCAGATGATATCCGTGGAAGAGACTATGAAGATATCCAAGAAATTGTACTTGAGAAAATTAAAGACCAATATAAACATCAACAAGAAGAATTCGGAGATCAAATGTCTGAATTTGAACGTATGATTGTATTAAGAACGATAGACCGTAAATGGACAGATCATATCGATACGATGGATCAATTACGTACAGGTATTCACTTGAGATCTTATGGTCAAATAAATCCATTGCGTGAATATCAAAATGAAGGTTTAGAATTATTTGAAACAATGTTAAGTGACATTGAAGACGAAGTAAGTAAGTATATTTTAAAAGCTACAATTGACCGCGGTGAACAAGTAGAACGTCAACAAGTTGAAATTGGTGAAGCTAAACACGTTGGAGCAAACGACGGTAAAGAAAAAGTAAAACCTAAACCGATTGTTAAAGATGAACAAGTAGGTCGAAATGACCCTTGTCCTTGTGGAAGCGGCAAAAAATATAAAAATTGTCACGGTAAAGCGTAAAGGAGTTAAATTATGGAATTAACGGAAATTAAACAGATTTTAAATAAGCATAATGAAAAATTATTAAACATCAGGGGGTCTCTTTGACTTAGAAAATAAAGAGACAAACATACAAGAATATGAAGAAATGATGGTTGATCCTTCTTTTTGGGATGATCAGAATAAAGCACAAGAAATTATTAATAAAAATAATGCACTCAAGTCAGTTGTAAATGATTTTTATAATTTAGAAAATCAAATTGAAGATTTGTATACAACGATTGAATTACTACAAGAAGAATATGACGAAGATATGCATAAAGCTTTAGAGTCTGACTTAAAAACAATTAATAAAGATATAGAACAATTTGAATTGAATCTATTATTAAATGGAGAGCATGACGAGAATAATGCGATATTAGAATTACATCCTGGTGCTGGTGGAACAGAATCTCAAGATTGGGGTTCTATGTTACTCAGAATGTATCAACGATTCGCTGAACATAAAGGCTTTAAAGTTGAGACATTAGATTACCAAAATGGTGATGAAGCAGGAATTAAAAGTGTAACTTTATTAATTAAAGGGCACAATGCTTATGGCTATTTAAGAGCTGAAAAAGGTGTTCATAGATTAGTACGTATTTCTCCATTTGATTCTTCGGGAAGAAGACATACATCATTTGTTTCTTGTGAAGTTACACCAGAATTTAATAATGAAAAAATTGAAATCGAAGTTAATTCTGAAGATATATCAGTAGACACTTATAGAGCATCCGGTGCAGGTGGACAGCACGTTAATACTACTGATTCAGCGGTGCGTATTACACACCAACCAACAGGCATCGTTGTTACTTGTCAAAATGAGCGTTCTCAAATTAAAAACAGAGAGCAAGCAATGAAAATGTTAAAAGCTAAACTTTATCAAAGAGAATTAGAAGAACAAGCTGCTGCTTTAAATGAAATAAGAGGCGAGCAGAAAGAAATTGGGTGGGGAAGTCAAATACGTTCTTACGTATTCCATCCATATGCGATGGTTAAAGATCATAGAACCAATGAAGAAACAGGAAATACAAGTGCAGTAATGGATGGAGAAATTGATCCGTTTATAGATGCATATTTACGTAGTCAATTAAACGAGCAATCATAAAATAAAGTAAACAAAAATCAGGTGAAATTCTTAAATAACAAGAAATTCACCTGATTTTTTTGATGAACATAATAGTTAAGGTTTTGTGAAAAAATACACAATATCGTTTTAAAATAAACACAATCATGGTAAAATATTAATGTGATTATATATTAATATGGGGTGTAAAACATGAGATTTAAAACGGGCATTATTTCAATCGTTGCGGCTTCTTCATTAGTGTTTGCTGGATGTGGAAATTCTTCATCGGACGAAAGTAAATCTGAAGAATATAGCTCTCAGGGGGAAAAGATTTTTAAAAATAATTCTTGTGTCGGCTGTCACGGTAAAGACTTAGAAGGTGCTTCTGGTCCATCATTGAAAAATGTAGGTTCTAAACTATCAGAACAAGATATAGAGAAAATTATCAATGAAGGTAAAGGTAGTATGCCGAGTAAAGTAGTTGATGAAAAAGAAGCTAAAGAAGTAGCAAAATGGTTAGCAGAACAAAAATAAAGTACAGAGTTATAAGTTACGAAAACTTATAACTCTGTATTTTTCTTTTTTTATAATTGTTACATTGTATTTTAATGAAATAAGAATTGGTAAATGGTTTTTGGATAAATTCTCCATCGACAATGATTTTTTTTGACGATATTATATTATGAATATTATTTAATACTAGCTATTAAGACTGTCATAATAATCTTTATAGATATTTTTAATTTAAATTATAGAAAGGTAACGTTTATATTACGAATATGTAACAAAGGAATTTGTGCGATGATTTTATGATATTATATTTCCAGTAATAGTTGAGGGAAACTCAAATTAATATAAATATAAATAAAAACATATAAATCTCAGGAGGATTTAACCATCATGAAGAAGACATTAGTTACGTTTGCATCTGTTACAGCTTTAACATCTTTAGTACAAACAACAGCTTTTGCTGCAGAGCATGAAGTTAAAGAAGGTGAAACATTAGCAACTATCGCACAGGAATATGGGACTTCTATTTCAAATCTTAAAGAATTAAATAAAATTTCTACTGAAGTTTCAGTAGGACAAAATATAAAAGTATTAAAAGATGACGTTTATGTTATACAAGAAGGCGATACACTCAATAAAATCTCTAAAAAATTTGACGTAACTGTATCAGAATTAAAAGAATGGAATAACTTGTCATCAGATATTATTTTAGTTGGTAAACCATTATTAGTATCAGCAGACGCTCAATTATCTGGCGATGAAGCTACTGCAGAACCAACTACTGTTTCAATTAACGCACCTGAAGCATCAGCTCAAGAAGAAAGCTTATTAAGATATGTTTTTGAGCAAACTTCAACTGGTAGTGAGTATAATACTGAAGACTACCAAGCATACGCTTTACCAACGTTTAATAATGAATCGCCAACTACTGCAGTATCGTATAGCAGACCATCAACAGGTGGCGGGGCTAATTTATATACTTCAGGTCAATGTACTTACTATGCATTTAGTAAACGCCCTGATATTGGAAGCACTTGGGGAAATGCTAACAACTGGGCTAATGCAGCTGCACAATCTGGTTATACAGTTAACAATACTCCTTCAGCAGGCGCTATATTACAATCTACAGCTGGTGGCTACGGTCATGTAGCATACGTTGAAAATGTTAACTCTGATGGTTCTCTACAAGTATCAGAGATGAACTATCAAGGTGTAGGAGTTGTTTCTTCACGAACAATTTCAGCTTCTGCAGCTAAAGCATACAACTATATACATTAGTCATTTTAGTTAAATATGTACAAGCAAGTAGTTAATTCAATTATGAATTTAAACTATTTGCTTTTTTTTATAACTTTAGTTGATATAATAAATGTAAATTAAGCTGAAGAGGTTTGAAGTAATGAAAAAATGGTTAAAAATCATACTAGTATTAATTTTAATGAGTATTATAGGAATAAGTATATATAAAGTGATAGACGTAAATAAGTTTCAAAATAAAGAACAATTTCAAGAACAACAGGGCGAACAAACTTTTCAAAATAGTCATCCTGCAACTGGTTTAAATGTTAATGATGAAAAAGTGAAAACTTTTGATAAACTTGAACCAACTGAATTAAAAAAAGTAACTTCTAAAAATGAAATTACAGTTATTAATTTATTTGCTTCATGGTGCGATCCTTGTAAGAGAGAAATGCCCGAGCTTGTTAAATACGCTAAGCATTCTAATAAAGATGTGGAACTGATAGGTTTAAATGTTAAAGATAAAAGAAAACCAGCACAACAACTTATTGATGACGTTCATGTAAATTATGATATATATGTAGCAGAAGAAGACTTTTTGAAAAAGTTTAAATCTTATAATATACCAACAACACTTTTCGTGAATAAAGAAGGGAAAGTAGAAAAAGTATATTTAGGAGAATTGTCCGAAAAAACACTAAATAACTTAGTCTTACAATTAAAGGAGGAACATTAATTTGGGGGTACACCAATATTTTAAAAGTTTAACAGATTTAGAGAAATTAGTAAGATGTCCTGGAAAATTCAAATTTCAAGACCATAATGTGGCAGCGCATTCTTTTAAAGTAACTAAAATAGCACAATATTTAGCTACAGTTGAAGAAGCAAATGGCCAAGAAATTAATTGGAAGCTTGTATATGAGAAAGCATTAAACCACGATTATCCCGAAATATTCACTGGTGATATTAAAACACCTGTAAAATATGCTTCGTATGAATTGAAAAAATTATTTTCTCAAGTTGAAGAAGAAATGATAGAAAAGTTTATAACAGAAGAATTTCCTGAAGAATATCAAAGTATATATAGACATAGACTACAAGAGGGTAAAGATGATAGTATAGAAGGACAAATACTCAGTGTTGCTGATAAAATTGACTTGCTTTATGAATCTTTTGGAGAAATTCAAAAACGAAACCCTGAACCTTTGTTTTTTGAAATTTACGAAAGCTCATTAGAAACAATTATGCAATTCGATCATTTATCATCAGTACAAGATTTTATTCAAAATATTATACCGGAAATGTTACAAGAAAAATTTATTCCACGTTCTGAATTAAAAGAAACGACAATGACAATTCTTGAAAAACGTGAAACAAAAAGGAGTTAACGAATTGAATGATTTGGCCAATTCTAGCATTGTTCCTCCCTTGTTTACTGGTTATAGTTTTGACACAAATCACTCAAAATAAATGGATTGGATTACTGATTGCAACAGTTATTATCGGTGCATCAGTTTACAAAGGGTTCTTTCATGATGAGTTGATTATTGTGTTAGATGTTATCAGTCTAGTCGCTGGTTATTATATCGTGGACGCACTTAAAATAGATAAAATTGAATCAAGATAGATAAGAGGATAAATCAATGTGATTTTTCCTCTTATTTGTATTTTTATAAACTTAGAACGAACAAATGTTTGGTTATTTTTACAAAAATTTGTTAAAATATATTTATATATTTGAGAAAATTAGGAGGTTACTATGCAACATATTCCTTTTGAAATACATTCTGAATACTCTCCGCAAGGCGATCAACCTGAAGCAATTAAATCTCTTGTAAAGGGTATTAAAGACGGTAAAAGACACCAAACATTATTAGGTGCTACTGGTACTGGTAAGACATTTACGATGAGTAATGTAATTAAAGAAGTTGGTAAACCGACATTGATTATTGCTCATAATAAAACGTTAGCCGGGCAATTATATAGTGAATTTAAAGAGTTTTTCCCTGAAAATCGTGTTGAATACTTTGTAAGTTATTATGACTATTATCAACCTGAAGCATATGTGCCTCAAACAGATACTTTCATAGAAAAAGATGCATCTATCAATGATGAAATAGATAAATTGCGCCATTCAGCTACAAGTTCATTGTTTGAACGTAATGACGTTATTGTTATTGCGAGTGTGAGTTGTATTTACGGTTTAGGAAATCCAGAAGAATATAAGGATTTAGTAGTGAGTGTACGTAAGGGCATGGAAATGGAAAGAAATGAATTATTAAGAAAATTAGTAGATAACCAATATGCTAGAAATGATATCGATTTTAGACGTGGTACATTTAGAGTTAGAGGGGATGTTGTTGAAATATTCCCAGCATCTCGTGATGAGCTATGTGTAAGAGTCGAATTTTTTGGTGATGAAATAGATAGAATTAGAGAAGTGAATTATTTAACTGGAGAAGTTATAGCAGAAAGAGAACATTTCCTGTTTTATCCAGCTTCCCACTTCGTAACACGTGAAGAAAAAATGAAAGTTGCAATTGAACGAATTGAACAAGAATTAAAAGAACGTTTAGAAGAATTGCGTAAAGAAAATAAATTATTAGAAGCACAACGTTTAGAACAAAGAACAAACTATGATTTAGAAATGATGAGAGAAATGGGATTTTGTTCAGGGATTGAGAACTACTCAGTTCACTTAACGTTACGTCCTAAAGGCTCTACTCCATATACATTATTAGATTATTTTGGTGATGATTGGTTAGTTATGGTTGATGAATCTCATGTTACATTACCACAAATTAGAGGTATGTATAATGGTGACCAAGCTAGAAAGAATGTACTTGTTGAACATGGCTTTAGACTGCCAAGTGCTTTAGATAATAGACCTCTTAAATTTGAAGAATTTGAAGAGAAAACGAAACAACTTGTGTATGTTTCAGCTACGCCTGGTCCATTTGAAATTGAGCATACAGATGAAATGGTTGAACAAATTATACGACCAACTGGTTTGTTAGATCCAATCATAGAAGTAAGACCTAGTAAAAATCAAATCGATGATTTAATGTCAGAAATAAACGAACGTGTTGAACAAAATGAGCGTGTTCTTATCACAACGCTTACGAAAAAAATGAGTGAAGATTTAACAACTTATTTAAAAGAAGCAGGAGTCAAAGTAAACTACTTACATTCTGAAATTAAAACACTCGAAAGAATTGAAATTATTAGAGACTTAAGAATGGGTGTTTATGATGTGTTAGTGGGTATTAACTTACTAAGAGAAGGTTTAGATATCCCTGAAGTATCGCTTGTTACAATTTTAGATGCTGATAAAGAAGGTTTCTTAAGATCAGAACGGTCACTCATCCAAACAGCAGGTCGTGCTGCACGTAACGATAAAGGTAAAGTCATTATGTATGCTGACAAAATTACTGATTCTATGAGAACAGCTATTGATGAAACAAATAGACGTAGAGAAACACAAGAAGCATATAACGAAAAATATAATATTACGCCACAAACAATTAATAAGAAAATACGCGATGTCATATCTGCTACAGTTGAAACAGATGAAGTTAACGAACAAGACAAGAAAAAAGCACCTAAGAAACTCACGAAGAAAGAAAGAGAGAAAACAATTGAGCGCGTAGAGAACGAAATGAAAGATGCTGCGAAAGATTTAGACTTCGAACGTGCATCTGAATTAAGAGACATATTGTTTGAATTAAAAGCAGAAAGGTGACTGAGATGAAAAATAAATCCATCATCGTAAAGGGTGCGAGAGCACATAACTTAAAAAATGTAGATATTGAAATACCTAAAGATCAATTAATAGTGATGACAGGTTTATCTGGGTCAGGTAAATCTTCATTAGCTTTTGATACTATTTATGCTGAAGGACAAAGAAGATATGTAGAATCTTTAAGTGCTTACGCAAGACAATTTTTAGGACAAATGGATAAGCCGGACGTTGATTTAATTGAAGGGCTGTCACCAGCTATTTCGATTGACCAAAAAACAACGAGTAAAAATCCGCGTTCTACTGTTGCAACGGTAACTGAAATTTATGATTATTTAAGATTACTATATGCAAGGGTAGGAAGACCGATATGTCCAAACCATGGTATAGAAATAAAATCTCAAACCGTGCAGCAAATGGTCGATCAAGTAATGGAGTTAGAAGAAAGAACTAAAATTCAAATTCTATCTCCAATAATTTCTGGAAGAAAAGGTTCACATAAGAAATTAATCGACGATATTGCTAAAAAGGGTTATGCAAGATTGAAAGTTGACGGCCAAATTTTAGACGTAGACGATGTACCAGAATTAAATAAAAATCAAAACCATACAATTCATGTCGTAATAGACCGCTTAGTCGTTAAAGATGGCATAGAAGCACGTCTAGCTGATTCATTAGAAACTGCTTTAGAATTAGCTGATGGTACTGCAATTGCTGACGTTATTGATGGTGATGAAATTAAGTTTTCAGAGCACCATGCATGTCCAATTTGCGGATTCTCTGTTGATCATTTAGAACCTAGAATGTTCTCATTTAACAGTCCATTTGGTGCTTGTCCATCGTGTGATGGTTTAGGCAGTAAATTAACAGTTGATATAGATTTAGTTGTGCCAGACAAAACTTTAAGCCTTAAAGATGGCGCTATATTACCATGGCAACCTATTAGTTCTAATTATTATCCAACGTTATTAGAACAAACATGTGAGCATTTTAAAATAGATATGGATAAGCCATTTAAAGATTTAACTAAAAAAGAAAAAAATATCATTTTACGTGGTCATGATGATGAAATTAAATTTGAATTTAATCAAGATTATGGTACAAAAGCAAAACGTACAAGAACGATGGCTTTTGAAGGTGTGTTGAATAACATCGAAAGAAGATACCATGATTCGCCATCTGAATATGTAAGAGAAGTTATGCAAAAATACATGGTCGAAAAAACATGTGAAACATGTAATGGTTATCGATTAAATGAAAAAGCTTTATGTGTTAAAGTAGACGGTCAACATATAGGTGAAGTTGTAAGATATTCTATAAGTGATTCGTTAAAACACTTCGATAATTTAACTCTTGATGAAACTGAACGTCAAATTGCTAAGCTAATTTTGAAAGAAATACACGAAAGACTAACATTCTTAAATGATGTTGGTTTAGAATATTTAACATTAAACAGATCATCAGGTACTTTATCTGGTGGTGAAGCGCAACGTATAAGATTAGCAACGCAAATTGGTTCAAGGTTATCAGGTGTACTTTATGTTCTTGATGAGCCTTCTATAGGACTACACCAACGTGATAATGACCGATTAATTAATACTTTGAAATCTATGAGAGATATGGGCAACACTTTAATTGTTGTGGAACATGACGAAGATACGATGAAAGCAGCAGATTACCTAGTAGATATAGGGCCTAAAGCTGGTGTTCATGGCGGTGAAATAGTTGCGAGTGGTACACCAGAAGAAGTCATGGCTAATGAAGATTCTTTAACTGGTCAATATTTAAGTGGTAAAGAAAAAGTTGTCGTGCCGGCTAAGAGAAGAAAAATAACGAAACGCAAAATTTCTGTAAAAGGTGCAACGAGTAACAACTTGAAGAATGTAGATGTAGATTTTCCATTATCAGTATTGACTTGTGTAACGGGTGTTTCTGGTTCCGGCAAAAGTTCATTAGTTAACGAAGTATTATACAAAGGACTTCAAAAACAACTTTATAATACAAAAACAAGACCTGGTGCGCACAAATCTATTAAAGGTGTTAATGAAATAGAAAAAATTATTGATATAGATCAATCACCAATAGGTAGAACACCAAGATCTAACCCGGCGACATATACAGGTGTATTCGATGATATTCGCGATGTATTTAGTCAAACGAATGAAGCTAAAGTAAGAGGTTATCAAAAAGGTAGATTTAGTTTTAACGTTAAAGGTGGCCGTTGTGAAGCATGTAAAGGCGATGGAATCATCAAAATTGAAATGCATTTCTTACCTGATGTATACGTACCATGTGAAGTTTGTGATGGAAAAAGGTATAATAGAGAAACGTTAGAAGTAACATATAAAGGAAAAAATATTTCTGACGTATTAGAAATGACTGTAGAAGATGCGTATCATTTCTTTGAAAGCTTGCCAAAGATAAATAGAAAGCTTAAAACACTTGTTGATGTTGGCCTAGGTTATATTAAACTCGGTCAACCTGCTACAACTTTATCCGGTGGTGAAGCTCAACGTGTGAAGCTGGCATCTGAACTGCACAGACGTTCTAACGGTAAGTCGTTATATATTCTTGACGAACCAACAACTGGTTTACACGTTGATGATATAAAACGCTTGCTAAGTGTATTAAACAGACTTGTAGAAAATGGTGACTCTGTCATTATTATAGAACATAATTTAGATGTCATTAAAACAGCAGACTATATCGTTGATTTAGGTCCAGAAGGTGGAGATGGCGGTGGAGAAATCATCGCAACAGGAACACCAGAAGATATAGTAGAAGTAGATGCATCATATACTGGTAAATATTTAAAGCCGATCTTAGAAAGAGATCGAGCATAAAACGGGAGGCGAAAGTATGAACGAAGTACAGTTAAAGATTTTAGAATTAATCGAGAAAGACCATATTAATGTAGATGAAGCGGTGAAACTATTAGAAGCTACTTCAAATAATGGTCAAAAATCAACAGCATTCACAAGTAAATCTAGAGAAAATGTAGAAACATTATTTGAAGATTTATTTGAAAAAGTAAAATCAACAGCTAAAAACGGTAAAACTGAATTTGATAAACA
The DNA here is from genome assembly GCF_022386395.1 of Mammaliicoccus sp. J-M40. Lineage (NCBI taxonomy): Bacteria > Bacillati > Bacillota > Bacilli > Caryophanales > Staphylococcaceae > Mammaliicoccus > Mammaliicoccus sp. J-M40. Next base: position 175,513 of record NZ_JAJNIQ010000002.1, read on the forward strand.
ATTTCAAAATAGAGAAAACAGCGATGTGGATCCAGTACAACAATTAGACGAATCATTAAGAACAATTATCCGCTCATTTAACAAAGGGAACAACGAGAATAACGATAATAATAACAACGATCAAAATAATAATTTATAAATAGCTTAGAAAGTTACGTTTGGGAGCGGGAGAGAAATCTCAGTTTAATAAAAAGATTTCGTAGTCCCTCCTAGTCAGCTACTGCCTTTATAATGAGAGACTGAGACATGTATTTATGTCCAGTCTCTTTTTTATTAGAAATAATATAAATTCTGGTCATATAGAAATTTACGAGTCTCTAAAGTTGCTAGAGAAGTGTCACGTGCAACATTTCTATATTTAAAGTCAAATAATTTAAAATAACGAACTTTAATCTTCTAGTTTTTGCTTTATTGTCACTTTTCGTATATTTATAATGATTGCAGTTATCACTAAAGTTCATTAGAATTAACATATATTAACCTAGAGGTGAACCTATGATTACGAGTAGTAAATTAATAGAACAATTTAACATGGAAGTCATTGCTGGGAAGGCTGGACTCCATCGCAAAGTAACTGAAACTGATTTATCAAGACCTGGGCTCGAGATGGCAGGGTATTTTTCACATTATTCTTCAGACAGAATTCAAGTATTAGGTACGACAGAATTATCATTTTATAATTTGTTGCCGGATGAAGAAAAAGAAGGACGCATGGCTAAATTATGTAGACCGGAAACACCAGCTATTATTATAACGCGTGGACTAGAAGCGCCTGAAGAATTAAAAGAAAGCTGTAATAGAGAGAATACGCCACTACTTATCAGCGAATCATCAACTACAAAATTGATGGGACAAGTGACAAGCTATTTAGAAAGAGAATTAGCGCCTGAAACTTCGTTGCACGGTGTACTTGTAGACGTTTATGGTGTTGGTGTTCTTATTACTGGCGATAGTGGTGTTGGTAAGAGTGAAACAGCATTAGAACTTGTAAAAAGAGGTCATCGTCTTGTAGCGGATGATAACGTAGAGATAAAAGAAATTAATAAGAATGAATTAATCGGTAAAGCACCGAAAATCATTGAACATTTATTAGAAATAAGAGGTTTAGGTATCATTAACGTAATGACATTGTTTGGAGCCGGTTCGATTTTGATGGAAAAACGTATTAAATTAAATATCAATTTAGAGACATGGCACAAAGAAAAAATTTATGATCGTGTAGGATTAAATGAAGAAACATTAAAAATACTCGATTCTAAAATTACTAAGAAAACAATACCTGTTCGACCTGGTAGAAACTTAGCTGTCATTATTGAAGTAGCAGCGATGAACTATCGTCTAAACAATATGGGTATTAATACGGCAGAAGAATTTAATAATCGTCTAAATGCTGAAATATTAAAAAACGCTAGTAAGGAGAAAGAATGATGGAAGTGCTAGGGATAGATCCAGTCGCAATTCAATTAGGACCACTTTCAATTAGGTGGTATGGAATCATAATCGCATCTGGTATATTAATTGGTTATCTTATGGCACAAAGCACGGCTAAAAAGGTAGGAATTAAAGAAGAAACGTTAATTGATTTAATCATTTGGTGTGTGGTTATGGCCATCATTTGTGCGAGAATATATTATGTTGCATTTGAATGGGAATATTATAGTCAACACTTAGCAGAGATACCTTTAATTATGAACGGTGGAATTGCTATACACGGTGGATTAATTGGTGCATTTTTAACTGGGGCAATATTATGTCGAGTGAAAAACTTATCCTTCTTCCAAATGGTCGATATTGTGGCGCCAGGTATTATTTTAGCGCAAGCCATTGGGAGATGGGGTAATTTTATCAATCAAGAAGCACACGGTGGACCTGTTTCAAGAAGCTTCTTGGAAAACATACATATACCTGAATTTATCATTAACCAAATGCAAATTGACGGTGTATTTTATCAACCGACATTCCTATATGAATCGATATGGAATATCATTGGATTTATTATTTTATTATTAATAAGACCACATTTAAAAATTGGTGAAACATTCTTTGCATATTTAATTTATTACTCTATTGGTCGATACTTTATAGAAGGATTAAGAACAGATAGTTTAATGCTTACTGAATATTTAAGAATTGCTCAAGTAATATCTATTGTCATTATTATTGCATCAATCATCTTTATATTATATAGAAGGATACGTTATGATTTACCTAAATTCAGAGAAGTTAAAGGTTATTACCATAACTCGAATTGAAAGAAGTGTTAATTTTGAGAGCATTAAAAATAAAGAAAGTTTCTGGTGCGAATCCATTATGGAAAATGTATCAAACAATACGTTTTATAAAAGTATGTAAAAATGTTATTATCATTGAAATTAGTAGATATTTACCAAGTCTTAAATGGAAACATTGGTTATATCGAAAAGCTTTAAAAATGAAAGTAGGAAGGGAAACTGCTTTTGCATTTAAAGCAACGCCAGATATTTTATACCCGGAACTTATTACACTAGGTAGTAACTGTGTAATAGGATATAATGCGACAATATTATGCCACGAGTATTTAGTAGAAGAATATAGGGTTGGTCGCGTTAACATTGGAGATAATGTGTTAATCGGAGCAAATGCGACGATTTTAGCTGGCGTTAACATTGGAAATAATGCTATTGTAGCTAGCGGAACTATCGTTTCGAAAGATGTTCCTGAGGATATGATGGCATTTGGCAATCCAATGCAACTTAAGAAGAGGCGGTGAATAAATCATTGGGAGACAATTCGAATATTATACATGTTAGGTTTGATAAAGACTTCTATTACCATAAGGCTATGGAAAAAATGAGAGAACAAGATTATATATATGCTGAGTCTTTATTTAAAAAAGCACTTGAACTATCACCTGATGATTTTGTTATTATTCCGCCATACGCTGAATGTCTTGTAGAGCTTAATCAAAATACAAAAGCTGAAGAACTAATGTATGATCAAATAGCTAAGGGCAATTTTGTAACAGATTATTATTTTTATTTAAGTCAGATGTTCATAAAATCAAATGAACCGAACAAGGCATTTTTATTCGGTTTAAGGTATGTAACAGAGGAAGATGACCAAGATTATTTTGATGAAATGATACAAATGTTCGAAGTGAAATATGATGATCAAACAGTAGTTGAAGAAGAAGCAGAAAGATTTGTAATTCAGCATATCTTTCAATATTTATTTGGTAATGGTCGTTTAGATGAAGCATATCACTACCTTGAACGACAGCGTTTAACTATGCAAGAAGATGTGCATATCATGAATTTAAAAGCGATGGCGTTGCTGTATAACAGTAAATATGAAGAAGCAGAAGCATTATTACAAACAATCTTAGATGAGGACCCCTCAGATATTTATGCACTTTGCCATATGACATTACTCTTATATAACACTGAACAAATGGATAGATTTAACCATTATTTAAAACAATTAAGTAAGCTGCATCCTATTAATGACGAAGAGTCATTTAAATTGGGTGTAGTGTTAAGTTATTTAGGTAAGCATAAATCTTCAAACCAATTGTTAGTGCCACTTTTAAAGAAACCTCAGGCGAGTACACCACAATTACATCATGCCTTAAGTTATAATTTTTATCATTTAGGTTATTTGGAAGAGGCTAAACGTCATTGGCTAAAGTTTGAAGATAGTGTACAATACCATAGTCAATTACCTCCATGGAAAATTGACGACCTTAAAGATATGCTAGATAAGCAAGTGTTACCTTTATTAAAAGATGAAGATTATAGATATCGTTTATATGGAATATTCTTATTGGGGCATATGAAGAATAAAGAATTAGTCATGTCCCATGAAACTTGGGAAGTTTTAGAGAATTTACCTGATTATGAACGACTATATATTACGTATATCTTTCAAGATTTACATCTTAATAAACTAGGTTTTATTGATGAAGGTATGAGATTAATAGAACAATCTGAATATCAACATTATGGTAAAGAATTATTCGTGTCATGGATAGAACATGCTGAAATGTTGATTGCAGAACATGAAAATATTGAAGAAGCAACACACTATGTTGCCGCGTCGATTTATATTTATTTAAAGACATTAAATAAAAAAATAACTAAAAAAGAGATACAAAATTCATTTAACATAACAGCTTATCGCTTAAATAAAGCGATAAAAGCATTAGTGAGCATATAAGTTTGCTTATGTGAATGATTGTTGTACAATTCTACTGAATTAATAAGAGGAGGCAGTTTATAAATGACTACACAAGTAGATTATGATGTAATTATTGTTGGGGCAGGTCCAGCTGGTATGACAGCAGCAGTATATGCTTCAAGAGCTAATTTATCAACTGTGATGATAGAACGTGGTATGCCAGGTGGACAAATGGCAAATACAGAAGATGTAGAGAACTTCCCTGGTTTTGATTTAATAACTGGACCAGATTTATCAACTAAAATGTTTACACACGCGCAAAAATTTGGTGCTAAATATGAATATGGTGATATAAAAGATATAGAAGATAAAGGTCATTATAAAGTTGTTAACATGGGAGATAAAACACTAACTGCACATGCAATTATCATTGCGACAGGTGCAGAATATAAGAAAATTGGTGTGCCTGGTGAACAAGAATTAGGTGGCCGTGGTGTAAGTTACTGTGCAGTTTGTGATGGTGCATTCTTTAAAGGTAAAAATATTTACGTTATTGGCGGAGGAGATTCTGCTGTAGAAGAAGGCATGTTCTTAACTAAATTTGCAGACAAAGTAACAGTTGTACACAGAAGAGATGAATTAAGAGCTCAAAAAATCATTCAAAATCGTGCATTTAAAAATGAAAAAATGGACTTCATTTGGAATTCAACATTGAAATCTATTAATGAAAAAGATGGAAAAGTTGGTTCAGTAACATTAGTATCAACTGAAGACGGTTCTGAAGTAGAACATGAAGCTGATGGTGTATTTATTTACATCGGTATGAAACCATTAACTAAACCATTTGAATCATTAGGTATTTTAAATGAAAATGGCTATATTGAAACAAATGATGAAATGGAAACGAACGTACCTGGTGTATACGCTGCAGGAGATGTACGTGAAAAAACATTACGTCAAATCGTTACAGCAACAGGTGATGGTAGTATAGCAGCTCAAAATGCTCAAGCATATATTGAAACACTAGAAGACGAAGAACAATTAATTTAATGAAATTTATAAACAGTCCGGGACATATATAAATGTCTCGGACTGTTTCATTACATAGGGAGTAGCTGACTGGACTGAAAATGAGCTTAGAACAATTTTTTATCATAGTAATCCTAGTTTGGACGGGACTACAAAATTTTTAACAAAATATAATTTCTGTTCCGCTCTTTTAATAAATATGGATAGCTTCATATATTTAATGTATTTTATGATGTTATCATGTAATATAAAGGTATATTTGATAGTCAAAGGAGAATAGTTATGCAACTTGTCGACAAGAGCAATGTGAAGAATGAATTAATAGTCGTTACAGGTATGTCTGGTGCAGGTAAATCAGTAGCATTACAGGCGTTAGAAGATTTAGGATATTTTTGCGTAGATAACTTACCACCAATCCTATTACAAAAATTCGTAGATTTGATGGATCAAGGTAATCCTTCCTTATCAAAAGTAGCAATCGGAATTGATTTAAGAGGAAGAGATTTTTTTAATAACTTAAGAGAAGAATTAGATTATATACAAAGTGAAAAAAAGGTTATTGTGGATATACTATTTTTAGAAGCTAACGATAAAAGGTTAATTTCAAGATATAAAGAAACGAGAAGAACACATCCACTTAGTGAAAAAGGAAGCTTGTTAGCAGCTATTGAGCAAGAAAGAGTGTTGCTAAGTGACATAAAAGGTATTAGTAATTTTGTGATTGATACTACAGAAATGAAACCAAAATCATTAAAACAAGAATTAATTGAAACTTTCGAAAAAGATCCTTCTTCAACATTCGAAGTAAGGGTGTTGAGCTTTGGTTTTAAACATGGTATGCCTATAGATGCAGATATTGTATTTGATGTAAGATTTTTACCTAATCCATATTATGTAGACGAATTAAGGCCATTAACTGGGTTAGACGATGAAGTATACCAATATGTAATGAAATGGAAAGAGACTTCGACTTTTTATAAGAAGTTTAGTGATTTAATGATGTTTATGTTACCAGGATATAAAAAAGAAGGTAAATCACAATTAACAATTGCAATTGGTTGTACAGGTGGTCAACACCGCTCTGTAGCACTTGCTAAAAGACTAGGTGAAGATATTAAAGATAATTTTGATTATGTTGTGTATACGTCACATCGCGATGCACATATCGAAAGTAGAATAAAAAATGAAAAAAATTAAAGTTGTCCTAATTGGAGGCGGAACAGGTCTTTCTGTATTAGCAAGAGGACTGAAAGATTATCCAATTGATATAACTGCCATTGTTACAGTTGCTGATGACGGTGGTAGTACAGGTAAAATCCGTGATGTGATGGATATACCTGCACCTGGTGATATTAGAAATGTGTTAGCAGCATTAAGTGATACAGAACCAATGCTTGAAAAATTATTCCAATATCGTTTTGAAGAGGAAAAATTGGGTGGTCATTCAATAGGAAATCTATTATTAGCAGCAATGACTAACATAACGGATGATTTCGGACATGCCGTAAAAGAATTAAGTAAAATTTTAAATATTAAAGGACAAGTTATACCATCTACAACTAAAAGTATTGTGCTTAATGCGGTTATGTCTGATGGAGAAGTTGTTGTCGGTGAATCGAATATACCTAAAAAATCTAAAAAGATAGAAGAAGTATATTTAACACCTGAAGACATTGAACCAATGCCTGAAGCAATACAAGCAATAGAAGAAGCAGACTTAATTGTTATGGGACCTGGTTCGTTGTATACCAGCATTTTACCAAATTTAATATTAAACAAGATGAGAGACGCGATTATTAATACGGAAGCTGAAAGATTATATGTATGTAATCTTATGACACAAAAAGGTGAAACAACTGGATATAGCGTGAGTGATCATGTTAAAGCAATTCACGATCACGTAGGAGCGTCGTTTATAGATTTTGTAATTTGTCAGAATGAACGTTTTAATAAAGAAATTTTATTGAGATATGAAGAAGAAGATGCAAAACAAGTAGATTTTGATCATGACAAATTAAAAGAGATGGGCGTTCAATGTATTCATGATAAAAACCTTGTGAGTATTACACCACATCAATATATTAGGCATAATAATAAAGTGCTTGCACGTATTATATATGAAGTTGTTCTTCAAGAAATTAGTACGATTCAATACAAAAAAGATAAATAAATTAGAGAAGCATAGTAATAATATTTATAATGTTATTACTATGCTTCTTTTAAAAATTGAAGTAGAATAAAAGTGTATTTGTAAGGGGTTACAAAATGGGGTGGTAGTTATGAAACGAGTACAAATTTTGATGGTACTTATTGGATGTATTTTATTGTTAACAGGGTTAGTTGTTCATCAATCTTTAGGGGTTATCTTTTTAATTATAGGCGTGACTATGATTTTGTTTGGTATTATCAAAGAAACAGCAAAAAAATAAAACTTAAGATGAATAACTTGATACGCCCGGCTGTTCCATGTAATATATAGTAGAAATGAAACGTATGATATGTCTTTCGGCATATCATTATTTTTATGTGTATAAATAAGAAAGGGTGATCTGCTGTGAGCTTTGCTTCAGAAATGAAAAATGAATTAACCCGAATAGAAGTTGACGATGATTGTGCAAAAGCAGAACTTTCAGCTTTGATTAGAATGAATGGAAACTTAAGCATTTCTAATCAACAATTTGTTATAAATGTTCAAACAGAAAACGCAGCCATAGCACGACGTATATTTTCACTAATAAAAAAATGCTTCGGTGTAGAAGTTGAATTATTAGTAAGAAAGAAAATGAAACTCAAGAAAAACAATATATATATTAGTAGAATTAAAGTTAAAGCAAAAGAAATACTAGATGAACTTGGTATACTGCAAGATGGTATGTTTAAACAAGAAATTGATAAAAGTATTTTAAAAAATGATATTTGTAAAAGAAGCTATTTGCGAGGTGCATTTTTAGCGGGCGGGTCAGTGAACAACCCGGAAACTTCATCATATCATTTAGAAATATTTTCATTATATGAGGAGCATTCAGCAGATTTAACAGCTTTAATGAATCAGTATGAATTAAATTCTAAACAGTTAGAGCGTAAAAAAGGTTACATTAGTTATTTAAAAGAAGCAGAAAAAATCTCGGATTTCTTAAGTTTAATAGGCGGGTATCAAGCGTTGCTTAAATTTGAAGATGTTCGAATTATTAGAGATATGCGTAATTCAGTGAATAGACTTGTAAATTGTGAAACAGCAAATTTAAATAAAACCGTAAGTGCAGCGATGAAACAAGTAGAGAGTATTCAATTAATCGATAAAGAGATTGGAATAGACAATTTACCGGATCGTTTAAGAGAAGTGGCAAGATTAAGGATTGATAACCAAGATGTTTCTATTAAAGAACTTGGAGAAATGGTAAGTACAGGTAAAATTTCTAAATCAGGTATTAATCATAGGTTACGTAAATTAAATGAAATGGCAGATAAAATAAGAAGCGGCGAAACAATTAATTAAGTATATAAATAAAAACGCCTTTCCAAAATAAATTGGAAAGGCGTTTTTTTATTAAAAAATTATTTTATATCTTCAGGATGCATAACATCGTCGATTAAACCATAATCTTTAGCTTCATCAGCTGTTAAGAAGTTATCACGGTCAGTATCTCTTTCAATTTTATCAATTGGTTGACCTGTTCTTTCAGATAAGATGTTGTTTAATTTTTCACGTGTGCGTAAGATATGACGAGCAGCGATTTCAATTTCAGTTGCTTGTCCTTGTGCACCACCAAGTGGTTGGTGAATCATTACTTCACTGTTAGGTAGAGCAAAACGTTTACCTTTTGCACCAGCTGCTAATAGGAATGATCCCATTGAAGCTGCCATACCTATACAAATAGTTTGTACGTCTGGTTTGATGTGTTGGATTGTATCATAGATAGCAAAGCCAGCTGTTACACTACCACCAGGTGAGTTAATGTAAAGATATATGTCTTTTTCAGAGTCTTGAGCTTGTAAGAATAATAATTGTGATACGATTGAGTTCGCTACGTTATCGTCGATAGCAGAACCTAACATAATAATGCGGTCTTTCAATAAACGTGAGTAAATATCATAAGCGCGTTCACCGCGGTTTGTTGTTTCTATAACTGTTGGTATTAAATTCATCAGTTAATCCTCCTTTGAATATGTTAATGACCATATCATACAACACAAAGTCAAACATGGTCAAAATATATGACCTACTGATGAATATTATAACTTAAATAGCTGATTTATACACAGGAAATTTGCGACAATTATTGTCAATGGTTGCATAAATGATATAATAGTTTCCGTAATCAATAAGCTGAGTGCAATGTATAAGCGTGACATCCATATTAAAATATTCGCATCTTTTTTTAATAATGTTTTCTGCTTGGCTGTAAGTCATTATAATCACTCCCTATAATTGATAACTTTATTATATAATGAAGATGTTAAGGCATTATAAATAAACAATTAAGATTTAACTCTCCGTAGTGTAATGGATAACACGCAAGATTCCGGTTCTTGAAATGGGCGTTCAATTCGTCCCGGGGAGGCTATTTTAACTAAAGGATGAGAACATGAACATTAAATTTTACATCGGACGAAATTGTGGTTTGTGTGAAGATGCGAAATATCAACTAGAATTTTTCAAAGAAACTTTTGAAAAGCCTGTTAATATTGAAACAATACATATAGAAGATAATGATTATTTATTGAATGAATACATGCTTAGAATTCCAATTGTCATGTATCAAGATAAAATACTTCAAGAAGGAAATATTGATTTCGTAACATTATTAGAAGAAGTAGAAAAATTAAGCTAAATCAAATTGCTTTTACTTGCAATCAGTTTGCAGTGGGTGTATTATAATAACTGTAAACAGATATTATTTTTTTGACCCACATGGGACAAAAAATGTCTAACCCAGGTTAGAAATTGCCCATCTGTTAATTTGTGAGGAGGGACATGTTTATGGAAGATTTGTTAAAGATACAACATAGACTTGTGCCTGACCTAATTGACAAGATGTATCGACGTTTTAATATTTTATCAACGATTGAGAAGAAGCAACCTATTGGCAGAAGAACATTAAGTGATGTTATGAATATTACTGAACGGGTATTGAGAACAGAGATAGAAATTTTAAAACAGCAAGATTTAATCCGCGTTCAATCTACAGGTATGAAACTAACTGAGACTGGCGAGCACACGTTAGCATCGTTATCTCATTACCTCACATTATATTCAAGTTTCAATCACTTAGAAGATGAGATTTTCAATCAATATGGCGTGAAAGTTCATATCGTAAGAGGTAACTCTGATAAAGATGAAACAGTTAAGGCGGAGATGGGAAATGTAACGGGAGAATTACTTGAACAGTCTTTATATGATAAAGCATCTGTTTCAGTAACTGGTGGATCGACGATGGCTAAAGTTAGTGAGTCATTACATCCATTAGATAAAGACATTTTGTTCACACCAGCTCGTGGCGGCTTGGGAGAAAATGTAGTATTTCAAGCTAATACGATTTGTGCAAGCATGGCAAATAGAACTGGTGGGTCGTATAAGGTCTTGTATGTTCCAGACCAAGTAAGCGAAAGTTCATATGAGACTTTGCTGAAAGAACCAGCTGTTATAGAGGTTCTGGATGCAATTCGTCGCTCGGATTTTATTATTCACGGGATTGGTGATGCGCTGAAAATGGCTGAAAGAAGAAAGTCTTCAGATGAAGTCTTAAGTCAATTGAAACATCATCATGCAGTCGGAGAAGCTTTTGGTTATTATTTTAATGCCAAAGGCGAGGTCGTACATCGTGTCAAAACGATTGGCTTGCAACTAGAAGATTTAGCGACAAAAACAAATATTTTTGCAGTAGCGGGCGGTGCATCGAAAGCAGATGCGATTAAAGCATATCTTGAAATTGCACCGAAGAATACCATTTTGGTAACTGATGAAAGTGCTGCAAAAGCAATAATCAATGCGGAATAAAAGGTTAATAGCCTTTTTCAAATAACAAATTTAAAGGAGGCCATCATAATGGCAACTAAAGTAGCAATTAATGGATTTGGTAGAATAGGTCGTTTAGCATTTAGAAGATTACAAGAAGTAGAAAATATCGAAGTAGTAGCAATCAACGATTTAACAGATGACGCTATGTTAGCTCATTTATTAAAATACGATTCTACACAAGGTCGTTTCAAAGATGAAGTAGAAGTAATTGAAGGCGGATTCCGTGTAAACGGTAAAGAAATCAAAACTTTCGAAAATCCTAACCCTAAAGAATTACCTTGGGGAGACCTAGACATCGATGTAGTATTAGAATGTACTGGTTTCTTCGCTGATAAAGAAAAAGCTCATGCTCACATCGACGCAGGTGCTAAAAAAGTATTAATTTCAGCTCCAGCTTCAGGCGACTTGAAAACAATCGTATACAATGTTAACCATGATGAATTAGACGGTTCAGAAGAAATCGTATCTGGTGCATCTTGTACTACTAACTGTTTAGCTCCAATGGCTAAAGTATTAAATGATGAATTCGGTATCGTTGAAGGATTAATGATGACAATTCATGCTTATACTGGTGACCAAAATACACTAGATGCTCCACATGCTAAAGGTGACTTCCGTCGTGCTCGTGCAGCAGCTGAAAACATCGTACCTAACTCAACTGGTGCAGCTAAAGCAATTGGCTTAGTTATCCCAGAATTAAAAGGTAAATTAGATGGATCAGCTCAACGTGTTCCAGTAGCAACTGGTTCAGTAACTGAATTAACAGCAGTATTAGATAAAGAAGTATCTGTAGAAGAAATCAACGAAGCAATGAAAAATGCTACAAATGATTCATTCGGATACACTGAAGACGAAATCGTTTCTTCTGATGTTATTGGCATCACTTACGGTTCATTATTCGACGCAACTCAAACTCGTGTAATGACAGTTGGAGACCGTCAATTAGTTAAAACTGTTGCTTGGTATGACAACGAAATGTCTTACACTTCACAATTAGTTCGTACTTTAGAATATTTAGCTGCAGAAGCTAACAAATAATTTAATTAAATGAACTAAATAGGTTATGCTTATGAGTAAGCGGGGAGCACAACGCTTCTCCGCTTATTTTTAATCGTTAAGCATTTTCTATTATTCAGAGGAGGAAGACTAGTCATGGCAAAAAAGAATGTTAAAGATATTGACTTAAAAGGTAAAAAGGTACTTGTAAGAGCAGATTTTAATGTACCAATGAAAGACGGAGCAATTACAAATGACAACAGAATCGTTCAAGCGCTTCCTACTATAAAATATATTGCCGAACAAGGCGGTAAAGTTATTTTATTCTCACATTTAGGTAAAGTGAAAACAGAAGAAGATAAAAAAGAATTATCACTTAAACCAGTAGCAGAACGCTTAAGCGAATTATTAAATGAAAAAGTAACATTTGTTCCTGAAACTCGTGGCGAAAAACTAGAAAATGCTATCAATGATTTATCTGAAGGCGGCGTGTTATTATTTGAAAACACACGTTTCGAAGATGTAGATGGCAAGAAAGAATCTAAAAATGATCCTGAATTAGGTAAGTACTGGGCTTCTTTAGGCGATGTATTTATTAATGATGCATTTGGTACAGCACACCGTGAACATGCATCTAACGTTGGCATCGCATCTAATGTTGAAACAGCATCAGGATTCTTAATGGATAAAGAAATTAAATTTATCGGTGGCGTTGTAAATAACCCAGAACGTCCTTTAGTAGCTATTTTAGGTGGTGCTAAAGTTTCAGATAAGATTGGCGTAATTGAAAACTTATTAAATATCGCTGATAAAGTTATTATCGGTGGTGGAATGGCATATACATTCTTTAAAGCACAAGGTAAAGAAATTGGATTATCATTATTAGAAGAAGATAAAATTGATTTTGCTAAAGAATTACTAAATCGTGCAGGAGATAAAATTATCCTTCCAGTAGATTGTAAAGTAGCAAAAGAATTTTCAAATGATGCAAAAATCACTGAAGTTTCTATAGATGAAATCCCATCTGATCAAGAAGCAATGGATATTGGTCCTAAGACAGTAGAATTATTTACTGAAGCTCTAGAAGGGGCTAACACTGTTGTTTGGAACGGTCCAATGGGCGTATTTGAATTCAATAACTTTGCTAAAGGTACAATCGGTGTATGTGAAGCTATCGCAAACTTAAAAGATGCAACTACTATTATCGGTGGCGGAGATTCTGCTGCAGCGGCAATGGACTTAGGATTTGCTGATGACTTTTCACACATTTCAACTGGTGGCGGTGCTTCACTAGAATATCTAGAAGGCAAAGAATTACCAGGTATCGAAGCTATTTCAGAAAAATAATTATAAAAGGAGTTAATATATCATGAGAAAACCAATTATCGCAGGTAACTGGAAAATGAACAAAACAGTTCAAGAAGCAAAAGACTTTGTTAATGATCTTCCAGCTTTACCTGATACAAACGAAGTTGATTCAGTAATTTGTGCACCAACTTTACAATTAGATGCACTTGTTAATTTAACAAAAGAAGGCGTAGCAGAAGGATTACAAATCGGTGCTCAAAATGCTCACTTTGAAGACAGTGGTGCGTTCACTGGTGAAACTTCTCCAGCAGCATTAGAAGATTTAGGCGTAAAATATGTTGTCCTTGGACACTCTGAACGTCGTGAATACTTTGGTGAAACAGATGAAGATGTTAACAAAAAAGCATTAGCTGTATTTTCTCATAATATGACACCAATTATTTGTGTAGGTGAAACTTTAGATGAAAGAGAAGCAGATAAAGCTGAATCAGTAGTAGGCGACCAAGTTGAAGCTGCTCTTAAAGGATTCACTGAAGAACAAGTTAAATCAACAGTTATAGCTTATGAACCTATCTGGGCTATTGGTACTGGTAAATCTTCAACTTCAGAAGATGCTAACCAAATGTGTGCACATGTTCGTAAAGTTGTAGCAAATGCATACTCACAAGAAGCAGCAGATGCACTTCGTGTTCAATATGGTGGTAGTGTTAAACCTGAAAACATTAAAGAATATATGGCTCAATCAGATATCGATGGCGCATTAGTTGGCGGCGCTTCATTAAAAGTTGATTCATTTGTAGCACTATTAGAAGGTGCAAAGTAATGGCTAAACAACCAACAGCACTTATCATACTTGATGGATTTGCAAACCGTGAAGAAGAACATGGTAATGCGGTTAAACAAGCCAACAAACCAAACTTTGATAGATATTACAATAAATATCCACATAACGAATTATCAGCTTGTGGTCTAGATGTTGGACTACCAGAAGGTCAAATGGGTAACTCTGAAGTAGGTCACTTAAATATTGGTGCCGGCAGAGTTGTTTATCAAAGTTTAACTCGTATTAATAAGTCGATAGAAGATGGCGATTTCTTTGAAATTGAAGCATTAAAAGAAGCAATGCAACATGTCGTAAAAAATGATTCAACATTACATTTAATGGGATTATTATCAGACGGTGGTGTTCACAGTCACTACAAACATCTATTTGCTTTACTAGAATTAGCTAAAAAGCAAGGTGTTAAAAAAGTTTATGTACATGGATTCTTAGATGGTCGTGATGTTGATCAAAAATCAGCTATCAGATATATCGAAGAAACTGAAAATAAATTCGAAGAAATAGGCATTGGACAATTTGCTTCTATTTCTGGTCGTTACTATGCAATGGACAGAGATAATCGTTGGGATCGTGAAGAAAAAGCATATAATGCAATGTCTAATGGTGAAGGTCCTGTTTACCCAACAGCTGTTGAAGGTGTTGAAGCAAACTATAAAGAAGGACTTACAGACGAATTTGTTGTGCCATTTATCGTGAAAGATGAAGAAAAAGGCGTTGAAAATAATGGCGTTAACAGTCATGACGCAATGATATTCTTCAACTTCCGTCCCGATAGAGCAGCACAATTAAGCCAAGTTTACACAAACGAGAAATTCGAAGGTTTCGAAATCAAACGTAAACTAGAAGATTTATATTTCGTAACGTTCACAAATTATAGTGATGATGTGTTTGCTGAAGTAGCTTTCAAACCAGTTGATATTAAAAATACAATCGGTGAAGTTGCTGAGAAGAACAATTTAAATCAATTACGAATTGCTGAAACTGAAAAATTCCCACATGTAACTTACTTTATGAGTGGTGGTTCACATGCTGAATTTAACGGTGAACGTCGTGTGCTAATTGACTCACCAAAAGTAGCAACATATGATTTAAAACCTGAAATGAGTGCTTACGAAGTTAAAGATGCTTTAATCGGTGAATTAGATAAAGGTGATTTAGATTTAATCATTTTAAACTTTGCTAACCCGGATATGGTTGGTCATAGTGGAATGCTTGAGCCAACTATTAAAGCTATCGAAGCAGTAGATGAATGTCTAGGTGAAGTAGTAGATAAAATATTATCTATGAATGGTACGGCAATTATAACAGCTGACCATGGTAACTCTGATGAAGTATTAACAGATACTGAATCACCAATGACTACACATACAACAAACCCTGTTCCTGTTATTGTAACTAAAGAAGGGGTAGAAGTAAGAAGTGGTGGCAGACTAGCAGATTTAGCACCAACACTTATTGACTTACTAGGAGTAGAACAACCAGAAGATATGACTGGTGAATCATTAATTAAAAAATAATTAACTATTATGAAAAAGGAGTTTTAAATATGCCAATTATTACAGATATTTATGCACGCGAAGTATTAGATTCACGTGGTAACCCAACAGTAGAGGTAGAAGTATTAACAGAAAGTGGTGCTTTTGGTAGAGCATTAGTACCTTCAGGCGCTTCAACTGGTGAATATGAAGCAGTTGAATTACGTGACGGAGACAAAGATCGTTACTTAGGTAAAGGTGTACTTAAAGCAGTAGAAAATGTTAACGAAATTATTGCACCAGAAATTATCGAAGGTGAAATTTCAGTTTTAGAACAAGTATCAATCGATAAATTAATGATTGCTTTAGATGGTACGCCAAACAAAGGTAAATTAGGCGCAAATGCTATCCTTGGTGTTTCAATCGCAGTAGCTCATGCAGCTGCAGATTTCTTAGGACAACCTTTATACAAATATCTTGGTGGATTCAACGGTGTTCAATTACCAGTTCCAATGATGAACATTGTAAACGGTGGTTCACACTCTGACGCACCAATTGCTTTCCAAGAGTTCATGATTTTACCGGTAGGTGCAGAATCATTCAAAGAAGCATTACGTTGGGGAGCTGAAATCTTCCATAACTTAGCTAAAATCTTGAAATCTCGTGGTTTAAACACAGCAGTAGGCGACGAAGGTGGATTCGCTCCTGAATTCGAAGGTACTGAAGATGGCGTTGAAACTATCTTAGAAGCTATTAAAGCTGTTGGCTTAGAGCCAGGTAAAGATGTAGTTTTAGGATTTGACTGTGCAGCTTCAGAATTCTTCGAAAACGGCGTATATGACTATGCTAAATTCGAAGGTGAACACGGTGTTAAACGTTCAAGCGAAGAACAAGTTGATTTCTTAGAAGAGTTAGTTAACAAATATCCTATCATCACTATTGAAGACGGTATGGACGAAAACGACTGGGACGGATGGAAAATCCTTACTGACCGTATCGGAGACCGCGTTCAATTAGTAGGTGACGACTTATTCGTTACAAATACTGAAAAATTATCAGAAGGTATCGAAAAAGGTATCGGTAACTCAATCTTAATCAAAGTTAACCAAATCGGTACATTAACTGAAACATTCGAAGCTATCGAAATGGCTCAAAAAGCTGGTTACACTGCAGTTATTTCTCACCGTTCAGGAGAAACTGAAGATACTACAATTTCAGATATCGCAGTTGCTACTAATGCTGGTCAAATTAAAACTGGTTCATTATCTAGAACTGATCGTATTGCTAAATACAATCAATTATTACGTATCGAAGATGAATTATATGAAACTGGTAAATTTGAAGGTATAAAAGCTTTCTATAACTTATCTAAATAATTGTGCATTTAATATAAAATGATTCACAAAATATGAGACTAGTATGAATATATCTATTCTCAAAATTAAACCATCGATTTGTTGGATTTCACATTATCTAACAGATTGGTGGTTTTTTTATATTAAAACAAACTATTTTTACAGTAACGCTTTAACGCTTTAAATTAAATGTGTCATTATCATTCCATTACGTGTTAAAATGGGCTATAATATAGAGAATTATGTTTATAGGAGGATTTCACAGATGACGATTAATTTAAAAAGTGCAAAATCACCTTGGTCTAGTTTAGATGGTGTAGAAAAATTAAGTTTGCATCCAACAGATCAAGTATTTAATAAAGAAATTATTATACCAGGGAGTAAAAGTGTAACGAATCGTGCTTTTATTTTAGCAGGGTTTAGTAAAGGTACTTCAAAGTTATCTGGTTATCTTAAAAGTGATGATACTTATTGGTGCATGGAAACATTAAAGAAATTAGGAGCAACTTTCGAGTTTGAAGGAGATTCAATCAATATTACTGGTGTAGATATGGAAAGTCTTCCAGAAGAACAAACAGTATTCATTGGTTCAGCAGGCACGACCGCTCGATTTTTACCTGGCATTTTAGGGACACAAGATAAAAGTGAAATTACTATCACTTCTACGGAACAATTAGCCGGTAGACCACATAAAACTTTACATGATGCACTTATCCAATTAGGAGTAGAAGTCTCTTATATTGAAGAAGAAGGCCAACTTCCAGTCAAAATTAAAGGGACACCTGAAACTGGTGGTAAAGTCATGATAGCAGGCGATAAATCTAGTCAGTTTATTAGTGGATTATTACTTGCTGCACCATTGTTTAATCAACCAACAGAAATTGAATTAACAACAGAGATAGTACAAAGTGCATACGTAGATATCACGATAGAATTAATGGAACAATTTGGGATAAGCGTAGAAGTCTCAGATGACTATAAACATATGAAGGTTGAAAAAGGTTCTTATCAAGCGACTAATTTACCTTTAGAAGCCGATTTATCAACTGCTTGTTATTTTATGGCTCTAGCAGCTCTGAACAAATCGACAATTAAGATTAATCATTTGAACTTAAAAACCCATCAACCTGATTTAGAAGTTGTAGACATTTTAGAAAAAATGGGTGCTACTGTTAAAAAAGGTGAAGATTATGTCGTTATCACTGGTCCAGAACAGCTCAAAGGTAATTTAACAATCGATATGAATGCATGTTCAGACCAAGCACTTACAATCGGTACATTAGCAGCGTTTGCGGATGGTCCAATTACAATTACTGGTGTTGAACATATACGTAATCATGAGTGTAATAGAGTTGAAGCTTTAACTGAAAGCTTAACTAAGCTAGGGATTAACATACAAGAACATCAAGATGGATGGACGATTCAGCCAGGTGAGATTCAAAGTGCTACATTGGATACATTTGATGACCACCGAGTAGCTATGTCTCTTAGTTTAGTAGGCACAAAAGTAGATGGTATAACACTGCTTGACCCAGCATGTGTATCAAAGACTTGTCCAACGTACTTTGAAATGTTAAAATCTTTAGGCATGTCAATAGATTATGACTAATGAAAACTTGAGTGCATTTTGTAAATGTGCTATAATGCTACTGTTATAATAGACAGGAGGACCGAGTCCATGCATACATTTTTAATCGTCTTATTAATCATAGATTGTATTGCATTGATTACCGTTGTATTACTTCAAGAAGGTAAAAGTACCGGTTTATCAGGTGCAATTAGTGGTGGAGCAGAACAATTATTTGGTAAACAAAAGCAACGTGGAATAGATTTAGTTTTACACAGAACAACAATCATTCTAGCGATTTTATTTTTCTTAATTATGTTAGCAATAACTTACTTTAAAATGTAGTGGTCCGACGGGTAATGTCGGACTTTTTTATTTGTTTGCAAGTGAAAAAAAGATACAATAGAGTTAAATAGAGTAAAAGGATGGTCGATCATGAGAATTCAATTACCTAAACCTTTCTTCTTTGAAGAAGGTAAACGCGCAGTATTACTTTTGCATGGATTTACAGGTAATTCATCAGACGTTAGACAATTA
Source organism: Mammaliicoccus sp. J-M40 (assembly GCF_022386395.1). Lineage (NCBI taxonomy): Bacteria > Bacillati > Bacillota > Bacilli > Caryophanales > Staphylococcaceae > Mammaliicoccus > Mammaliicoccus sp. J-M40. The sequence continues at coordinate 194,795 of NZ_JAJNIQ010000002.1, forward strand.
GGACGTTTCTTACAGAAAAAAGGATATACATCATATGCTCCGCATTATGAAGGTCATGGAAGACCACCAGAAGAAATATTAGAATCAAGCCCATATGTATGGTTTAAAGATTGCTTAGATGCATATGATTTTCTTGTGGAAAAAGGGTATACTGAAATAGCAGTAGCTGGACTATCATTGGGTGGCGTTTTTAGCTTAAAATTAAGTTTAAATCGTGATGTGAAAGGTATAGTAACTATGTGTTCTCCTATGTACATTAAGACAGAAGGTACTATGTTTGAAGGTGTACTAGATTATGCAAGAGAATTTAAAAAATATGAAGGTAAACCAAGTGAACAAATTGAAGAAGAAATGAAACATTTTCATCCGACAGACACTTTAACTGAATTGCAAAATACTATTCAAGCAGTTAGAGATCAAGTTGATGAAGTATTTGATCCTTTATTTGTAGTACAAGGCAAGCTTGATCAAATGATAAATCCTGATTCTGCTAATATTATTTATAATTCATCTTCATCTGATGATAAATATATTAAGTGGTATGAAGAATCTGGTCATGTTATAACAATCGGACAAGAAAAAGAGAAAGTATTTGAAGACGTATATCAATTCTTAGAATCATTAGATTGGTCCGAATAAGACACAATATAAAAACAAGAAAGGAGGCCCGCTATGAATCTAAGAGAAGAAGTTGAACAAATCATAAATGAGAAAGACTACACGCCCATGACGGTAAGTGAATTTCAAGACGTAATGGGATTAAGTAACGCTGATTCATTTAAAGAATTAATAAAAGTTCTAGTTGATTTAGAACAAACGGGTCAACTAGAAAGAACAAAGACGGATAGATATAAAAAGAAAAGAGATAAATCAGATTTAGTTAAAGGGAAGCTTAGCCAACATAAAAAAGGTTTTGCATTCTTAAGACCTGAAGATGATACAATCGAAGATATTTTTATACCACCAAATCAAATTAATAAAGCGATGGACGGCGATGAAGTATTAGTAGAAGTCGTTCCATCACGTGGAGACCACAAAGGTAAAATTGAAGGAAGAGTTAAGGCTATTACGACACGTAATATTACGCAAGTAGTTGGTACTTATACTGAAGCTAAACACTTTGGTTTCGTATTGCCAGATGATAAACGTATTACACAAGACATTTTTATCCCAAAAGGTAAAAATTTAGGCGCTGTTGAAGGGCATAAAGTACTTGTAGAAATTACGGAATATGCAGATGGTACTCATAATCCTGAAGGCCACGTTAAAGCAATTTTAGGCCATAAAAATGATCCTGGTGTTGATATTCTATCTATTATTTACCAACATGGAATCAATATAGAGTTTCCGGATAGTGTAATAGAAGAAACTAAAAAAGTTCCAGACAAAATTAAGCCAGAAGAAACTAAAAATAGACGTGATTTAAGAGATGAATTAACAATCACTATTGATGGTGCGGATGCTAAAGACTTAGATGACGCTGTATCTGTAAAAGCATTAGATAATGGATTAACAGAGTTAACAGTAAGTATCGCTGATGTAAGTTATTATGTAACTGAAAATAGTGAGTTAGATAAAGAAGCTTATGACCGAGGCACTAGTGTGTATCTTGTAGATAGAGTTATTCCAATGATACCTCACAGACTAAGTAATGGTATTTGTTCATTAAATCCAAATGAAGACCGTCTTACTTTAAGCTGTAGAATGGAAATTGATCAACAAGGTGAAGTTGTTCGCCATGAGATTTTTGAAAGTGTCATTCATTCAGATTATAGAATGACTTACACTGATGTAAATAGCATCATTGAGAACAAAGACCCTGAAATTAGAGAGAAATTTGCTGAAATCACACCTATGCTTGATTTAGCTAACCAATTATCACAACAATTAATTGCTAAACGTAAAAAACGTGGTGAAATTGATTTTGATATTAAAGAAGCTCAAGTATTAGTTGATGAAGACGGTATTCCAACAGATATTCAAGTTAGAGAAAGAAATGACGCTGAAAGATTAATCGAAAGCTTTATGTTATCTGCTAACGAAACAATCGCAGAACATTTCAGTAAATTAGAATTACCATTCATTTATCGTGTACACGAAAATCCAAAAGAAGAACGTTTAAATCAATTCTTTGAATTTATTACGAACTTTGGTATTACAGTTAAAGGTACAAGCGAAGATATTCATCCATCTACACTACAAAAAATTGTTCAAGAAGTAGCTGGTGAAAAAGAAGAAATGGTAATTGCTACTTTAATGTTAAGAAGTATGCAACAAGCAAGATATAGTGAAGAAAACTTAGGTCACTTCGGTTTATCAGCTGATTATTATACACATTTTACTTCACCAATTAGAAGATACCCAGATTTAATTGTGCATAGACTCATTCGTAAATATTTAATCGATAAATCAATGAATGATAAACAAATTAGACATTGGGAAGAAGTATTACCTGAAATTGCAGATCATACATCTACACGTGAAAGAAGAGCGATAGATGCAGAACGTGATACAGATGATCTGAAGAAATCAGAGTATATGATTCAACATGTTGGAGAAGTTTATACTGGTATAATCAGTTCAGTAGCTAACTTCGGTATGTTTGTAGAATTAGAGAACACTATCGAAGGTATGGTACACATTTCTAACTTAACAGATGATTATTATAATTTTGATGAACGCAGTATGGCTATTATTGGTGAAAGACAAGCTAAAGTCTTTAGAATCGGTGATAAAGTAGAAGTCAAAGTTATAAATGTTAATGTTGATGAAAGAATGATTGATTTCCAAATCGTAGGTATGCCAATAGCTGAAAAGAATCGTGAAAAACTCGCAAGAGAAAAGACAATAAAAGCTAAAAAACGTGGACCATCAAAGGAAAACGATAAAAATAATAAGCATAAAAAAGGCAGAGCAAAAGGTAAACAAGGCGATAAAAATAATAAACCTTTTTATAAAGCAAAAGCCGTTAAAAAGAATGCAAGACGTAAGAAAAAATAGAAAGTAGGTGATGGATGTGCCAAAAGTACACAACAAACCTTTAGCACAAAATCGTAAAGCAAGCCATGATTATACAATAGAAGATACGGTTGAAGCGGGAATTGTATTACAAGGTACAGAAATCAAATCCATTCGCCGAGGTAGTGCAAACTTAAAAGATTCATATGCACGTGTATACAACGGAGAAATGTACGTTTACAATATGCATATTGCACCGTATGAAGAAGGTAACCGTTATAATCATGATCCATTAAGAAATCGAAAACTGCTCTTAAAAAGAAAAGAAATCGATAAATTATATGGTATCTCAAAAGAAAAAGGGTATTCATTAATACCGCTTAAACTATATATTAAACACGGTTACTGTAAAGTTCTTTTAGGGATAGCAAGAGGTAAACGAGATTATGATAAACGTCATGCGCTGAAAGAAAAAGAAGCAAAACGTGATGTAGAAAGAGCAATGAAGCATCGATATTAAGCAATTATATTGATTAATCAATAAAAAATTGTTATTATTAAATATACTTCTGCTAAAAGGAAGTATATTTCTTATTCAGGGGACGTTACGGATTCGACAGGGGTCCCCGAGCTTATGAAGCGTGTCGGAGGGTTGTCTCCGTCATCAACACAACAGTTATAATAACTGGCAAACAACAAAACTTAGCAGTAGCTGCGTAATAGCACTCTGCATCACCTAACAGCATCGCCTATGTGCTGTTAACGTGATTCAACTTAAGTAGGATACGCTCGTCACTGCCGTTTGAAGTCTGACGAGAAGAGATTAATCAAACTAGCGTTGTAATAGGGTGTCAGTCCCCTGATACAACGCGAAACAATAAAGACTAGACTACGCACGTAGAAACATTTGTATCAGGATCTCTGGACGCGGGTTCAACTCCCGCCGTCTCCACTACATAGCTCTCAACCATTGTGGTTGAGGGTTTTTTATTTTGGTTGCCACAGATATGCCACAGTAAAGATAAAAACACCCTTATTTTAGGGTGTTAGAATTATTTTCTATTAATACTTTATACTGTTTTAAGGTATAATCTATAAGTTTTTCTTCTTTAATTTTCCTCCTTTGTATATCCTCGAGAATGAGAGTACCACAATATAATTATAATATTAAAAAATATTGCTCTTTTCTGATAAGTAATATATCATATATTTACAAAATTAAAACGGATAAAATTTATGGCTGAATACAAGACACCAAAAATGGTAGACGTTAAGAAAGTGCTTGCAATGGGAAGACACTAATCTCATTACATGAGGCGTAGATGTTAATCTATGCCTTATTATTTTGAAAAGTGGGAGAAATAAATGTTATGTAGGCAAGATTGTTTAGCATACGATATTTATTAATACTATCAATGATTTGAAGTACAATGTAAATTCCAAACTATTAAAACAGACGTTTTCTAAGAAAAAAGCATCGCCTACATATTTAAAGGAGTTGTATAGTTAATATGAAAAAATTATATATAGTTTCACTTTTGAGGGGTATTACTATAGGTTTTTATGCTCCTATTTGGATTATCTATTTATATAATTCTGGATATAATCTTTTTTTATTAGGAGTAATAGGAACCATTTTTGAAATAATGAAATTTATATTTGAGATTCCTTCTGGGGCTATTTCTGATAAATTTGGAATTAAATATAATCTGATAACTTCTTTTATATGCCTTTCAATTACTTGGTTTTTATTTCCATTTTCTTCTAATGGAATGATACTAATTATATTGTTACTAACTTGGACTTTGTCAGAGACATTATTTTCAGGAACATTTGAATCATGGATCAATCAAGAAGTAAGACAAAGTGAATTTTCAAGAACACTTTTCAATAATACAAAGATATTTATATTATTCATCATTATAATTTCTCCTTTGTCAGGACTTTTATATAAAGTGAATGAATTCTTGCCATTCGTATTAGCTGCAATAAGTTCATTAATACTAACTTTATATTTAAGCGTTTTTGTAAAGATTAGAAAAAACAAACCACATGCAATCGAAGTAAATGATAGCTCCATAGTTGATATTATCAAAAATGCAAGCGTTACAATGCTAAAAAATAAACGAACATTGAACATTATAATAGCCAGTTTTTTCTTTGCTTTTGTCATAGATACTATTGATAGATATTGGCAACCCTATTTTAAACATATATACATAGATGAAGTAACATTTGGTTTTGTCACTACATTAGGAGGTATTGCTTTATTATTCCTTTTACATATATTTTCGGTATTTGATAAACAACTAAATCAAATACCGGAAAAATATAATGTTTTAATCACGCTTATAGCTATATTATTGATTTTATTATTATCAATAGGAAAAAAGATTGTTGCGTTTTTCAGTGTTTCTTTAGTAACAATAACAGATGATTTAATGAATACTTTAATTAATAATGCTTTAAATCAAGAAATGTCAGATAAATCAACAAGTATGGCAACTATATTCTCTTTAAATGGTGCTTCCGGAGCACTAGGTGAAATTCTATCAGGAATAATCTTTGGTTTTATAATCTTAAAACTAGGTTATAATTTAACTTTTGTTTTTTGTTCTGTTCTATTAGTAATACCATTGCTACTTTATATTTACAATGTTAAATTACAAAATAAAAATATTAATTCAAAAAATGTTTAAAGTTTTTGGTGATAGAAAATTAGGAGACGTTTTCGTAAAATCTTGAATCAAATATAATAAGATTAATAAAGATGTCTAAATGACAAAATACAGTGAAGCTGAGTTCCTATAATAGAAACATTGTTTAGAAGGTTAGGTATAAGTGAAAGGGTTGGGAGCGGTAGGATAATTATATAAAAAATATTATTGAGCAAAACCAGAAGAATCCAGAAATAAAAGAGATAATGCAGGAGCTAGTTTTAATAGGTGGAAAAATGAAACTAATGTAGAAAATGTAGGTCATTTTATTAGTGAAGCAATAAAAGTGTTAAATGATATGGTAGGTTAAAATAATAAGAAGTAAAAATTGCAAGAATTATATTATCTAATGAAGTGATGACTGTGACAAAAAAATAACCATCTCTAACTTTGACCGGTTTTGATGGTTATTTTAAATAATTTTATAAACTAAGTCACCGTCTTTTTAACGGGCTCATAAGGGCGATACATGTATGTGTATCGTCCTTTATATATAAAATATCATAATTTACATATATTGTCTATTTGAAATAATAAATGTGTTTCATAATGTAACTATATTAGATCTGATGATTAATAACTCTATTGAATTAAAAATTTAAAATCTGCACGGATTCAAGCAATTTTATGCGTTTTCTATAAATATACAAAAATTGGTAATGAAGATAAAATATTAATGTGAGCAAGTTGGATAGATGGTGGCTAATCTTGTATAAATGGGGCGATGCCTATGAAATATGGTTTAACTCCTAGAAAGGTGTAATATTGACTGATTATGAATTACTGATGATTGTCATATCAATCATTGGTTTAGTATTAATTAGTAAGAAAGACCATAAAAAATAACCATCTCTAACTTTGACCGGTTTTGATGGTTATTCAATAATTTATTAAAACGAGGCCACCGTCTTTTTAACGGGCTCATAAGGGCGATGCATGTATGTGCGTCGTCCTTTTTCTATATTTAAATTACCACATTTTACATATATTGTATATATATTTTGTTACTTATTAGCCTAGTGATAACTATCAACTTATTCAATAATTGTCTTACTCTCACGATTATTAAAACATTCTCTTATTTGTTTTTCGGTAATTCTCTTAGTTGATAGTTTTGGTAATTGATCAATATCAAAATATTGTACCGAACTTGTTTCTATACTTGTTGTTAGGTTTCCACTTAATCTTTTACAATAATAAACTAACTTATAATAGTGTGCTAATGAATTTTCTGGATTAGACTTATTAGTATCATATACTGCAATAAGATTGGATACAGAAACTGATAAACCAGTCTCTTCTATCACTTCTTTCACTACATTTTCTACTGGGGAAGTTCCTACGTCAGCAAAACCTCCAGGTAACGACCAAGATTTTGTTTTAGGATCTTCTACTAATAAAACTTTATTGTCTTTATCTAAAATTAAAGCTCTTACATCAATTTTAGGTGTAGGATAACCAGCTTCCTTTTCTAATGTTAAGTTCTTGTTATTGCTCTGAGAATTTATGAATTCTTGAGTTATATCAAAAATTTCATTGAACCTCTCTACGTCATATGGGTCCTTAGAATAATTAATACCAGAGTTTGAAATAGCTAATAACTTTTGGAAAAATTGTTTACTATCCATAATTACACCTCAATTCCTTTAAGTATATATTATCTTAAATAGAAATTATGGACTAATCATAAGTCTATAAAAAGAAAGTTGGTAAATAACTAGTGTGTAATTAATAGTTGAAATATTTATAATTAATAACAATAAAAAATTAAATAATTTAATTACACCTATTAATTTACTGATAAAACATATATTATTGAAGGTAATATATGTAAGGGGGCGAGTTTGAATGGGAAATAATAATCAAAAACCGAGTAGTAGTAAAGGATGGCTTTGGGCATTATTAGGCTGTTTAGGTGGAGTAATAATTATAATGTTAATTATCGCAGTGGTAGTAATGTTATTCTTCAAAGGTGTAGATGAAGGGATTAATGGAACAGAAGAAGAAAAAAATAAACGTACTAAAATTGCAGATGAGAAATTTAAAATCGGAGATACAGTTAAAGCAGATGGCGTAGATATTACATTAGAGAAAGCTGAATTTGTAACACCATCAGATGAATATTCAAGTAATCCTGATAACGGAAAAGCTTTAAAAGTTTATCTAAAATTTAAGAATAATAATGAAGATCAAATTTTAATTCAAGATGCTGATTTTAGTATGAAAGCAGGTGGTGAAAACTATGAATTATGGTATGGGAACGGGGATACTAGCGATGGTTTTTCACATCAATTGAACAAAGAAAATACTGGTTCTGGTTATGTAACATTTGATGTTCCTGAAAATGATAATTACACTTTAGAAATGGATTTTACACCTAATTTCAATACGGTTAAAGCAAAATGGGAAATAGATAAAAAAGATATAAATTTAGCTAATAACAGTTATAAGCAATCTAGTGAAAATCCAACCAATGAATCAACTGAAGATTCAGCTTATGATAATTCGGACGATGAAACATCTGATGAAATAGACGATGAAGCAGTTACACGTGATAATGTCATGGACTTTGTGGAGGATTATGAAGATGAAACATTAGATACGGATACTTATACATTTAAAGAGCCAGAAAAAAGAAATGATGGAAGTTGGGGATTTGCTTTCTATACTAAAGATGGTGACTTAGCTGGGTCTTATATTGTAGATGAAGACGGAATGGTTAGTAAATTTGATGAAGATGGAATTGAAGAATAACACATTAAATCATATCAATATGATTTTTATAAGTGATATGTTTGATAAGTAAACATTATTAAAGGGGGAACATGTAATGAAAAAGTTATTTATTTTATTATTTGCAAGTTTATTAGTATTAGGGGCATGTGGACAAAAAGAAGAAACCTCATCTAAATCAGAAACCACAAAACAATCAAATAATAAAGAAAATAAAAAGCAAGATGATAAAAAAGATAAAGATAAGGAAAAGGATAATAAACAAGATAGTTCTAATGAATCAGAAGCAGATACAGAAGAAGAACAGTCTGCTGAAGAAAATGAAAATACAGATGGCCAAGAAGAAATTGAGAATAGTGAACAAACAAATAACGAAAATGAATCAGAAAATAGAGCATTAACTAAAGAAGAAATATCAAAACAAATAAAAAGCGGGGTTAATGTAGATGGTATGGTAGACGCAGATGGGGACACATGGTATCAGGCACCTGGTAACGGTGATGTTGTGGGGTATGTAAAGCCTGATGGGACACAATGTACAGTTGGAGGATGCGTAACTCCTGAACAACAAGAGAAAATGGACGAAGAAGAAGATTTAGATATGCAAGATGATGAACCTGATGATGTTAACGCCGAAATCAATGCAGCTGAGACTGAAGATGAGTATATAGACGCTTTACGTAAAAAATATAATGGTGGTTTATCTTCTGCTGAAATACAAACTAAAACAGCAATTGAACAAGGTTATTATGAAGGTGACGATGCCGAAGATGTTTACAAAGAAATAGAGGAGAGAGAATCTGAAATTGAATCAGGTAAATATGATCACTATAATAAATAAAGTTAATATGAGTTTAAATATCAACTAAAGTAAAACCTAATGTGACAATAATATTCGTTTAAAAACATCAAGGTGTTTGGTAGCATTAATATAAACCTTTAAGGAGGGAATATTATGTTTCTAGATGTGTTCGGATACTTATTGGGTTCTGGTTTTTTAATACTTGGTATTTGTGCTTTGTATTTTATGTCTTATGAGATGTATGAAGTTTTTACAAAAGGTGAGAAAACTGTAAGTTTCAAGGGAACTACTTACTTTGCATTAGGTTCTGTATTTTGTGGAGTGGTTTTGATTATTATGGCAAACGTTCTTTGAATTTATTAAAATATACGTAAAACACTCCAAAAGTTTAACTTTTGGAGTGTTTATTTTTATATATCATCCTCTAATATATTCGTATTCTTTATAGAGAATCCTGTGATTTTATCGGAAAATGCTGCAAATAGTGCTGCTAAAATTACATAGACGATTGATCCGATTATATAATGTGTTTCTAAATCAGTGATTAATAGGTATGTTTCTGCAAGTAATAACACAACAGAAATACCGATTAAAGTTTTGAGTAATGCTGGTGGCAGTTTGATAGGTGCATTAGCGTATGCTTCTGGGTATAGCTTAGGTAATCGTCCTGCTGCAACTACTGGGAACATAAATACGATTAATGAAAGGCTTGTTCCAAGTTGTGCTACTACGTTTAGCGACACGTTTGTTAAAATTGGTACTGCTCCAATGATATAGAAAATAGTGAGTAACCAATGTGGTGTTCCAAATTTTTCGTTTACTGCTCCTAATTTCTTAGGTAAGACGCCATCTTGTGTGGCTACATATAAACTTTTTGTTACCCAAGTGAATGTTGCGTTTAATGTTGTTGCTAGAGCAAACATGGCACCACCTACAATGAAGATAACAAATACAGGTTTTGGTAATACTTCATTAGCTACTGCTGTTAAAGGTTGACCTGCAACTTGTTCAATAGGTAAGACACCTACTGCAACTGCAGCAATTAAAGCATAGAAGAACCCGATTAGTACTGTAGATCCTATAATGACGATAGGTAAATCTCGTCGAGGATTCTTCATTTCTCCACCTAATTCCGCAACGAATTGTGCACCTCCAGTTGCAAAACCTACCAATCCAATTGCAGTAAAGAAGCCTGTGAACCCTGCTGGAAACATTGTTTCTGGTTGGAAAACTGTATAATCTACTTTAGGTAATCCAAAAACAACGAAACAACTTAATGAAAGGATTAAAATAATAACCATCCATTTATTAATGATAGAAGCTGTTTTTACACCAACTAAATTCACAATAAATAGTAATGTTAATAAACTAAAAGCAATTGGTGTGATAGGTGCTTCCGGTAAAACGCCTTGTAAATATTGTGCAAAGGAAATAGCATACATTGCTAATGTAATTTGCATCAATGTAAACATGCATAGCCAAAATACACCAATTTTTGGTGATAACAACCGACTGGTATATTTATATAAACCTCCTGTAGTAGGGAGTGTTCCTCCTAAAATAGCAATTGGTGACATCGCAATAATACCAAGTAATGAAGAAATTATATAAGCTAAAGTCACACCGCTACCAGACATTTGAATACCTATGCCAGTCATGGTCATAATCCCTGAACCGATAACTTGTCCTAGTGCGATACCCATGACATCACCTAGGCCTAAATTCTTCTTTAAATGAGTTGATTCAGACATAAGCGCCTCCGTGTATATGTATAATTAATAATTCATACTTCTAAACTAAGATAAAAGTACCACAAGTTATTATAGTCCAATTGAGAGAAATTATCAATTGGAACTTTGGCTTTTATATAAGTATAGTTATTTTTGAATTCCATGGGTTTTATTATTTACTTTTCTAACCTAAATATACTTATTGCTAGACCAATTAAGACTGTACCAATAGCGTAATCTAGCATACTTTTGATTTTTACATTATTAAAAATTTGTCTAATATAGTTAAATAAAAAGCTACATAAGAAGAACCAAATAAAAACAGTTAATATGAATAAAGAGGAAAGTACTAGAATCTGCATTGATCCATCTTCTTTAGTTATAAATTGAGGTAAAATGCTGACATAAAATAAAATTGCTTTTGGATTAAAAATAGTACTTATAAAACCTTGTTTATAAGACAATCTAAGTTTCATATCTGTTTTTACATCTTTATCAGTACTAATATTAAAGGCTTTTTTCGCATTTAAAATTGTTTTAATGCCTAGATATGCAATATATATTGAACCTAAAATCTTTATAACTGTAAAAACATAATAAGATGTCGTTAAAATAAATATTAATCCAAATGCTGCAAGTGCTGAATAAAAAACATGTGCACTTGAGATACCCAAACCAGCCATAATACCGTTTTTCGCATTACCTTTTAATGTGTTATTCAATACAATGAAAAAGTCAGGGCCTGGTATTATGATGATCATTAAAGATATTACGATGAAGCTTAACCAATTATCCATATATTTACACCTCTCTATTGATTAATGTTTCTCACAAATATATCAAAAACTAGTTTGAATAACTATATTATTTATAAAATAACTATATTTATTTTATAATTTGGTTTAAGTAAGTATAGTAGTTATAATCATCATAGATGAATAAGAGATTATATATGAATACAATTAGAAATGAGGATTAATATGAAAATAGGTAAATATTCGGTTGATTCAGTATGGCTAAGTATTATTTTAGGCTTTATATTTGTAGCTTTAGTATCCCCGTTTATGTGGGTTTCAGTTTTAGTATTAATAATCTTTGCGATAAAGAAAGATAAAATTAAAGAAGAAGAATGAAGTAAGTCTTTAGAATTACTAAGTATATAATTGTATTTATATTTCACCATGGCTTATTAACTTTTTAGTCGTTTGTTTTCTAAAACAAACGGCTATTTTTAATGTCTTTTTATATACATATTCTACAAATAATGATTTTGATAGGTTTATATAAAAATAATCATTAAATTTAAAGAAAATTAAAAAAATAGTTATTAATTAGTGTAAAATCTGTTATTATTACTTTAATGAATATATTTTAGGAGAGTAAGTTATGAAAAAAGGATGTTTATGGTTTTGTTTTGTAATCTTCATGCTTTTTATTTTAATAGGAGCTTGTAGTGATGATGATGTGAATAAAGATGATAAGAGTCAAGTACGCGAAGAGAATAAGAAGCAAAATGATGACAAACAAAAGAAAGATGAAAAAGCTCATAAAGAAAAATCTGAGAAAAAAGAAACAGATAAAAAAGAGAAAACTAATTATACTAAGAAAGATTCAAAGGATGAAAAGAAAGAAGTAGAGAATGCTACGCAAGATTCAAATAAAGAAGAAAAAAAGACATTCACACCTGGTACGACTGATAGAATACCTGTGGAACTTTCATCAACAGTAGACGGGGATACTGCTAAGTTTATATATAATGGTAAAGAAGGATCGTTTAGATTTTTATTAATAGATACGCCTGAAACGAAGCACCCTAGAATTGGGAAACAGCCGTTTGGTCAAGAAGCTTCTGATAGAACGAAATCGTTACTCATGAACGCTAACAAAATCGAAGTTGAGTTTGATGTAGGTGAGAAACAAGACAAGTATCAAAGATATTTAGCTTATATATATGTTGATGGTGAAATGGTAAACGAAATATTAGTTAGAGAAGGTTTGGCGAAAGTAGCGTATGTTTATCCTCCTAACACACGTTATCTAGATCGATTGGAAAGTGCGCAGGCTGTAGCTAAAGAACAGAAATTAGGTATTTGGAGTTTAGATAGTGCTTTTGAAGAAGCTAATAATACAGAAGCAAATACAAATTCAAACACTTCTAATAACAATACAACGACAAATGTTCCTGCCTCTCAACCAGAGACTCAACAATCACAAGGTAAAGAATTTTATAAAAACTGTACTGAACTAAGAAAAGTATATCCAAACGGTGTACCAAGTACTCATCCAGCATATTTACCAAAACTTGATAGAGACAAAGATAACTTTGCATGTGAAGCAAATTAAAATAAAACTATAAAAAATAAAAGAAAACCTATTAAAGTTATTTTAAACTTTGATAGGTTTTTTATTCCACGTTTCATATATGCTTAAATAGTATTAATATAAAAAAGAGTCATATATTACTTTTAAAGAGCAGGAGTGAGACAACATGAACATAAGAATGTTTGAAACAAAAGATGCTGAAGAAATAAGCGAATTAATTATACATACACTTAGAACAACGAATGTTAAAGATGAGCCTGTTGAAGAAATTGAGAAAGTAGTTAGTACGATGACACCAGAAGCTATTATAGAAAGAGCAAGTTTTACTAACTTTTATGTCTTTGAAGAAGAATCTAAAATCGTTGGAACAGGCGCTATTGGACCGTACTGGGATAGTGAAACTGAGAGCAACTTATTTACAATATTTGTTTCACCAGATTATCAAGGTAAGGGAATAGGAAAGTTAATCATTCAAACATTAGAAAGTGATTTTTACTTTAAACGAGCTGAGCGCATAGAAATACCCGCTTCTATCACTGCCGTACACTTCTATAGAAAATATGGATATGATTATAAAGACGGTATTAAAGAACCAGATGATGAAGGACTTTTAAGACTAGAAAAGTTTAAACACAATTAATATATAGACTAAAAAAGATGGGTATATAATATACATAAGAACTGTAAAAAATTAGGATTTTTTAAGGAGAGATGTTAAATGCAAAGAATGAAGAAGCGAACGATTTTTATGGAAGTGGTATCAGATATTTTATTTGAAATACCAGGTATATTAATGCTTATACCAAGATTTTTTATCTGGGTTGGAAGAGTTATCTCTAAAATATTCTAGTAGTATAATTAATTTGTATACAAAAAATGAAGAGATAAATAAGATATTAATATAAATAAATGTGTAACCTTCTTAATTGTTGGGTATGTACTGATAAAGGTATAAAATAATCCGAAAACAAGGAGTTAAACAATATGCAAAGTATTATCAAACGAATTTTTAGATATATTAGTGTAGCAGTCATAATGAGGTTAATACGTAAATTAATAAATAAAGGTTCTAATAAAAAGGGTAATTAGGTGTAAAACACTTAATTACTCTTTTCCCATTCTTCTCTTAATAATCCCATGCGAATAGAATCATAATAACAACCATTATAATATCTCACTTTTCTTATTTTAGCTTCCATAGACATACCAAGCTTTTCACCAATTCTTATCATACTTTTATTTCCAGACCATGTTGTATAGCCTACACGTACTATATTTAAAGTGTTAAATAAATGTTCTATCCATATACTCATAACTTTTGTACCTATACCCTTACCCCAAGTATGTGGTTGATGAAGAGTAATACCCATTTCTAGCCATCTAGAAGGTTCGTGTTCCCAGTAGTATGAAACTGTGCCTATTACATCATCATCATATATGACAGCCTTCTTATTAGGCACATTTACCCAAGTGTCTCTCAGCTTTAAAAATTCCTCAAATGACATTGTTTCATGTTTGAAATAGGGAGCATCCCATTTTTTCCATTCGGGGTTTTCTTCTTTAAATGCTAAAGACCAAATTATATATAAATCATCTTCTTTAATAGGCCTTATAAATAACTTTTGTGTTGAATTCATAACTTACCTCATTTCTATATCAATATTAAATGTAATTATACAATATAATGTTGTTTCTTGAATATGAGTTATAAAAATAAAAAACAAAATATTTCAAACATGTTAATTAATAATTACAAATATTAATATCCTGTATTAATTAATATTATTTTATCATACAATGTTCAAAGAACTTTAATGAAGGAGGATTATTATGAAGTATAAATTTGGAACGGTATTAATTTTGACATCTGGTTTATTGCTTTCTCAATCTGGTTTGGATGTGAATGCTGAAGAATCTAATGAGGCGAGTAATAGTCAAACTGAAAATACAAGTAAATCAATTAACTTCGAAGAGGCTCAAAAAATGAAGCCGAAAGAACTTACGAATTTACTAACGGATGAAGATTTAGAGTTACATAATAAAGTTGCTGAGCATGGTTCTACTGAAATGAGATCAAAGAAAAGTACGAACGAAGCTTATCAAGATGTAAATAATTACATTGAGAAAAATAACATAAAGCCATCGAATATTACTCAAGATTCTAGAATGGATAGCTTACCAAAATATGATTTTAAATCTGATGAATTTATTGGTGTAGTTATTCATGAAACATCTAATCCTAGTAGTACAATCGATGATGAAATTAATTATATGTATAATAATTATGAGAGTGCATTTGTGCATGCATATGCAGGTAGTAATAAAATAGTACAAACAGCATCAAGTGACTATTTAGCGTGGGGTGCAGGTGCTAAAGCGAATCCTTACTTTTACCAAATAGAATTAGCACAAGCAAGTACGTTTGATGAGTTTGCTAAATCAGTAAATAATCAAGCATATTTAACAGCTGAAATGCTTTAACAAAATGGTTTAAAACCATCATTAGCAGATAATAATGAAGGTACTGGTACTGTAATCAGTCATAATGCCATCAGTGAATATTGGGGTGGAACAGACCACACGGATCCTATCAATTACTTTAGTCAATGGGGATACGATATGGATCAGTTCTATAAACTTGTAGAAAAACATTATAATGGAACGAATGAAACAGATAATGAAGAGACTATAAGTGGTGATACACATAAAGTAGTTTCAGGAGATACATTATATAATATTTCTAAACGAAGCGGTGTAAGTGTAGATAAACTTAAAGAATTAAATGATTTAAGTTCAAATGACTTAACAGTAGGACAAGAATTAAAGTTAAAATAATTAAATAAAGCTAATAAGATTAAACAGCTCTAAACGTAAGAAAACCTTACGTTTAGAGCTGTTTTTTATGAAATATATTCACATTTTAATAAAGCCATTAAAAAAGCGTCTTTATATTTACCTTTAGCATAAAAGTGTTCTCTTAATAGACCTTCTTTTTTAAATCCGTAACTTTCATATATATGTATAGCTTTTTCATTATCTTGGTCTACATATAAATAAACTTTATGCATGTTTAAAATATCAAACGCGTAACTTGTAGCATTATCAAAGGCAAATTTAGCATATCCTTTGCCACCGAATTCTGGTTTAATAATAATTTGAATTTCACAGTTACGGTGAATATAATCAATTTCTACAAGTTCAACAATCCCTACAATCTGTTTATCATCTTCAACTATAAATCTTCTTTCAGATTCATCAAGTAAATGTTTATCAAACAAATACTGAAGCTCAGTTAACGATTCATATGGTTCTTCAAACCAATATGACATGATTGAATATTCATTGTTTAATTCGTGTACAAAAGGTAAGTCATTAGATTCTAATGCTCTAACTCTCAAGATTTCACTCCTAATTATTCATAATATAACTCTATTATTACACGACTTCATTAAATAACAAAATAAAGTTATTAAGATATTAAAAAATAATTTATTTGATGAATTTTTTTATGACGCGTATATAAACTAATTCACCAATTAATTCAACAACTGTTTGTGTCACAATTACTACCGTAACGATAGCAGACCATTCTTTAGGTAACGAAAGAGCTAAAGGTAATACAACTAAAGCATTTCTTGTACTAGAACTGAATGCTAAAGTTCTTTTTAAATCAACAGGTAGTGCAAAAAGTTTTCCTGTAAATGACCCAATGAATGGAGCGATAACCATAAAGCAAATATAAATAGGAATAACTGTAATAACATTATCCAAATCATGAGTTAACGTAGAAATATGAGAGGCAATAACCACCATTAAAACAAGTGCCATAAAAGGAACAGGAAGCCATTCAGTTAAATTCAAACACTTTTTCATTTGGATAGATTTTTGACTCGCTAGTTGTAAAATCAGGACTAAAATAAATGGAATTAAAATTAATAAAACAAACGTTTCAATAAATGGTCCTAATTTTATATATTGAGAGAAGTCTTGTCTTAAAAATAATATAAAATAAACAGGCAACAAGACAAACTGTACAATAAACAATATTGGAGTAGAGATTAGCATGTACTGAGCGTCACCTTTACCTAGTTTAGTGAAGACGATGACATAATCAATGCATGGTGTCAGTAAAACAAGATAAACACCAATTAAAATGGGTATAGATGTCACATTGAAAAGAGACACAAGTATAAAAACAAAAATAGGTATTAAAATAAAATTCGAAACAAGTAGCGCTAAAACATATTTAAAATCTAATAGTTTATCTTTAAGGTTTAAAAACGGTATTTGAGCAAACATGCTAAATAATAATATAGCTAAAAAAAGTGAAATAAAAGGCTCAAACAGATTTTTTAAATCACCAAACGATAAACCTAAAACAGCACCACAAATCAAGAAAATAATATAAATATAAATCTGTTTAACCTCTAAAAATGATTTAATATGCTGCATAAAAATCTCCTTCAAAATATCATTTCAATTATATATAAGTTTACCAAAAATAATGAGAATGTATTATGGTATATTAAAAATGAATAGAATTTGTTAAATAACTTTAAAAAGTCGGTGGTAGATATGAAAAGTATATATATGTTAGATAGTTTAGATACGAATGTAGAAGTTGAAAAATTAGCAAGATATTTTTATAACGAAATTAAAATCTATGTTGAAAAATTAAAAATAGAATATGAATTAAAAGATGAACCAGCACATATTATTTGGACTAGTAAGTATGTAATGGAAAATGTGTTACAAAAAAATATCCCAGCTTATACTAATGAAAAAGGTGTTTTTATAAGTATAGACTTAGATAGCTGGAAAGAATTTTTAACAGAAGCAATCCAAGACGATATGAGTGTTGATACAAAAACATTTTTCGATCATTATTTGAAGAAGGAAATTTTATGTATATTAGGGCATGAAATAACACATCACTGTGATTTTTTCTTGTCTGATTTTGACGATGAAGATGTTTCTTCAGATGATTTATGGTTTGAAGAAGGACTAGTTATGTTCTTACCGAGATTTTATTTTTATACAGAAGAAGAATTTAGCAAAATATATAATCTTGAATTAGAATTATTCAATTATTATAAAGAACGTTATGATGAAAAATATTTAGAGGCTTTCACATATGATTTGTATGAAAATGAAGATACAAATTCAATTATGTTTCATTATTGGAAAAGTTTTTTAGCAATCACTGATTTAGTATTTAATCATTACAACAAAAATATACATCTATTAATTGAAGATTATCATAGTTGGGATAAAGGAGGACGTAATCAAAGGTTGAGTGAATATTTGTATAAAATCAAAAATTGAGATACTTTAAACTCGCTATGAAAACGTGTTCTTTCGGTTTTTGAAACAAAATAAATGACATTTGTTTACAGTAGGTCTAATATAAACTGATGTAAAAACGAAAAAATCAAGGGAGTAATGAAAAATGGAAAGTTTTATATTTAGCGTTTTAGGAATTATAGTATTAATAGCTTTTTGTGCAGCGTTAGGTACAACTGTGGTTAAAGCGATTAAAGATACTAGGTTTAGAGTTCCGTTGCTAAGTACCATTGTATTATTCTTTTTAACTTTAGGTTGTATTGTTGGCGTTGTATCTACTGAGCCAAACCAAGATCGTGATTCAACTTTTAATATGGATGGTAATGTGGCACAAGCTCAAGCTGATCACTTCAATCAAGAGAAAATGAATCATTCTATTGAGATTGATCATGATAAGTTCAATAATGAAACTTATGATCATGATCAATTATTAAAAGTAACGAATGCAAAGGTTAAGAAAATTAGCAAGAATGAAGTAGGGAATAAGGTTGTGGAAGTAGTAAAAGAAAGTGGTAATAGTACAGAATCTTATTTTATTATTGATTACGACCATAAATTGCTAGAAGAAGGTAAAACTTATACGTTTTATGGTAAAGAAGATTTGAAATTTGACGAGAATAGCCAAGTGCATGGTCTAAATGTTTGGAAAGTAGAATAATATAAAATCCAATTTATAAAAAAAGCATCTCATCATTTACTTTGATGAGATGCTTTTTTTATTTCATTAGGGGAAAATACCGCTTCTTTATTCAAATTATCGCCAATCAATATTAAGTAATCATCGATATTAATGTTATATTGTTCTATCCTTAGGTTATCATTTGAAACTTGGATTAAATATTTATTTGGATCGTTTTTAAATGTAATAAAGCCTTTAATTCTATAGATGTTATTAGGTAAATCTTTTAACCATGTTTTAAAACCTTCCATCATAATTGGTTCTGTTAATGGATAATATTTATGGAAAACATGACCATGATGATGTGCGTCGTGTTGTGTAACCTTTAAATCTCGATTAGATTTTGTAAAATGACTAAAATGGATATTTCCAAATGTCGTAGAAAAGATATCCGCTTCTGTATAGTCTTCTTGTATAGATTTCATTGTGTTTATAGCGTCATCTGTATCCATCATGTCGATTTTGTTTAATACAATATCGTGACAATATTTAAGTTGTATATCTATCAGTTGTTGTGTTTGTTCAGTATAAGAAGAAAGGTGTTGATAAGCCGGTAAATCCACAATGCCAATAATTGTTCTTATTGTTGAAAATGGCGCAAGTACCGGTGTTAAGCATGCATCTAATACTTCAAGTGGATGGGCGATGCCGCTACATTCTATAAATACGACATCTGGTTGGTATTCTAAATAAACTTGGTGTAATTGTGTTGCAACATCTTCTTTCATAACACAACATATGCATCCATTTATCATTTCACTTATTGGAACGTCAGATTGAATGAGCTCAGTATCAATGCTACGTTTTCCGAATTCATTCATAATGACTGCTGATTTTTTATTTTCTTGTTGAACATCATTGATTAAACTATTCAACATCGTCGTTTTGCCGCTTCCTAAAAATCCGGTTATAATTACAATTTCCATTTAAAAGCCACCTTTATTTTGGGTCTTTATCCATATAAACTTTACTACCTGTTGTATTCTTTTGTCCTTGATATTTACCATTGTAAGCATGATTAGCAGGAGAACGTGTTTGTGCGAGAACTAATTGACATATACGCTGATTAACATTTATTTCTAATGCAAAATCGTTCGCGTTGAATAACTCTAATGTAATTTGTCCAGCAAATCCTGGATCAACCCATCCTGCGTTTTGTATGAATAAACCAGCTCTTCCTATAGAACTTCTTCCTTCTACAAATCCTGTTATATCATTCGGTAACTCAATATACTCAACAGTAGTTGCTAAGACAAAGGATTTAGCAGGTATGGTGAATTTCTCTGCGTGAATCTCGTTGTACTCTATAGCTGTTGATAAAGGCTGCACACCACTTTTAGGTGTTTTAGGTAAAAGGAAATGATTGCCTAATGTTAAATCGATAGAAGCGGGTTCAATAAACGCTTCATGGAAAGGTGTAATTTTTAATTTTTCTTCGTTGATATATTGCTTTATATCTTGATCCGATAATATCAAGGTTTAATCCCCCTATAATAAATTTAAAATTAATACTGTAATGAAGAAACAAATCGTTGCAGTTACCATCTGTTTGCCAACGATTTTAATGCCTTCTAGCCAACCTAAACTTTTAATTATCATCGTAATTGTTACTGAACAAGCAGAAAAAGTCGAACTAAATAATATAAGTAAGAAAGCACTTTTTAACGAAATAGATTGTAGTATAGCTCCATGATTCATATTAAATAAAAGCATGCCGTCTTTTCTGATCATTGAAAAAAGAATGCCTGTAGACATTTCTTTAGGTACGTTAATTGCTTGTAATATGATATTGAATATATTTGAGACATAAACAAGTATAGGTGTCATAGATAATAAACTTGCTATGATGCATATTACGAAGAATATAGGTAAAGCTTGAACGAGAAAAGACTTAATTGTATCCATAGATTGAAGCCATATAGCTTTTATAGAAGGCTTTCTTACTTTATCTAATACAAAATAATGTGTAGGTAATATAGACTTTGGAGACCATAGTTTTATATGTATGATTCCACCTATAAAGACAATTAAAATATAAGGCATAAAGAGCCAAGGTGCGTTCATCACACTAAAAAGTGATAAAGTTGCACCAATTTGATAACTGCATGATGAACCGAAACTTATTAAACTAATGCAATTGCTTTTACTACAAGCACTACAATCATGGTTGGCTCTTAATACTGCAGCTGAGTTACAACCGAACCCTTCAATCACTGGTACAATATCGTAACCGGTTAAACCAACTTTAGTCATAATTGGATCGATTGACCATACGATATAAGATTTTAAATGACTTTCACTCACAATGTTTGTAGAAATACTAATGAATATGACAACTGGTAACGCCCAGACGACAGAATAAATGCCAAGGGATAGTAGCCCATAATCACCGAACAATATATCATTTAAAAATTCTGATTGAAAGTGTAGACTGTTAGATGTAAAACTAAGAAAACTTTCCATCCAGTTGTTTTGAACAAAGCTTGAAAGATAAAAAGATATATAAATAGGTAACATAAACATTAAAATAATAAGTAATAATGATGATGTCATATCTTTCAATGTAGGAACTCGACGCAACTTTTCTTTTCTAAGTAATTCTAGTTCTGAAATGATATCTTTAGTTTCAGAACGATTTTCTATGATGTTTTTATGTGATTCATCTAATGTTAAATTTAATTTTTTCTTAATAATAAAGTTTTTGAAAGACATTTTTTGTTCAGTTGTCAGTTTATTTAAATGCTTTACAACAATATAATGTTTTTCATTAGGTATATTAGAAAATGGCCCATCTTTTAAATTGTATTCCACTCTTAACATGAGCAATCAACTTCGCAGCAAGAATAATCATCTAAATACATTTGATTATTCTTATAAAATTCAATTGCATCTTCATTTGCTTCTATGCCTTCTCTTTCACAAACAAGGTTAGCTAATACTGCAAAGCGTGTTCTAAATTTATAAATGTAGCAAAGAATGACATCTTGATGTTTAACTGTATCTCCAATTAGGAATATATTTTGATTAATTGTTGATTCATCATCGTCAGTTAATTCATAACTATTCCCGTTATTTTCAAATAGAATATTTGTTAACGGATTATTTTGAACAGGGTTAAAGCCAGTAGCTAAAATTGGTTCATTTGCAACAGTTATACTTCGTGTTTGATTTTCAAACCTTATTGTATATTGATTATTTATGAAATCAATTTCCTCTATAGAATAGTTTGAGTGTAGTTTAATAGGATAACCTTGTTCTACTAACTCAACATAACGCTGATGCGTGTATGGCGAAAGTCTAACGCTTGGGTCAGGATCTTGTTGGTCGTAGCTTGTAGAATTTGTGTATATATCGACTTTCTTACCTAAAAGGGCTAAGTGTATTGCAGCATCGAAGCCACTTTCATTTCCTCCTATTATAGTAGCAGTTTCTCCTTCAACATTTGAAAAATTCTTTATCTCACAGTAATGAACACCATGTTTAAATGGTTTATGTGGAAATGAGAAATTACCTGTTCCTATAAAAATATAATCTGCTTTAAAACCTTTCTTTTCTGTACTTATAGTATATGAATCATTTTGTTCATCAGTTGAAATATCGATGACTTCTGTATGTTCCTTTATATTTAACTCATATATTTGAGTAAGTGCATTTAAATATTGAGCGTATTCAAATCCTGAAATATGTTCCTTTTTAAATGTGAATGCTGGAGAGCTATGTGGTGTAATAGCATTGATGTCTGGTGTACCAAATCCATTTGTGGTAAAAGATGGCGTAATAAATCGAGTAGTATCTGGCCAATTAATGAATGATTCACCAACTTTACCTTTATCTAAAATCATGACATCTTTCAAACCAAGTTCTTTTAGAGCAATAGCCATACCGATTCCAGAAGGGCCGGCACCAATTATTATTGCTTTAAATGTATCTTTCATATTATACACTTCCTAAATCGTAATAACTACGTTTTGTATAATAGTAAAGTATCATCTTTGAAGTAGGTAAGCAAGTTTAAAATTATTGAAATTGAAAGAAATGAAATTTTCTACTTGCAAAAGTTGGAATTATGTTTTATAGTTAAAGCGTAGTCATTACGATTTACCTCCGAGAGATTACGTGGCTACTTCATTTACTTTATTTAATATACGATTTCAAGCCAACTTCTTTGTTGGCTTATTTATTTCATTATTCACATTATGTTCAATAATAATTTAAAAGGAGTTATATACATGGCAAAAAAATCTAAAATAGCAAAAGAACAAAAACGTATTCAAATGGTAGAGAAATATAGAGAAAAAAGAGAAGAATTAAAAGCAAATAAAGACTACGAAGGTTTAAAAAAACTTCCTAGAGACGCATCACCTACGCGTATTACACGTAGATGTCAAGTTACTGGTAGACCTAGAGGTGTATACAGAAAATTTGGTATGTCTAGAATTGCTTTAAGAGAATATGCGCACAAAGGTCAAATTCCTGGCGTGAAAAAATCAAGTTGGTAAGCAACTGTGTGATTTGGGCATAAGCAATTAGAAAGTAGGGGGAAACAAATTGAATAAAATACCTGTAACTGTACTAAGTGGATATTTAGGTTCAGGAAAAACGACGTTATTAAACAACATCTTAAAAAATAGAGAAGGTTTAAAAATAGCGGTCATCGTAAACGATATGAGTGAAATCAATATAGATAAAGATTTAGTCATAGAAGGTGGGGGTATTTCTAGAACTGATGAAAAACTCGTCGAACTTTCTAATGGCTGTATTTGTTGTACATTAAGAGAAGATTTATTAGTAGAAGTACAAAAAATAGCAGAACGTGGAGATGTAGACCAAATTGTAATTGAATCAACAGGTATTTCAGAACCCGTACCAGTTGCTCAAACATTCTCATATATTGACGATGAACTAGGTATCGATTTAACAAGCATTTGTCGATTAGATACTATGGTAACAGTAGTCGATGCGCACCGCTTCATTAACGATATGCGCTCTGAAGATTTATTAACTGATAGAGATCAAGGTGTTAGTGAAGAAGACGAAAGATCAATTTCTGATTTATTAATAGATCAAATTGAATTTTGTGACGTGTTGATTCTAAATAAAACAGACTTAGTGGACAAAAAAGATTTAGATCAACTAGAGAATGTATTAAGAAAATTACAACCAACCGCTAAATTTATAAAAACAAACTTTGCTGATGTACCAATTAAAGAGGTTGTTAACACAGGCTTATTTAATTTTGAAAAGGCGAGTAATTCTGCCGGTTGGATTAAAGAATTGACTGAAGGCGGTCATGCTAGTCATACACCAGAAACTGAAGAATACGGTATTTCATCATTTGCATACAGAAGACGTTTACCTTTCCATGCTGATAGATTTAATAAATGGATGGAAAATATGCAAGGGAATATCATCAGAGCAAAAGGTATTGTATGGTTAGCACAATATAATCACGTAGCTTGTCTATTTTCACAAGCAGGTTCATTCGTTAACATCCATCCAATAACATATTGGGTTGATGCAATGAGTGAAGCACAAAAAAATGAAATACTAAGTGAAAGACCTGAAGTAAAAGCAAATTGGGATCCAGAATATGGAGATAGAGAAACACAATTTGTTATTATCGGCAGTGATTTAGACGTTGATGAAATTACAAAATCATTAGATGAATGTCTCATTAATGCAGATGAAATAGATCAAGACTGGTCACAATTAAAAGATCCATATAGTTGGGTATTACAATAAAACTTATGAAATAGGAAAGAATCCGAGACAAAAGCACGCTCGGGTTCTTTTTTTATGGAATAATTTATTTCTCATACTCTTTTTTTGTACATAATGGTAATATTGGTGGAAATAGATTCATAATGTATAAAAATATCTTCGAAAGAAGTAGTGAAACGTGAAACATATGAAGAAACGAATTTGTCTATTAAAAATTCAAAGTTTATTGAAATAAACAAGTTACTAGATAATTTAAGTTGACCAAATAGAACTAAAGAACTTATTTTATGTTATTTATTAAATAAGGGGTGATCATTTGAAGATTAGGTTAAGTTCATATAAAGAAAGTTGGAAAAGTCTTTATCAAAATGAGTGTAAAAATTTAGAGGGAATTTTAGGAGATTTAATTATTCAGTTTGAGCATTTTGGAAGTACTTCTATTGAAGGGATGAAAGCTAAACCAGTTATCGATATGATGGTTATAGTACGTGATATTCAAAAGGTCGATCAGTTTAACTCATTATTTATAAACTTAGGTTACGAAGTAGCGGGAGAATGGGGTATTAGTGGCAGAAGACTATTAAGAAAAGGCGGAGAAAACAGAACCCATCATATACATATATATGAACAAGGAAATAAAGAAATAGAAAGACATATCATTTTTAGAGATTATTTGAGAGTAAATGAAAAGGTTGCCCAAGAATATAGCCACTACAAAGAAATGTTAGCAAGTAAATACCATGACACACGAGAATACAGTAAAGCTAAAAAAGATTACGTGAGAAATATTGAAAAAGAAGCTTTGATGTGGTTTGACAATCTGAAATAGGAGGCGATTTATATTGAAAATTCGTAAAATAAATAAAACTGATGCCATTGAATTTAGGGAGCTTAGATTATTAGCTTTGCAAACTGATGCCCAAGCTTTTGCTTCTTTGTATGAAGATGAGGTTGAATATCCTTTTAGTAGATTTGAACAACGTTTAGAAAGTACTGATTCTAAATTTACATATGGTGGATTTAGAAATGATGAACTTGTATGTGTTGCAACATTTTATAGAGAAGGTGTTAAAAAGCTACAACATAAAGGGAACATAGTCGCTATGTATTGTAAAGAAAAGGATAGGGGGAGTGGTGTTTCTGAAAGCGTAGTGAAAGAACTTATAAAAGAAGCATCTAGTATAGAAAGATTAAAAGTGATTGATTTAACAGTTTTATCTATGAATGATAGAGCGATTCAATTTTATAAAAAATTAGGTTTTGAAAGATTTGCAACTGAACCGATGGCTATTTATGATGGAAAGCAATATTATGATGAAGATATGATGCGATTTTATTTATAGAAGGTTCGATAAAACAAAATTATCGAACCGTAAAAACCTAAAAACGACAAAAAAGAATCGCTGGTATCTACAGGCGATTCTTTTTCATTATTCTATTCCTAATATACAGTCCATATCTAAGTACATGACTTGTTTATTTTCTTGATTAATAACTTGTAGCATATTAATTTCGGAGTTGAATTTATGTATTTCACATTTCACTTGTTTAATATAGCCATTGTGCCAATATTTAATTTCGCAATTTGGATTATAGAAAATTTTCTCCGCTAATACATGGTTTAAATCAGCTAGCGCGGATTCATCAAGTGTAGGTTTTTCTATCTTTGTTTGATCTTTAATATATTGTGAGATTTCTTCGAATTGCTGTGGCATTGTCGCAAATGGCGCCCATTTAATCATTCCTCTTCCTTGAGGAATTCTCGGATTTAAATATTCTCTTGGAATATTTCTGTAATCTGTCTCATTTTGAAATTCTTCAGGCATATCTGGATTAATTATTTTTACCACATTATCATCTCCAAAAACATTATACTTTTATTATACGAACATATGTTCTGTTTTGTAAAGTGAAATCTTCTTTTAATAAAAGTTGAGTAAATATATAGGAATTAGTTTATATAGATATGTAATTATGTTAAGATAATCCCAATCGTTTAGTCATAAAGCATAGAAATATTAGGAGGATTAGGATGGATTACTATTTAAGAGATTTAAAAGAATCGGATTTAGATGATATTCACGCGTATACTTCACTACCTGAAGTGGCGAAATATCAAACTTGGGATCCGTTAACATATGAAGAGACTGAAGAATTTGTACAAACGTTATTAAATAGAGATGAAGATTGGATGTACAATGTAATAGTAGATGCGGATACGGATAATGTTATAGGTGCTATCCAATTAATAAGTGATAAGAAGAATAATAGTGGAGAAATTGAATTCACTATCCATCCAGAATATTGGAGCAATGGTATTGCAACAGATGTAGCTAGAACTATTGTGAAGTATGGTTTCAAAGTGTTGAAACTGAATAGAATATGGGCTTCAACAGACATAAATAATACCGCTTCAGAAATCGTACTTCAAAAATTAAAAATGAGACATGAAGCGATATTGAGACAAAATATTAAACTTAAAGATGGTTATAGAGATACACTAGTATATAGTATCTTGAAAGATGAATACTAGAACGTAACAAGAAATGGTTCTTTTTCATTCAGACTTAAAGAGATTCTTTCTTTGAAATTTTTCCACGTAACCATTTCCATTGCTTCATCATATGTAAAGAAGCCTACTTCTAAACTTTCGTCACTCGTACATAACTCGCCACCTATGTAGTGTGCTAAAAATAATGTGTTGACAATACCGTCAGTAGTGTTTTGGAAAATACCACAGAATCTGGTGATTTCAATGTGAGCGCCAGATTCTTCTTTTACTTCGCGTATAGCTGCTTCATGCAAAGGTTCACCGATTTCGACTTGACCACCAGGCATCTCCCAACCACGTTTAGGTCCTTTAATTAGTAATATTTCCTGTTCGTCGTTTAATACAATACATGCAGCTGAAACGATATGTTTAGGTATCATGCTAATCCTCCTAAAAATTAAAAAGCCAAAAACCTTTCTAATGTAATTTGTTTCCTTTAAAATAATATTATATATATCATTTTATATAGTAGTAATTGTAATGAGAATCATAATAATTAACAATTTCGAAAAAGACCGTTAGAAAATAAAGGAGCTCTATTATGACTATTCAAATAGAAGAATTAGAAATAAAGTTTAATTATGAAGGGCATGAGCATGCTATATATCCAATGCTCATCGTATTAGAAGAGGCTTTAACACTTGTTGATACTGGGTATCCCGGTTTCTTACCGAAGATAGAAGAAGCTGTTCAAAACTTAGGTTATGATATGAATAATTTACAAAATATCATTATTACTCATTATGATGACGATCATATAGGGGCTCTTAAAGCCTTTAAGGATAAATACCAACATGTAAAAGTAATAAGTAGTTTCATAGAAGCAAAGTATATAAACGGTAGTGAAAAATCTGAAAGACTTACTCAAGCGGAAGAATTATTAAAAAGCATGCCTGAATACGATAAAGAGAAAGGTACACAGTTCATAGAACTACTAGAATCTTTAGATCATGTGGAAGTTGATATAGAAGTTACAGATGGTGCAATCATACTAGAAGAAGAGGTCGAGATTGTGCAAACCCCTGGTCATACAAGTGGACACATTTCTTTATACATACAGTCAGAAGATAGCGTGATAACAGGTGATGCCGCAGTAAAAGAAGGTGAGGAGCTTATAGTAGCAAATCCGGACTATAGCATGAATTTAAAAGAAGCAAAACATTCATTAAAAAAAGTTGTTGATTTAAATGCTTCAAAATATTTTTGTTACCATGGTGGTTTGTTAGTAAAAGAGAAAGAGTAAATAAGTTTAGTGAATTAATTTTAAATTTCAAATTTTAGGGAATGATTATAAAAAGGAAATAAAGTTTGTTTTATTATTTTTATTTAGATAATCCGTGCTATTATAAGATAAATAAAAGATACGATAAGGAGAGAAAAAATGAACAGTTTAATTTTTACGTTTGTATGGATTTTAATATCTATAGCATTTGTCACGATGTTGGTGACGACTATTGTAAAAATTGCGAACAAAAGTAAGTTTGTTGGAGTGTTAATAAGCACTGTAACACTATTTTTCGTAGGGTTAATTTGTTTTGTTTCGATTTTTTTAACGCTGCCGAAAAGTAGTAGTTATTCTGTAGACCAGTTATTTGGCGAGCAACAAACGAAAGATAAAAAGACTGAGACTAAAAAGCTCGAAGACACGCCTGAAAAAGGTCTGAAGGGTTTGGAATTAGGAGATAAAATTAGAGTGAACGGACTTGAAATTACTGTTGTTAAGGCAGAGTTTGTTCAACCTGAAGATCAATATTACTACCCTGAGAATGGTAAAGTATTAAAAGTATATTATAAATTTAAAAATGTAGATAAAAAGCAAATTCTAGTGGATAATTCTGCTTTTGATCTCACGATTGATGGTGAAAGTCAAAATCAATTCTTTGGTATGAATGAAAATACACCTGGATTCCAACATCAGTTAAAAAAAGGTAACACAGAAAATAGTTATTTATATTATGATGTACCAGAAGCGGATAATTATAAAGTAGAAATGAACTTTAAGCCAGAAGATAAGACTTATAAAGCAGACTGGAATATTAAAAATTCAGAAGTAAAAGAAACTGAAAGTAATCAACCGCCAGCAACAGAAGAAGTACCAACTGAACAAATACCATCATCAGAAGAACAATATAATAATAATGCGGTCCAAAATAATGATCAACAGAAAAAATTAGAAGAACAAGAGAAGAAGAGACAAGAAGAGGCAGATAAAAAAGCACAAGAAGAAGAAAAACAAGCTGAAGCGGATAAAAAACGTGAAGAAGAACTAAAGCAAAAAGAAGAAGAGAAAGCTAAAGAAGAAGAGAAAAAGGCTCAAGAAGAGGCAGATAAAAAAGCTGAAGAGCAACAGCGTAAAGAAGAGGAACAAGCACAAGAAGACGCTGAGAAAAAGGCTGAAGAACAGCAACGTCAAGCAGAAGAAAAGGCCAAAGAAGAAGCTGATCGTAAAGCACAAGAAGAAGCAGATAAAAAAGCTCAAGAGGATGCCGAACAAAAAGCTAAAGACAACTCAAGTAACGAAGATAAAGCTGACTCAAAATCTAACGAAGATGAATAATAAAAAGAGAGTCTGGGACAATTATTTATGTCCCAGACTCATTTTTTATAGATGTACTTTGCCATCAGCAAATCGGTAATTAGATGTATCTCGTTGTGTTAGAAGGGCTAATAATGTAATAATGCCTATTTTACCAACAATCATGACGATAATAATTAGTGATTTCGAACATGTGTTGAGGTCAAAAGTAATACCAGTAGACAAACCGACTGTTCCAAATGCAGAAGTTACTTCAAATAATTGCTTATGATATGCAATGTCTGGTTGAAATAGGTTCATAGTTAAACTCACGATTATTACCAAAATAAAGCTGAGTAATGCAATAGATAAAGCTTTTGATATTTGATGAAATTGAATTGTTCTTTTAAAGATATAAGGATACTCATAACTCCTAACATTTTGCCAAAGAAATACTAATATTAAAATAAATGTAGTTACTTTAATACCGCCAGCACTACTTACTGGAGCTGCTCCGATAAACATTAAGAAAATCATAACTGCATATGTAGCTGGTAATAAATGATTTAATTCTATTGTATTAAAACCTGCAGTACGAGTTGAAACAGATTGGAAGTATGAAGTTAATAATTTATCTTTTATTGATAATTTAGATAGACCATGATGGTATTCAAGTAAAAATATAGACAATGTACCAAATAAAATTAGAAAAGCAGTAGCTGTTATCACGATTTTAGTATGTAGGTGCAGTTTGTTAAAACGTTTTTTAACGACAATATCATAAACAACTAATGGTCCTATACCACCTAAAATTATTAAAAAAGATACGACAAAATTAATATATAAATCTGATGAAAAAGACATCAAGTTATTAGAAAATAGTGATATGCCAGCGTTATTAAACGCAGATATAGATGTAAAAAGTGATATGAAAAGTCCTTTTTTTAATCCGAATAATGGTAGAAATTTGATTGATAATAGTAAGAAACCTGCACTTTCCACAATGATTGTATATATAAATAGGTTTCTAAGGATTTTTATAACTCCACCGAATTCATCGAAATTCCAAGTAATCATTAATAATTCTCTGTTTAAGAATGAAATTTTTTTATTAAATAAAATCAAAGAAAACAGAGCTACTGCGACGATACCTAATCCACCAATTTGAATAAGTAGTAAAATAACAATATACCCTAACGTATTGAATTGGCTAGGTATATCTACAGTAGATATACCAGTTACTGTAAAGGCACTTGTGGTTACAAAAAATGCATCAATAAAAGAAATAGTTTTCCTGCCTGTAATAGGTAGAAAGAGCAATAATGAACCAATAAGTGTAGTACTCAGAAATAAACTTAAATAAAAAATGATTAGTTTTATAAATATTTTCATCTTTTCATCTCATATCCTAAAATTTTACATTTAATAATGAGAGTATATATCTTTAGTGATACATAAACAAGTAAATTTAAATAATTGATATAATAAAAATTAATTATTATGTATAATGGTGCTATTGGGAATGAAAGAAGGGTATATAAATGAAGACAGTATATTTTAACCATGACGGTGGCGTGGATGACTTAATTTCGCTATTTTTATTATTACAAATGGAAGATGTAGATTTAATAGGCGTTAGTGCAATCGGAGCGGATTGTTATGTTGAGCCTGCTACGAGCGCTTCTTGCAAAATTATCAATCGTTTTTCAAATCAAAAATTAAATGTTGCACCTTCAAATGAAAGAGGGAAAAATCCATTTCCTAAAGATTGGAGAATGCATGCATTTTATGTAGATGCTATGCCTATTTTAAATGAAGAAATGAATATTCATTCAACAGTTTCAGAAAAAGAAGCATACGAAGATATTATTGAAAAATTAATGAATAGCAAAGAAAAAGTAACAATGTTATTTACAGGTCCTCTTACTGATTTAGCTAAAAGTTTAAAAGTTGAACCTAAAATAGAAGAACGTATAGAAAGATTAGTTTGGATGGGCGGTACGCTTTTAGACAAAGGTAACGTTGAAGAACCAGAACATGATGGAACAGCTGAATGGAATGCTTTTTGGGATCCTGAAGCGGTTAAAGTTGTATTTGATACAGATATTAAAATAGATATGGTAGCATTAGAAAGTACAAATCAAGTACCTCTTACACCAGATGTTCGTAAAAGGTGGGCGAATGAAAGAAACTATGAAGGTGTAGATTTCTTAGGGATATGTTATGCGCTTGTTCCACCACTTACACATTTCGTTACAAATTCAACGTACTTCTTATGGGATGTGTTAACAACTGCTTATGTTGGTAAACCAGAACTTGTACAAAAAGAACAACAAAAACTAGGTGTACTTACTCATGGACCAAGCCAAGGTAGAACATACAAGAGTGAAGAAGGAAGAAACGTTAATATTATTAATGATGTAAATAGAGATGCATTCTTTGATTATATGACTGACTTAGCAAAGAAAATATAAGTTTATTCTAGAACAAATAATATATGCGTTAAAGTTGTGAGAATTTATATAGGAAAAGCCACTCTGTTGAGGATTCAACAGAGTGGCTCAGACTGTGGACAAACTGAACTTAAATTTATAAGTTCAGTTTGTTTTTTTATATGGATTAATATTTTCCACTAAAATCATGATTAAACTACGTTTAATCTAGGCTATTTGTGGCTCTTTTACGAGCCACATTGCCAACTTTTTAAGATTCATGGCAGCACAAATAAGCGTGGTGTCCATGGAAACTTTTTTAATTCCTCTATATCTAGTCCATCTCATACCATGCTGTTCTTTTGCATCACCAAATCGTCTTTCTACTGTTTGACTTCTTAGTTTATATGCTTTTTTTATTGTATCTACAAACCTTAAATCTTCGATTATATCTAAATCATCTTGCCATACATGTCTTCGAATTTCTCTAGTAAAACTTCTATTTTCTGTACATTCATTTAGTAGTGGACATGATTTACATATAATAGGATTAGATTTGTATAATCTATGCCCTGTTGGCATAGTTCTTTTAAAAGTTAGTAATTTATCATTTGGACATATATAACTATCGTAATATTCATCATAAATAAAATCTTTAGTTTTAAATATTCCTGGCTTTCCTTTTGGTCTTGTATAGGGCATTGCAGGTACTATCGATTTCTCTAGTAAATAATGCGCATTGAATGGCGTTTTGTATCCAGAGTCTACTGCTAGTGTGATTGGCAACATATTTTTTTCTTCTAATCTTTCAACCATAGGTTTCAACTGTGTACTATCATGTATATTTCCAGGTGTGACATGTTGATCAATTATAAAACCATTTTTATCTACACAACTATGTAAGCTATACGCAAATTGTTTTTCTCTTTCACCTTTAACATAGTAACCAGCTTCTGGATCGGTAGTACTGACTTTCTTATTTTTAAACTCCTCCTTTTTCTTATTTTTTATGGGCTTTTTTCCTTGCGCTAACCTCTGTTGATTAATTTCATTATTAAGTTCTTCTTGGAAATGTAATGTATCCTTTTTTACAACTTGATTAATATATTTATTTTTATTCGCATTAGCTTTGATATGTGTTGAATCAATGAATAACGTTGAGTGGTCAATTAAGTTATTCTTAATCGCAATTTCTAATATTCTTTCGAATATTTGTTCAAACAGGTCAGTATCATGAAAGCGTCTTGTATAATTTTTACTGAATGTACCATAATGAGGGACTTTATCAAGAAAGCTAAATCCTAAATACCAACGGTAAGCTACGTTAGTTTCAATTTCTTTAATAGTTTGCCTCATTGATTTTATGCCAAATAATCTTTGAATCAGTAAGATCTTAACTAAGATAACAGGATCAATAGAAGGACGTCCGTTATCTAAACAGTATTTATCTTCAACAAGTTCATAAACGAAGTTTAAATCTAATATTTTATCAACTTTTCTCAATAAATGATTTTTAGGTACTAACTCTGAAACAGAAATCATTTCATATTGGTCACGTTTATTCTCGGATTTATTTAACATAGAATCAACTCCTAAATAAAATTTCAACTATATTATAAAATGGATTGTTAATTTTCGGTATTTTTTTAGCGCTGACTCCTGCGGGAACAGCATGATTCGAAGACTACAGACTGAGAACATGCCCGCGAAAAGCATGCGCATAAAAAAATGCCGGCAAAGTCTAAGACTTTGTCGACACTCTGAGCCACTCTGTTGAGGATTCAACAGAGTGGCTTTTTAATTAAATGATAGAATTATAGCGATTTTGCGTCGAAGCTGTATGTTTGTTAGTATGTATATTATGCAAATATTGCGATAATTACAAGGTGTAAAAAACCTGTAATGAATGGGCCGTAAGTTTTAAAATCATTTTTTAAAATTATCCCAATAAACCCATCAAAGATATGTGTTAAAGCAACAGCGAGCGCAACACCAGTTAAAAAAGCAGCGCTACCAGTAAATAAGGCGATAATAGATAATAAAAATAAAACTAAACTTCGTGATAAAGCATAAAGTGCGTTTGTTTGAGATTTTTGATTTTGTTTTCTATCAGCGACTGCATTTAATGAAAATCCTAAACTCACAATGGCACTGATTATTGTAACAATTACTAAAAAGTAAAACCCTGACATGTATTCCCTCCTAAAAAATATCTTTATTTCAATATAGAGCTAAATATAGAAAAAGTAAATTTATTAGTACTTCTATAATTATTGGTATGAAAATATTTTAAGAAATATTTTAAATTGAATTTCAAAAATTTTGATTAAAAAATTTTAATAGGTTATATGTTTATATAGAGATAAATGGGGAGTGTATTTAAAAATGAAGTTTAAGAAAGACAACGTCAATGTTGTAGATGCGAGTAAAACGAAGAAAACCGTATTTGCAACAGGTATTGGTAACGCTATTGAGTGGTTTGACTTTGGTCTTTACGCTCAACTAGCGGTTATCATTAGTTCGAATTTCTTCGGGAACATGCCAAAAGAAATACAGTTGGCATCAACCTTTGCAGTTTTTGCTTTTGCTTTTATAGTAAGACCGATTGGAGGAATATTCTTCAGTCACATAGGGGATAAACATGGTCGTAAAGTTGTTCTGTCATCAACCATTATTTTAATGGCATGTTCTACTTTAGTGTTAGGGTTACTTCCAACGCAACATCAAATCGGGATTTGGGCACCAATCTTATTGCTTATTGTTAGAATGGTTCAATCATTCTCAACTGGTGGAGAATACGCTGGTGCGATGACATACATAGCGGAGACATCTCCTGATAAGACAAGAGGAAAATTAGGAAGTGGCCTTGAAATAGGAACATTATCAGGGAATATTTTAGCTGCGGCATTAGTTGGTATTATGTATGCATTACTAAGTGATGAACAAATGGCAGCATGGGGTTGGAGAATTCCATTCATTATTGCGGCACCATTAGGTATTGTAGGGGTTTATTTAAGAAACAATCTAGATGAAAGCCCAGCATACGAATCAACTTTAGAAGAACAAGAAGAACTCGAATATTCTTATAAGGATATCTTCAAAAAATATTGGAGAGATATCATTGTATGTTTCACTGGTGTAGCATTTTTAAACGTTGCAAACTACATGGTATTGTCGTACATACCATCATTCCTAAATGGAACGATTGATTTAGGTGGTACGATGAGTAGTGTATTAAGTACAGTAACAATGGCTGCAATGATACCAGCAGTATTCTTCTTTGGATGGTACAGTGATAAAGTAGGTAATAAAAACACAATATTATTTGGTTTAATAGGTTTCAGTTTATTCTCAGTTGTAGCATTCTGGTTTATGAGTATACCTTCTATACCAATGATTATTATCGGTCTATTTATTATTGCTTTATTCATGTCAACATTTGAAGGAGTTATGCCTTCAGTCTTACCAAGTATATTCCATACGAAAGTAAGATTAAGAACGTTATCGCTCGTTTATAATATAGGTGCAGCGGTATTTGGTGGTTTAACACCATTTATTTTAACAACTTTAGTAGAAACAACTGGTCAAAAAATTGCACCGTCATATTATTTAACTGTTATTAACGTTATAGGACTACTTGTATTTGTGTTTATGTTTAAAACAACATCAAATAAATCGCTTCGTGGATCTTATCCGAACGTTGATAATAAAAAGGATTTACATGAAGTTTTTGAAAATCCGAAAGATGCATTATGGTGGCATGCTGAAGAAAGTGAAAAAAATTAATGATGTCACGTTAAAATAATATATTAAATAAAAATCAGGAGGCGTTCTTTTAAATTGAAGAACGCCTCCTGATTTATTTGACTTTAAATTAATCTAGGCAATTATATTAAACTGCTTCTACGTTTAATTTAACGTCGATATTACCTCTTGTCGCTTTAGAATAAGGACAGAAGTCATGAGCATCTTTTAAATATTTTTCCGCATCTTCTTGAGAAACATTTTTAACTTTTGCATCAATGTCTACCTCTAATTTAGGGCTTTCAGCTTCTGGATCATCTGCTAAACGAACTGTTAACGTAACTTCTGGTTCAGCGTCACGCACTTTGTTTTGTTTAAGGATTAAATCAAAAGCACCATTGAAGCAAGAAGCATAGCCTGCAGCGAATAACTGTTCAGGGTTAGTCGCATTGCCATCAGCTTGTTGTGGTGGTAATACGTCTACATCAATTGCTTTATCGTCTGTATAAACATGACCTTTACGTCCACCAGTGTTTGTTGCTTTAGTTTCATATTGAGTTGCCATAAAAAAAAGACCTCCTTATAGATTATATATATTGTTTACCCGCTTATTATAAATTAAACCATTTTAAAAATATTTAATTTATAAATATGAGATATTTTCTAAAAAAATAATGTAAAACGTCATTCTTTTATGGAATAATGAATATTAAACGTATAAGAAAGAGGGCTAACATGAGAGCGATTTTAATTGGTATTTTGGCAGCTTTATTTTTTGCAGTTACATTTGTATTTAATCATTTAATGGCTAATGAAGGTGGATCATGGTATTTCAGTTCATCTCTTCGCTTTATTTTCATGTTGCCTTTTTTATGGTTAATTGTAGTAATTAAAGGAAAAACAGGTCATGTCTTGAAGCATATCAGCATGTACAAATCATCTTGGTTTATATGGAGTTTCTTTGCATTCGTTTTATTTTATGCACCTTTAACGTTTGCAGCTGAATATAGCCCTGGTTGGGTAATATCAGGGACATGGCAAATTACGATTATATGTGGCATGTTATTAGCGCCACTCTTTATAGATAAAGTGAAAGTATCCGGTGAAACCATTTTAGTGAGAAATAAAATACCATGGAGGTCCCTTGCTATATCTAGCATTATGTTTGTAGGCATTATCATTATACAAATACCACAAGCTTCGGAAATTCATTTAAATATTTTCTTGCTTGGATTTCTACCTATAATAATTGCTGCATTTTGTTATCCGTTAGGAAATAGAAAAATGATGAGTGTAGTCAAACATGATATAGGTACAATTGAACGAGTATTTGGAATGACCTTAGTTACGATGCCCGTCTGGTTTATAATATTTGGCATAGGATATATTAAACATGGTCTACCATCTTCTAATCAAGTTACACAATCTTTTATAGTTGCGTTGTTTTCTGGAATTATTGCAACAGTACTGTTTTTCTATGCAACGAATCTTGTAAAAGATGACCAAGAGAAATTAGCAGGAGTCGAGGCAACGCAGTCTTTAGAAGTTGTCTTTGCTATTATAGGAGAGATGATATTACTTGGATTGCCTATCCCAGGGCCATTGAGTATGCTAGGAGTGGCACTTATTATTATCGGCATGGCGATATATAGCTTTATAGATAGTTTGCCATTAAAAAAACCTTCCAAAATTAATGTTTAAAGCTATATGGAAAGTGGTATGTAATTAATGAATGATAAATCATTCAAATTGATTTATAAAGGGTGATAAATGATGGCAGACGAAAGTAAATATGAAAAAGCAAAAGGTAATGTTAAAGAAACAGTAGGTGACGTTACGGATAATAAAGATTTAGAAAACGAAGGTAAAAAAGAAAAAACTTCAGGCAAAGCTAAAGAAGCTGTAGAGAACGTTAAAGATAAAGCAAATGAAGTAATTGATAAATTCAAGAAATAAAAAAGATAAGAAGCCGTTAGACAAGTTTATTGTCAAACGGCTTCTTATTTACTTTAAATCTGAATCTTTAATATTCCATTTCATTCTATAACTATTATCTTTTGATTTTAATTGTAAATGTACCTCATATTTATCTGCATCAGGCACGTCATAATATACATAACCTTCATCTGATTGTCCAGGTTTCAAGCTAAAGCTGAAACCAGCATCGGAATCACGCATACTATAGAATTTACTTACTCTCTGGCCATCTGCTGTAACGCCAAAGTTAGTGTCGCCTACAATCAAGCTAGAATTATTAATGTTTTCTAGTTTATAGTAAACTTTTAATATTTTATCTTTGCTTGGTTTACTATATTTAGAATCTGGTTCAACGAATTCTGCTTTTTCGACTGTGATTTTTGTACCCACAGCGTTAATTGATCCGCCAAGATTTGATGTTTTATTTGTCACCGAACTATCGTTGTCATTTTCTTCAGTTGTTGATTCCTCAGTAGTAGATTCTTCGCTTGTCTCTTCTTCAGTTGTTTCTTCTTCTGTAGATTCTTCCTCAGTTGATTCCTCTTCGGTAGACTTTTCTTCAGTATCACTCGTAAAGTTATCAATTTGTTCTTTGATTGGCCCTGCTGCACATGCACCTAGAATAATCGCCAATATTATGAATATAACTAAGCATCCACCACAACCAAATAACCATGGTTTAAGATTTGAATCTCCCTGATCTCCAGAATGAGGTGGTTGATTCCCTTGAAAACCACTTTGGTTCGACTGATTAAACGGGTTCTCTTGTTGTGAATTTTGTTGTTGATTGCTTTGTTGGTCTGAGTTGTTTTGATTGAATGGATTTTCATTTGATTGGTTAGAATTATTCATAATATTTCCCCCTTCCACAAAACTATTTTTTAATAAAAAATAAATAGAAATTCATTTTTTTCTAATTGCCTTATAATAGAGATTAAAAAATGAAAAACAATTGTATTCTTTATTAATTATTTTTAGTTTATAGTAATTTGGGGAATAAATCTACACTTATTATTAAATATACAGAATATTAATAGTCGGTTAATAATAAATATATATAATGGTTGATAAAAGTTGAATAGTGCTTACAATATCATTTAAAATAAAGTAAAGGAGTGGTAAACATGTATAGAGACATTTTATTCGGCATCGATACAGATATGAAAAATGAAAAAGTTCTGGAAGAAATAGCAAAACTTTCAGGTGAAGGTACAGTTGTTACAATGATTAATATGATAAGCGAGAAAGATATACAAGCCTCAGTCCGTACAGGTGTGCACTTTGAAGAAATGACAGAGAAACGTCAAAAAGGTATTCAACATGTATTTGACTTCTTTAATGAACGAAACATTAAATATAATCTAGAATTTATTAAAGGTAATCCAAAGGCTGGGTTACTTAAATTAGCAAATAGCGGAGATTATGAAATTGTAGTACTAAGTAATAGAAAAGCTGAAGATGCTGATAAATTAGTACTAGGAAGCGTAAGTCATAAAGTAGCTAAAAGAGCTAAGATTCCAGTTTTAATAGTAAAATAATAAACTTTATTATAAGCAGTAAAAGTTCTTAATAAAATAAGAATTTTTGCTGTTTTTTTATTATCGTATTATATTGAATTCAATAGAAAAAAAGCGCTAACTAATGTAAAATGGTAATAGAAGAACATTGGAGGAATGGCTATGAAACAAAAAGGCAAAGAAACGTTTCCTGATATTGTTGCGACCGTATCTTTAAAAGATAAAAACGATATTGAAAAAACAGTAGAAGAACTTAATATGAACGACAAATCAGTAGATATTGTAGAATTTAGAGCGGATACACTATCTGATACTTCTTTGGAAAATATAAATGAAGTGTTAGCTGCGTTTAAATCAAAGTATACCGCTTCACCAATTCTCTTTACTTATCGTTCAAAAGGTCAAGGTGGATTAGGGGACTTCGACCATGAAACATATTATAAATTGATGCAAGATATTATTTGTAATCAAAAAGCAGATTATGTCGATGTTCAATTAGATACTTATGAAGATAATCTAATGAATTGTATTACAAGAGCTAAAAATAATAACGTCAAAATAATTATTTCGCACCATGACTTTAAAGCAACGCCAGATGTGGAAGAAATGTTTGTGACTTACGAAAAAATGGCAGAGCTAGGTGCTGATATTGGAAAATTAGCAGTAATGCCTAACAACGAAAAAGACTTATTATCGTTGTTAAATGCGATGAATAGAGCATATCATCAATTAGATATCGACGTAGTAGGTATATCAATGGGTGAGCTTGGTATTATGACTAGGATTACTGGCGGTTTATTTGGTTCACGACTTACTTATGGTTTTGTAGGTAGCGAAGCAGCACCAGGGCAATTACATGTTAAAAATATTAAAGAACAACTCGCACTGTATAACCAGTAGAATATTTTTAAGCCTGAATTCTCAAAGTTAGAACTCAGGCTTATTTATATGATATAATTGATAATAATTATCAATAGATTAATAGGAGTGTTAAAATGGAATTACAACAAGTCATACAAGAAAGACGTAGTGTTAAAAATTATGATCATGATATGCATATTGATGAAGAAAAGCTAATGTCACTAGTTGATTTAGCAACATATGCTCCGAATCATGGAATGAGAGAACCTTGGCGTTTAGTATACGTTAGTAAAGAGAAAATAAATGAATTTGCTAAAAAGGTAGCTACATCTGCATTTGTGAATGATGAGAAAAAACAAGAACAGCATATAGAAAAAGTTTCAAGACTTGGTGGTATTTTTGTAATATTAGCTAGAAGAGATACTAGACAAAAAGAAAATCTTGAAAATCAAATGGCTGTAGCAACATTTATGCAAAACCTAATGCTATTGATACACGAAGCGGGTATGGGCTCATGTTGGAAAACACCTGACTACATCTTTAAACCAACATTCCGTGATATCGTTGGTGCAAATGATGATGAAGACGTAAACGGATTTTTATATGTAACTGAAAAAGATGAAAATGCTGTATTCTCAAGAAGAAAAAATAAATCCACATTAACGAAGTGGTAAGTTTTAATTTAAAAGAGCTAGGGATATAAATCCTTAGCTCTTTTTTGGATGTTATTAATCAAAAAAGCATGAGTTGATATTGTTATTGGATTTACTAAGACAATAATCCAAGTAGAGCACTTTTATTGGATTTTCTATGACGTTAATCCAACTACACACACCTCTATTGGATTAAGTAATACCTAAACTCACGAATTAACTTTTTATTCTGGCTCAAACCTAAAAACAAAGCACTTTCGTATATCTTCACAATAAAAATCTAAAGTAAAATATGATTTATGGGTTGCTATAATAACAATAAACATAAAAAATGGCAGATCTAAGAATTAGCAAAACAAGCATGCACTTTTTAAAATATCATATAAAAAATCTCCTCATCCGTTAATAACAAACCCATCGGATGAGGAGAAGCCTTAAATCATCTTATTTTAAATTTTCAGCTAAGAATGCTTTTACGTCTTCTGGTGTTTTAGCATTTGCTGAATGTAAGTGTGCTAGTTTTTCATTGTTTTTGAATATTAATAAACTTGGGATACCCATTACATCATTTTCAGTTGCTGCATCTGGGACATCGTCACGATTAATTTGATACCAATCGTAATTATTGTATTCTTGGACAATCGGATCTATCCATTGATCCATACGCGTACAATCTGGGCACCAGCCTGCAAAGAATTTAATGACTACTGGTTTATCGCTTTGTGTAACCTCTTTGAATTCATCATATTGGTTTATTGTTTTCATATATTTTCAAGCTCCTTAAGAATTAATATTATAAATGAATTATAGCTTATTTTTGTTTATTAAAAAAATATTTAACTCAAGACTATGTGTTCTTAATTAATATTGGTATAATGATGTTAAATACACATATGGAGGTATAGACATGATAAAATTTTATCAATATCCTAACTGTACAACATGTAAAAAAGCTGCAAAATTTTTAGAAACAAATGGTGCGAGTTTTGAACCAATAGATATTACTCAATTAACACCAACTGCTAACGAATTAAAAGATATGATTGATGGAACAGACGTTACT
The DNA here is from genome assembly GCF_022386395.1 of Mammaliicoccus sp. J-M40. Taxonomy (NCBI): domain Bacteria; kingdom Bacillati; phylum Bacillota; class Bacilli; order Caryophanales; family Staphylococcaceae; genus Mammaliicoccus; species Mammaliicoccus sp. J-M40. Next base: position 237,113 of record NZ_JAJNIQ010000002.1, read on the forward strand.
GTTAATCAATTATTTAACACGCGTGGTGCAAAATATCGTGAGTTAGGTCTTAAAGATAAAATTGATGATTTATCTGACGACGAAAAATTCGAATTATTAGCTTCAGATGGCATGTTAATTAAACGCCCATTAGCTGTATTAGGTAACAAAATCACTTTAGGTTTTAAAGAAGATGAATACCGCCAAACTTGGCTATAAAATAGTTGCTTGAATAAGGGCTTTATGTCATTATTATAATTGAATTACATATAGGAGGGGATTACTTTGGCAGTGCCTAATGAGTTAAAATATTCAAAAGAACATGAGTGGGTAAAAGTTGATGGCGATGTAGTTACAATCGGTATTACTGATTTCGCTCAATCTGAATTAGGGGACATCGTATTTGTTGAGTTACCAGAAGAAGGTGACGAATTAACTAGTGGAGATTCATTCGGTAGTGTAGAATCTGTAAAAACAGTTTCTGAACTATATGCACCTCTTTCTGGTAAAGTTGTAGAAGTAAATGATGAATTAGAAGATAGTCCTGAATACGTTAATGAATCTTCTTATGACAAAGCTTGGATGGTCAAAGTAGAATTAACTGATAAATCACAATTAGATGATTTATTAGATGCTGATGCGTATAGTGAAATGATAGGTGAATAGCAATACAACAAACTCCACGGTACAGTAGTATCATGGAGTTTTTTAGCATAATCTCATTGAGAAGTAAAAATATAATATTATTCATTTGTAGAAGGTGAAGGCCATGGCGATGATTAAAAAAGTAATAATCGTAGAAGGTATTTCAGATAAGAAGCGAGTGAAAGAAGTATTAAATGAACCCGTTCACGTAATTTGCACACACGGTACAATGGGTGTCGAAAAAATGGACGAACTTTTAGATGAAATTTATGGTAAACAAGTGTATATATTAGTCGATCAAGATAAAGAAGGTAAACGCATAAGAAAATGGTTCAAAAAATATGTGAGTGAAAGTCATCATATTTATATAGATTCAACTTTTACTGAGGTAGCACGTTGCCCAAGACAATATTTAGCGAATGTGTTAAACTATCATGGATTTGAAGTTAATCACGACTTTGTATTGAAAGGGAAGTATCGTTATCATGAAACGCACAGAAATATCGAACGATGTATACAAGCTTTTTAATGAAGATATACATTTGTTATTCGGTTATACACCAACATGTGGAACGTGTAAAATCTCAGAACGCATGCTAGATATTGCCAACGAAATGACAAAACTACCTATAAACAAATGTGACTTAAACTTTTATCCGGAATTTTGTGAAGAATATGAAATACAATCCGTACCAGTTCTATTTATAATGAAACAAGAAAAAGTTATAAAAAGAATTTATGCATTTCAGTCAGTTCCGTATATAGTTGAGAATATTCAAAAAGTTATTGACGATAAAAACTTATCGTGATAGTATGAATTTAATTAAATACGTAATAGCTCTTATCAAGAGTGGTGGAGGGATGTGCCCTTAGAAGCCCGGCAACCGTCATATAAATATGAAATGGTGCCAATTCACAGAAAGTGTAAACTTTTGGAGATGAGAGAAAGACAATTAATAACGCCTTTCTCTAATCATTAGAGTGAGGCGTTTTTAATTTAAGGATTAGGAGGCAACAGATTTGATCGAGTTAAATAAGGTCGTAAAGACTTTCAAGACAAAAAAAGGTGACATAAAAGCTGTTGACCATGTTGACTTAAATATAGAAAAAGGAAGTATATATGGCGTAATCGGTTTTTCAGGAGCTGGAAAGAGTACCTTGATTCGAATGTTTAACGGGTTAGAAACCCCTACTGAAGGTGAAGTTATAGTAGATGGTGCGAATATAGGTAAATTGTCAAAACAAGAACTTCGAAAAAAACGACAAAAAGTAAGTATGATATTCCAGCATTTTAACTTACTTTGGTCTAGAACAGTTAAAGACAACATTGCTTTTCCGTTAGAGATCGCAGGTGTCTCTAAAAGCGAGATTAATAAAAAGACAGAAGCGTTAATCAAAAGAGTAGGATTAGAAGGTCGTGAAAATGCTTATCCATCTCAATTATCTGGTGGGCAAAAGCAAAGAGTAGGAATCGCGAGAGCTTTAGCAAATGATCCACACGTACTATTATGTGATGAAGCTACGAGTGCCCTTGACCCTCAAACAACAGATGAAATACTAGATTTATTGATAGACATCAATAAAGAGCTGGATTTAACAATTATACTTATCACACATGAAATGCACGTTATAAGAAAGATTTGTGATCATGTTGCCGTAATGGAAAATGGTAAGTTTGTCGAAGAAGGAGAAGTCATCAATGTATTCAATAATCCTCAAACACATGTAACGCAAAGATTTGTTAAGGATGATTTGAAAGCAGATGATTTAGAAAGAACGTTGCAAGACTTCAAGAAAGAACAGCCTGAAGGTGAAATATGGAAGCTGAACTTTGTAGGTGGAACTAGTTCAGAACCTGTGTTAGCCAAAGTGATTAAAGAATATAACGTAAATATTAATGTCATTGAAGGCGACGTTAAACTCACTCAAAATGGTACTTTTGGGCATATGATTGTACATCTGCCTGATGGAAACTATTCTAAAGACCAGATTAAACAAGACTTAAATAATCTTGGTGTGAAAGTTGAGGTGGGTATTAATGAATAAGTCATTTGGTGAAATAATCACTGAAATGGTAACAATGCCTAACGTGAGATGGGACGCTGTATGGGAAGCGTTATACGAGACCTTATACATGACCGTCATTTCAACAGTTTTTACACTAGTGTTTGGCTTAATACTAGGAACGTTATTGTTCTTAACATCTAAAGGAACATCTAAAAGTTCTCGTGTATTTTATTCAATTGTTTCATTTATAGTGAATTTATTTAGAGCAATACCATTTATCATACTTATACTATTGTTGCTACCATTTACTGATATTTTACTTGGTACAATAAGTGGTCCGAAAGGTGCTCTACCAGCCTTAATCATTGGAGCTGCGCCATTCTACGCAAGATTAGTAGAGATTGGCATGAAAGAAATAGATAAAGGTGTAATAGAAGCGGCTGTATCTATGGGTGCAAACACATGGACAGTTGTGAGAAAAGTATTACTTAAAGAATCATTACCTGCACTTGTATCAGGTCTAACTGTAACTGCAATTGCATTAGTAGGATCTACAGCAATCGCTGGTGTTATCGGTGCAGGAGGATTAGGTAACTTAGCATATCTAACTGGTTTCACACGAAATCAAAATGATGTAATCCTAGTTTCTACTATATTAATACTAGTTATTGTATTTGTTATCCAATTTATTGGAGATTTAATTGTTAAGAAAATTGATAAACGTTAAAGGAGTGCCTTAAAATGAAAAAAGTTCTAGGACTATTGTTTGTTTCAATATTGACAGTTGTATTGGCCGCTTGTGGCGGAGGAGACGGAGATAAAGATAAAAAAGAAACGATTAAAGTCGGTGCATCTCCAGCACCACATGCAGAAATATTAGAAGAAGCTAAACCAATTCTTGAAAAAGAAGGCTACAAGTTAGAAATTAAAACGATTAATGACTACACAACACCAAATAAATTATTAGATAAAGGTGAATTAGACGCAAACTTCTTCCAACATACACCATACTTAGAAACTGAATCTAAAGATAAAGGTTACAAAATAGAATCTGCAGGTAACGTACATATCGAACCAATGGCAGTATATTCAAAGAAGTATAAAAAATTAACTGACTTACCAAAAGGTGCAACAGTATATGTATCTAATAACCCAGCTGAAGAAGGACGTTTCTTATCATTCTTTGAAAAAGAAGGATTAATTAAACTTAAAGATGGCGTTGATCCAGTAGATGCTACATTCGATGATATCGCTGAAAATAAAAAAGATATAAAATTCAATAACAAACAAGCAGCTGAATTTTTACCAAAATCTTATCAAGCAGATGAAGGTGACGCAACAATTATCAACTCTAACTATGCAATTGAACAAGGGTTAAATCCATTAAAAGATTCAATCGCAGTTGAAGGTAAAGATTCACCATATGCTAACTTAATCGCAGTACAAAAAGGTCATAAAGACGATGAAAAAATTAAAGCATTAATGAAAGTTTTACAATCAAAAGAAATTAAAGACTTCATCAAAGAAAAATACGATGGTGCAGTAATCGAAGCAAAATAATGATATAAGAATTAGCCCGGGACATTTATATATGTCTCGGGCTTTTTTATTCTAAATAGTTTGGTTAAACGTCTCATGATTTACGCTATGCATCTTTCTTGTTATTACTTTGTTGGTTTAATAAACTACATTTAAGACTTAAAACAAAGGTGGATAAACATGAAAATAATACTAGTTGGAGCACATGGCACGATAGGTTCAGCCGTTGTAACTGAATTAGAAGAAAATGGTCATGAAGTCATAAAAGTTGGACGTAATTCAGGTGATTACCAAATGGATATGACAAACGTAGAGGATATCAAACTCATGTTTCAACAAATCGAAAATATAGATGCTGTAGTCTCTACTGCAGGAGCAGCGAATTTTGATGATTTAAGTGAGTTAACACCAGAATCAAATGAGGTAGCTATAACAGGTAAGCTATTGGGACAAATCAATTTAGTACTTATAGGCCAACATTATATAAATGATGGAGGAAGCTTTACTTTGACTACGGGCGTTATTATGGATGATCCAATAAAAGGGGGCGTTTCTTCAGCGATGGCCGGCGGTGGTATAGAAGCATTTGTTAAATCTGCTGCCTTTGAATTAAAACGGAATTTAAGAATTAATAACGTCAGTCCTAATGTAATCGAAGAAGCGCTTGAAGATTATGGTGATTTCTTTAAAGGTTTTAACGCAGTACCAGCAAGTAAAGCAGCAAAGGCATATTTGAAAAGCGTAGAAGGAATACAATCAGGACAAACTTTTCGTATATATGAATAAAATATAATTGAAGACAAAAATCAGGAAAAATTCTTTCTTCAGTAGAATTTTTCCTGATTTTTTAAAATTATTCTAAAATAATTCATTTGCAAGGTACAATACAAGCATTAAAGCGGCAATAGCATATAAAATCAAGCCGATAAATTTAGAATTTCTAATATTAAATGTGGCTATCGTAACTATCGTTAAAATAGTAAGTAAAGTATTTATTAAACTGCTCAAATTAATAACATTGACTAGATTGAGTAATAGTATAAAAGCGCATATCGCACTAATTACAAATGAAAATTGTTCATATCGTTTCATATTTAAAATCCTTCCTAAATTTATATCTCTAATTATTATAATTATATTATAAAAAAATAAAAAATGCTTACTGAGGCCTTTCAAATAGAATATTTATAAATTGAGAATGAAATCATTTTATTATCATTTAAAAAATATTTCGCTTAAACCCTTGTAATAATAGGGTTTTATAATAAAAAGTGAGCGTAAGTGTTTGATTGCCTATATAACTACGTTATAATAATAAGAGTAAAGAAACATAACAAACTTTGACGTTACATTAAAATTATTATAAACTAGAAAAGATAATGTAGGGTTATCTTTTTAAAATGTGAATAAATTCTCTGGAGGGAAATAAACATGGCATCAAAATTAGAAATCAAAGATTTACACGTAGAAATAGAAGGCAAGGAAATTCTTAAAGGAGTAAACTTAACAATACAACAAGGTGAAATCCATGCAATCATGGGACCTAACGGTACTGGTAAGTCAACTTTATCATCAGCTATTATGGGTCACCCTAAATATGAAGTAACTAAAGGTGAAATCCTTTTAGATGGTGAAGATGTATTAGAAATGGAAGTTGATGAGCGTGCTCAAGCAGGTTTATTCCTAGCAATGCAATATCCATCAGAAATTTCTGGTGTTACAAACGCTGACTTCTTACGTTCTGCAATCAATGCTAAACGTGAAGAAGGCGATGAAATCAACTTAATGCAATTCATCAAGAAATTAGACAAACAAATGGATTTATTAGATATGGATCAAGACATGGCTCAAAGATACCTAAATGAAGGTTTCTCTGGCGGTGAGAAGAAACGTAACGAAATTCTTCAATTAATGATGTTAGAACCTAAATTCGGTATTTTAGACGAAGTTGACTCAGGTCTAGATATCGACGCATTAAAAGTAGTATCTAAAGGTATCAACAATATGCGTGGTGACAACTTTGGTTGCTTAATCATCACTCACTATCAAAGACTATTAAATTATATTTCACCAGATTTCGTACACGTAATGATGCAAGGTCGCGTGGTTAAATCAGGTGGCGAAGAATTAGCGAGACGTCTTGAAGCTGAAGGGTATGAATGGATTAAAGAAGAGCTTGATATTGAAGACGAAACAATTAACGCTGAATAATATATAAGAATTATAGTCAAGTAGGAGGAGTATAAATGGCAACTGAAACAAAGTTAAACATTAGCGTTGAAGATTTAGTAAATTATTCAGCATCTCAAAATGAACCACAATGGATGACTGATTTACGTAAAGACAGTTTTCAAAAGTTAGAACAATTAGAAATGCCTAAACCAGATAAAACAAAAATAAACAGATGGGATTTTGATTCTTTCAAATCTCACACTGTTGAAAGTGATACATTTGAGTCTATCGATAAATTACCTGAATCAGTTCAAAAAATTATCGATACTGAAAATGCTAAAAATCTAATCGTTCAGCATAATAATACACCTGCTTTTACAAAAGTAGATGATAAATTAACTGAACAAGGTGTTGTAATTAAAGATTTAAAAACTGCACTTATTGAAAACAGTGATTTAGTTCAAAAATATTTTATGACAGATGCTGTTAAAGTAGATGAGCATAGATTAACTGCACTACATGCTGCATTAGTTAATGGTGGGGTATTCGTTTACGTTCCTAAAAATGTAGTAGTAGAAGATCCTATCCAATATGTAGTATTACATGACGATAGCGATGCGAGTTTCTTCAATCACGCTATCATTGTGGCTGAAGAAAGTGCAGAAGTAACATACGTTGAAAACTATTTATCAACTGTTTCTTCTAACGATAATCAATTAAATATCGTATCTGAAGTTATTGCTGGAGCTAATTCTAAAATAACTTACGGTACAGTTGATTTCATGGATAAAGGATTCACTGGACACATAATCCGTCGTGGTATTGCAGCAGCAGACTCTACTATCGACTGGGCATTAGGTTTAATGAATGACTGTAGCACTATTAATGATAATACAACATACTTAATGGGCGATCGTTCAAACTGTAACTTAAAAACAGTAGTAGTTGGTCGTGGTGAACAAAAACAAAACTTCACAACTCAAATTATTCAATATGGTAAAGAATCAAATGGTCATATCTTGAAACATGGTGTAATGAAAGATAGTTCTTCATCTATTTTCAATGGTATTGGTTACATTAAACACGGTGGAACAAAAGCAGATGCACAACAAGAATCACGTGTACTTATGCTTTCTGAAAAAGCACGTGGAGATGCAAACCCAATATTATTAATTGATGAAGACGATGTAACTGCAGGACACGCAGCATCAGTAGGTAGAGTAGACCCTACTCAACTATACTACTTAATGAGTAGAGGTATTTCTCGTGAAGAAGCTGAAAGATTAGTTATACATGGTTTCTTAGACCCAGTTGTTTCTGCATTGCCAATTGAAGGCGTTAAACGTCAATTACGTGAAGTTATTGAAACTAAAGTAACAACGCAAATATAAAAATAGGCACAGAAAGGTCTGATAATGTGGCCGAATCAACATTTAATGTAGAAAAAGTAAAAAAAGATTTTCCAATATTAGAGCAAGAAGTAAACGGTAAAAAACTTGTATATTTAGATTCATCTGCCACAAGTCAAACGCCGATACAAGTAACGGATTCTATTGTAGATTACTACAATCGATATAATTCGAATGTACACCGTGGTGTGCACACACTTGGAACGCTTGCTACGGATGCTTATGAAAAAGCACGTGAAACAGTCAGAAGATTTATCAACGCTCGATACTTTGAAGAAGTTGTTTTTACTAGAGGAACAACTACAGCAATTAACTTAGTTGCACATAGTTACGGAGACGCAAATGTTTCTGAAGGTGACGAAATTGTCGTGACTCAAATGGAGCATCATGCTAATATCGTCCCTTGGCAACAACTTGCTAAACGTACTGGTGCAACATTAAAATTTATTCCGATGTCTGACAGTGGCGAACTTGAAAAAGAAGCAATTGATAACACGATAACGGATAATACAAAAATTGTTGCAGTTACACATGTTTCAAACGTATTGGGTACGATAAATGATGTTAAATATATTGCTGAAGTTGCACATCAACATGATGCAGTAATTGCAGTTGATGGCGCACAATCAGCTCCACATATGAAAGTTGACGTTCAAGATTTAGATGTGGACTTCTTTAGCTTCAGTGGACATAAAATGCTAGGTCCAACCGGCATTGGTGCACTATACGGTAAACGTCATTTACTTGATAAAATGGAACCAATTGAATTTGGTGGAGACATGATTGATTTTGTAGGATTAGAAGATGCAACTTGGACAGACTTACCAACTAAGTTTGAAGCAGGTACACCACTTATAGCTGAAGCTATCGGATTTGCTGAAGCAATTAGATACATTGATGAATTAGGCTTAGAAGAAATTCATCAACATGAATATGAGCTAGTTAATTACGCATATAATGAGATGTCTAAAATAGAAGGTTTAGAAATTTACGGACCTTCACCTGAAAAGCGAGCTGGTTTGATTACGTTCAACGTTGAAGGTGTTCATCCACATGATTTAGCAACAGCACTAGATTCTGAAGGTGTAGCTGTTAGAGCTGGACATCACTGTGCACAACCGCTAATGAAATGGTTAAATCAATCATCTACAGCACGTGCTAGTTTCTATGTATATAATACTACTGAAGATGTTGATAAGTTAATTCAGGCACTCTATAGAACGAAGGAGTTTTTCTCTTATGAATTTTAATAATTTAGATCAACTATATCGTTCTGTGATTATGGATCATTATAAAAATCCTAGAAATAAAGGAGCTATCGAAGATGGTTCCATGACGATAGATATGAATAACCCAACATGTGGGGACCGCATCCGCTTAACATTAGATGTAGTAGATAATGTTATTAAAGATGCTAAGTTTGAAGGTGAGGGTTGTTCTATTTCAATGTCTAGTGCATCAATGATGACGGAGGCGGTAAAAGGTCATACCATCGAAGAAGCATTACACATGAGTCAAGAGTTTTCTAATATGATGCTAGGAGAATCTTATGAGATCACAGATGATATGGGTGATATCGAATCTTTATCAGGTGTGTCTAAGTTCCCAGCACGTATTAAATGCGCGACTTTAGCGTGGAAAGCATTTGAAAAGGGCACAAAAGAAGAAGATGACCAGTAACTTTTGAAGATTGGGCGTAAGCTATAATAAAAGAGGAGTGAAGAAAATGGCTAAAAAATCACCAGAAGTTGGAGATTATAAATATGGTTTCCATGATGAAGACGTTTCTATTTTCCGTTCAGGTAGAGGTTTGACAGAAGAAATTGTTAGAAAAATATCTGAAATGAAAGATGAACCACAATGGATGCTAGATTTCCGTTTGAAATCATTAAAACAATTCTATAAAATGCCAATGCCAATGTGGGGTGGCGATTTATCAGAATTAAACTTTGATGAAATCACATATTATGTAAAACCATCAGAACGTTCTGAACGTTCATGGGATGAAGTACCAGAAGAAATTAAAAACACTTTCGATAAATTAGGTATTCCAGAAGCTGAACAAAAATATCTTGCAGGTGTATCTGCACAATATGAATCAGAAGTTGTATACCACAACATGGAGAAAGACTTAGAAGAACAAGGTATCATCTTTAAAGATACAGATTCAGCTTTACGTGAAAACGAAGACTTATTCAAAGAATACTTTGCTTCTGTAATTCCAGCAGCAGATAACAAATTCTCAGCATTAAACTCAGCAGTATGGTCAGGTGGATCATTCATTTACGTACCTAAAGGTGTAAAACTTGAAACACCATTACAAGCTTACTTCAGAATTAACTCTGAAAATATGGGTCAATTCGAAAGAACTTTAATCATTGCAGACGAAGGTTCTTCAGTACACTACGTAGAAGGTTGTACTGCTCCAGTTTATACAACAAACTCACTACACTCAGCAGTAGTTGAAATCATTGTTAAAAAAGACGCATATTGCCGTTATACAACAATCCAAAACTGGGCAAACAACGTTTATAACTTAGTTACAAAACGTACGTTTGTTTATGAAAATGGTACGATGGAATGGATCGATGGTAACTTAGGTTCTAAGTTAACTATGAAATATCCATCATGTTTCTTACTTGAAGAAGGCGCTAGAGGTATGACATTATCTATAGCACTTGCAGGTAAAGGACAAGTTCAAGATGCTGGAGCTAAAATGATTCATAAAGCACCAAACACATCTTCAACTATTGTATCTAAATCAATCTCTAAAAATGGCGGTAAAGTAGTTTACCGTGGACAAGTACACTTTGGCCGTAAAGCTACAGGTGCTCGTTCTAACATTGAATGTGATACTTTAATTATGGATAATGAATCAACATCAGATACAATTCCTTATAATGAAATTATGAATGATAACATTTCATTAGAACACGAAGCGAAAGTTTCTAAAGTATCTGAAGAACAATTATTCTACTTAATGAGCCGCGGTATTTCAGAAGAAGAAGCAACTGAAATGATCGTAATGGGCTTCATTGAGCCATTCACAAAAGAACTACCAATGGAATACGCAGTAGAAATGAACCGTCTAATCAAATTCGAAATGGAAGGTTCAATCGGTTAATTATATAACGACAAACCCCCTTACCAATTTAATTGGTGAGGGGGTTTTGTTTTATAAGTGCGAGTAGCTTATTGTTTATGATGGATAAGAAGAAGGTAAAGCCTCTAACGTGCAAGAAATTTGAGACAAGCCCGTTACATTTTCTAACGGGCAAGTGCTAATAAACAAGCCCGTTAGCACAATATCTTGCATAATTATAATGTAATTTCACATTAAATATATATGATACATCACTTTAATGTGCAAGAAATTTGAGACAAGCCCGTTACATTTTCTAACGAGCAAGTGCTAGTAAACAAGCCTGTTAGAGCGATATTTTCTACGATTTTGTAAAGTGCTGACGCCTGAGGAAATAGTGTGAGTGAGAGACTACAGTCTCGAACCATACTCTAGGCAAGCATGCGTGTACAAAATCGTATATTATATAAAAAATAAGCATATCACTTTCAAACTGAAATAATCAGTTAAGTGATATGCTTATTTATTTTGAGTTGGGATTTTTATCCGAAACTCTAAAGCTTATTCTTCATTTTTCAAAACTTTAATATTAATCTACTTCTGATAATTTAGTAGATGATGTTCTATTTCTTAAGTCTACTTCTATTTCTTCTAAGCTACGTCCTCTTGTTTCTGGTAGATACTTAATAACAAATATCATAGCTAAAATACCGATTACTGCGAAGATTAAGAACACTAGCTCAATACTTAATACTGACGTAAGTATTGGGAATAATTGAGCTACTAATAAGCTCCCGATTGATAGTGATAATGTTGCTATACCTGTAGCAGCACCTCTAGCTCTCATTGGGAATAATTCTGGTAGCATTACCCATAATATTGGTCCCCAAGTAAATGCGAAGAATACAATAAATAGTGTTAGACAAGCTACAATAATCCAAGCACCAACTGTTGAACCAAGACCGATTGTCCATACTAATCCTGCCATTATAAGTAATGATCCAACCATACCTATGTTACCAGTAATTAATAGTTTCTTTCTATCTATTTTATCTATGATTTGAATAGCAAAGATTGTAACAATCACGTTTACTGAACCTATTCCTACTGTTCCTAATATTGCAGTAGAATCTCCTAAACCTGCTTTTGTAAAGATAGTAGGTGCATAATAAATGATTGCGTTAATACCGATTATTTGTTGTAGTAGAGCGAATAAACAACCAATTATGAGTACTGGTCTTAACCATACTGATTTCAATACAGTCCAAGTACTTTCTGAAATGTCTATAATTTCTTTCATTTCGTCAATTTCTTTATCAATTTCTTTTTGTTTACGCGTCATACCCATAACTTTACGAGCTGATTTTTCACTTTTATGTTCGAGTAGCCATCTTGGACTTTCTGGCATGAAGTATACACCAATCATTAAGATAACTGATGGTACAACAGCTAGTCCAACCATCCATCTCCAAGCTTCCATATCTGCGAAAGCATAGTTTATAAGATATGAAGCAAGTATACCAATTGTTATCATCAATTGGTTTAAAGAACTGAGCGACCCTCTTTTATCTGTAGGAGCCATTTCTGATAGATATACCGGAACGATTGCTGAAGAACCACCTACAGCTAACCCGATTATAAATCTACCTATAACAAGCATGCTTAAGTTTTGTGCACCTGCAAGTAATAGCGCACCAGCAATAAATACGATTGCTATTATAAACACAAGTCTACGTCGTCCAAGCTTGTCTGATAATGGTCCACTTGAACCGGCACCAAATATAGCCCCGATAAGCATTGAACTAACGACAAATCCTTCAGCAGTACTTGAAAGTGGTATGTCATTTTTTATGAATAGTAAAGCGCCTGAAATTACGCCTGTATCGTAACCGTAAAGCAATCCACCTAAAGCTCCTAGGAAGAATATTAACTTTGTTCGAAAATTGCTTGTTCCCATTCTAATAACCTCCAAAATTTTAAATATTTAAAGACAAATGTCAGATTTAATTATCTCAAATAACTAAATACTTGTTTTTAATTATTAAATCTGATTTAATATTAAATGTAAGCCTTTGCAGATAGAAAATCAAGTGAAAAATATTTTATTTAACATATTAATAGTTATTGTAGATTACTGAAGGTAATGGAGGACGGCTATGAAAGATTCATCAAGAATTAATGTGAATTTGATGAAAGATTATAATAAACAACTCGTTTTAAGAACAATTCAAAAATATGGACCTATTTCTAGAGTGGAAATAGCTAAACAGATTGACTTATCTAGACCGTCTGTATCTGAAATAGTTTCTATTTTGATTGAAGAACAATGGATTCAAGAAAAACCTTCTGAAATAAAAGTAAGAGGTAGACAGCCTATACCGTTAGATATTAATAAAGAGAAGAAAGTTATAGTCGGTTTAGAAATTGGTGCTTACTCAACAAAAATTATCGTAAGTAATTTGAAGGCTGAAATATTAGATCAAATTCAAATAGAAATGAACAAGCAAAAGGATCCAAATTCAACCATTGAATATTTAGGTGAGCAAATTAAATTAATTGCAAATGAGTATAAAGCAAAACAAATTGAAGTATTAGGTATAGGTGTTGGAATGCATGGTCTTGTAGATACTAAAGAAGGTAAGAATATTTTTGCACCTAATTTAGGTTGGGAAAATATTGAGATTAAAAAGATTCTAGAAAGCATAACACAACTCAAAGTAATAATTGATAATGACTGTAATAGCGCTGCACTGGCGGAGATGTGGTTTGGCCAAGGAAAAGATGAAACGAATTTCATCTCAGTCCTGGTAGATTATGGAGTGGGCGCAAGTATTATCAACAATGGCTCCATATTTAAAGGTACACATCATGTAACGGGTCAAATTGGGCACGTAACAATCGATCCAGATGGTCCATTATGTTCATGTGGGAATTATGGTTGCTTAGAGACGTTTACATCTGAAACAGCTATTTTGAAAATGTTAAAACGTAAATTGAAATTAGGTGAAAGTAATGTATTTTCAATGCAGAATATAAACATTGATGACTTGAATATAGATGACTTTTATAACGCAGTAAACAAAGGTGATGAACTTTGCATCGATATAGCAAAAGAAGTTGGAAGAAATTTAGGATTAGGTTTTACAATTTTAATCAATTTGTTCGGACCTAAGTTTATTGTGTTAGGAGGTAGCTTAACTAAAATCAGTGACATTTTACTACCGATTATTAAAGAAGTTATTCAATTTAAGGTAATGGGTGAAGAAGCTAAAAAAACACCTATCATTACATCAGCACTAGGTGAGAATTTGTATACGATAGGTGCAGCTTCTTTAATTGTTGAAGACATATTTACTTTGCCAAAACCAAATAAATAAAAATAGGGAGGATTTATAATGGCTAATTTAAACGAACAAGTCGTAATAGTAACAGGATCAGGAAAAGGTATAGGAAAAGGTATTGCTAAGCAATTGGGTCATAAAGAAGCAAAAATAGTAGTAGCTACTATTGATGCAGATTTTGGTAAAGAAACGGTTGAAGAAATTATTCAAGATGGTGGAGATGCATATTTTGTAGAAACTGATGTCTCTAAAGAAGAAAGTATAATAAATATGGTAGAAGAAACAGTGAAGCATTATGGAAAAATTAATACGCTTGTTAACAATGCAGGTATCACGGTATTTAAATCTATTGAAGAAGCAACTGTAGAAGATTGGGATTCAATTATTAATATCGACTTAAGAGGTACATTCTTATGCTCAAAACACGTAATTCCAGAAATGAAAAAACAAAACGGTGGTTCTATTATTAATATTTCTTCTAACCATTCAATCGCTACATTACCTGATACAGACATGTATGCCGCTGCTAAAGGTGGTGTAAATGGTATGACAAGAGGAATGGCGTTGAGCTTAGGTAAATATAATATTCGAGTAAATGCTATTTGCCCTGGATTTACAAATACTGCCCACTTAAAAAATTGGTTTGATTCAATGGATAATGAAGAGGAAGTTAGACAAGGTGTCTTAGATTTACATGCTACTTCAAGAATTAACGAACCAGAAGATATTGGCAAATTAGCTCAATACTTGGCTTCAGATGATTCTGAAATGATGACAGGTGAGCACTTAGTTATCGATGGTGGTTTATCAGCTCGCTTATATAACGCAGATGGTTATTAATATTTAAGGAGGATTAGAATAATGGATGTATTATCGATAGGTGAAACGATGATTGCTTTTTCTCCAAATGAAGTTGGACCAATGCGCTATGCTCGTGACTTTTCTACTCATATAGCTGGAGCGGAAACGAATACGCTTATTGGATTAGAAAAACTTGGTGTAAGAACTGGATGGATTAGTCAACTTGGTAACGATGAATTAGGACATAGAATACTTTCATTCGTGAGAGGTGAGGGTATTAATGTAGATTCAGTAAAATTGACTGATGAAGCACGCACAGGCATTTTCCTTAAAGAAAAGGCACGATATGACCAAACACATGTACATTATTATAGAAATGATTCAGCTGCTAGCATAATGTCAAAAGATAATATTGATAAAAGTTATATATCACAATTTAAATATTTATATATAACAGGTATTACACCAGCATTAAGTGAAAACTGTAAAGAAGCTGTTCTTTATTTAATTAATGTCGCTAAAGAACTAGGTTTAAAAGTTATTTTTGATCCAAATTTAAGATTAAAGTTATGGAGCGAAGAAGAAGCAAGAGAAACTTTACTCAATATTATTTCTTTAAGTGATATTGTTTTACCTGGTATAAGTGAAGGAGAATTTTTATTTAATGAGAAATCTGAAGATAAAATCGCTCAACATATTGTTGTTTTAGGACCTTCAACAGTTATTGTAAAGTTAGGAGAAAAAGGTGCGTATTATCAAACCCGAAATGAATCTGGTTATGCGAAAGCATCTAAAGAAATAGAAGTAGTTGACCCTGTAGGTGCTGGAGATGGTTTTGCAGCTGGATATATAGCAGGATTTATTAACGGATTATCATTACATGATGCTGTGGAGCAAGCATGTAATGCAGGTGCTCTCGTTACTACGGTCAAAGGTGATGTAGAAGGATTGCCAAGTAAGAATGAACTTGAGCAATTCAAAAATCAAGATAAAACAGATGATGTTATTAGATAAGGAGCTGTCAAAATGGACACTTTAAATACAATAAAAGAAACTAAAATTATAGCAATCATAAGAAACGCAAAGCCTGATGATATTTTACCAATTGTTAAAAGTTTATATAAATCAGGTATTCGAGCAATTGAAATCACAATGAATTCTCCTAAAGCTTTAGAATCTATCGAACTAGTTGCTACTGAGATGAAGGATAAAGTCGTTGTTGGTGCAGGCACAGTATTAGATGCAGAATCAGCAAGACTAGCGATATTGAGTGGAGCTACGTTTATTTTATCGCCAACACTGAATAAAGAAACAATACAAATGACTAAAAAATATGGGGCAGTGAGCATACCAGGTGCATTATCTCCTACTGAGATTTTAGATGCATATGAGTATGGTGGAGATATTATTAAAGTATTTCCTACAACATCTATGGGGCCAGAATATATTAAAGATTTACAAGGCCCTTTACCACAAATTCCATTGTTACCGACGGGTGGTATTGATTTAAATAATATTGAGCAATTTATGAAAGCTGGCGCTGTTGGCGTTGGATTAGGTAGTTCTTTAGTGAATACTAAATTAGAAGCAAATGAAGAATATTATAAAAATTTAGAAGAAACAGCAAAACAATTTAGTGATATTGTACATTTGAAAAAAGGACGTGCATAAAATGAAAATTATTGATTATGAATTATTTCAAGTGCCACCACGTTGGTTATTTTTAAAAATTACAACGGATGAAGGAATCGTTGGTTGGGGCGAACCAGTAATAGAAGGTAAAGCAGCAACAGTAAAAGCAGCTGTACATGAGTTTATGCAACAATTAATGGGAGAGAACCCTTTAAATATCGAAGATCATTGGAATATGATGTATAGAAGTAGCTTTTATAGAGGCGGCCCGATATTAATGAGTGCCATCTCTGGTATTGATCAAGCTTTATGGGATATAAAAGGTAAATACTATAATGCACCAGTTCATGAATTAATGGGAGGCGCTTGTAGGCACTCCATGAAAGTTTATTCTTGGATAGGTGGAGATAGACCGATAGATACTTCTAACGCTGCTAAAAAAGCGTATGAGAATGGATTTTCAGCTATTAAAATGAATGCGACAGAAGAATTACAATATATAGATAGTTTCGATAAAATTGAAAGTGTTGTTGAAAGAGTAGCTGGGATTAGAGAAGCGGTTGGCAATAACCTAGGCATTGGTATTGATTTTCATGGTAGAGTACATAGACCAATGGCAAAAGTGTTAGCAAAAGAATTAGAACAATTTAATCCGATGTTTATAGAAGAACCTGTATTGAGTGAGAATATAGAAGCGATAAGAGAAATGAGTCAGACAACAAGTATTCCTATAGCTTTAGGCGAGAGACTATACTCAAGATGGGACTTTAAACCAATTTTAGAAAGTGGCTATGTTGATGTCATTCAACCTGACTTATCTCACGCTGGAGGTATAACAGAATGTAAAAAAATTATATCTATGGCTGAAGCTTATGATGTTGGAGCAGCACCGCATTGTCCACTAGGTCCTATAGCGCTAGCTTCATGTCTACAAGTGGACGCTACTTGTCATAATTCATTTATTCAAGAGCAAAGTTTAGGTATTCATTATAATAAAGGTAGCGATATTTTAGATTACATCAAAAATAAAGAAGTATTTGAATTTGATAATGGCTATGTCAAAATTCCAAAAGGTCCAGGCTTAGGTGTAGAAATCGATGAAGACCTTGTTAGAAAAATGGCTGAAAAAGGTCATGATTGGCATAATCCAGTCTGGAGACATAAAGACGGAAGTATTGCTGAGTGGTAAGTTTTTAACTTTCAAAAAATGAATATATTAAAAAGCCCTAATTCGTTTATTAAATTCAACGAGTTAGGGCTATTATTTTTAATTGATTTCTTTATATTCAAATACTTGTAAGGGATTAAATTTAATTAAGTAGTTTTCATACCACGTGCTTAACCCATATTTTTGTTGGTAATGTTCTAATACCTCGTCAATATATCCTTCTGATACGTCTAAATAATTACTTAATTCATATTTATTATGCACGCCAGATTGGTAGGCTTGAACAATATTCTGTAAAGGAATAATCTTTTCAAAGCCAAGTCGTCTTGCTTTATGTTCAAACTTCCATTTCCATAATTCGTTAGTATCTAATATATCTCCATATGTAATATCGTGATGGGCTAACTCTTCACCTAGAACTTCTAATTTTTCTTTGTCTGATAAATTGTCTTTCAACAAAATTAATCCATCTACATATAAACCTTTCATATCCTTTGGAAGATGATTGGTTTCTTTTATGACGATGTGTTCATTATTGATCAGTGTTTTTTCATATCTATTCAAAATATCCCCACCATAGTAATCGATTATTAAATATAGATTATTTGTTTTGATGCTTCAAAAAGTCTACATATTCTAATACTTTTTTTAACTCTTCTTCTGATAATTCCCCATCTAAATGTGCAGCTATTGTTTCTGCAGTGGAGTTATAAGATTGTTTTGTTTCCCCGTCTAATATATAACTGACACTTACATTAAACAATTTAGCCATTTCTTCTATTTTCTTCATCTTTGGTGCTTTTCTTCCTGTTTCCCAATAAGAAATGGATTGTTTTGAAACATTGAGTTCGTCTGCTAACTTCTGTTGCGTCCATCCATTCTTTGTTCTTAATAAACTAATTTGTTCCGAGAGTTTATTTTCAGACACCATAAGCTTCCCGCTCCTTAAATGTTTTATAACTTTATTATAACCAATAGTTATATTAATTCAAATAAAAAATAAAAAATATAACCAAAAGTTATTGACGTCAACCGAAAGTTATACTATAGTGTAACCAAGGAGGTGATAGACATGGTTAAAATGAACTTCAAAACAAACAAAGTAGATTTGAATTATTCAGAAGATGAAAGGGGGTTAGGAGTTGATTTAGATAAAGTTAAACAATTCATTGCAATGATAGGTGGATTTTTAGGCGCAGTATATTTAGCCTTAAACGCTTCAGGCATTTATATAGAATGGTTAAGCCCAGATAAGTTAAATGCATGGATGAATGTATTTAATACAGGTGTTCCAATATTGTTTGTTTTATACGGTATTTGGAAAAATACATTCATTATAACTAATCAATCTAGAGCGCAAGAAAAGTTTTTGAAAGAATCAGGAAAAAAATAAAAATGTAAAGGATGATTATATGTTAACAGCGATATCATATTTAACTAAGAAAGGATGGGAAATATCATCAGATCCAAGAACATTTGATGATTATCCAAAGAATTATGGTTATAGAAATTATGTAGAAGATGGTATAAACTATGATGCATTTTGCAGTGGGTATCACAGAGCATTTGATGTTTTTAATAATAAAACTGACGAAATACCTGCAGTTGCAAGTGGAACAGTTATTTTAAGCGAACCATTCGGTAATTTTGGTGGGACGATGGAAATACGAGATAGCAATGGAAACGACTGGATTTACGGTCATATGCAAAGAGATTCTTTGAAATTTTCCAAAGGAGATAAAGTGATACAAGGAAATATCATAGGCTTACAAGGCGATACAAACTATGACGATAACCCTATGAGTGCACATTTGCATATTCAATTAAGAGAAAAAGGAACAGACATTACAAGTGAAGTATCAAGAGTGTGTAGTGGTATACCGATAGAAAATTATGACATTACAAAATTAAATCAAAAATTAGATCAATCTAAAAATAAAGGAGAAGTTAAAATGAGTAAAAAAATTATGATAGTTGCAGGTCACGGTTATAACGATCCAGGAGCAGTAGGAAATGGAACAAATGAAAGAGATTTTATTAGAGCTAATATTGTAGATAGAGTAGCAAACTACTTAAAACAAGCAGGTAATAATGTTGCAGTGTATGGTAAAGACCAAGATATGTATCAAGATACAGCATACGGACAACAAGTAGGTAACAAGACAGATTATGGGCTGTATTGGGTTAAATCGCAAGGATATGAAATCGTAGTAGAGTTTCATTTAGATTCAGCGTCGGCATCCGCAACAGGAGGGCATGTTATTATACCGAGTGGATTAGCGCCAGATAATATCGACAAAGCATTACAAGCAGCCGTTAAAAAGCATGTTGGTACAATTCGAGGTATTACAGAGAGAAGTGACCTATTAAATTGTAACGTTGCAAAAGCAGAATATATCAACTATAGACTTGTAGAATTAGGGTTCATTACTTCGACTAAAGATATGAATGCTATTAAGAACAACCTAAACGCATATACAAAATCATTAGCAGAAGCCATTCATGGAGCAGCGATTGGAAGTAAACCATCAACGTATACAGTTGTTGCCGGAGATACACTGTGGGGAATTAGTCAAAAAACAGGTGTTACAGTAGCAACATTAAAGAAATTAAACGGATTAACATCAGATGTGATACAAATCGGACAAGTATTAAAATTGAAATAGGAGGTATAAATATGGGGAATAAAAAAGAAAAAATACCTTAAACATAAACATTACCCAATGACGGCCATCATTTAATAAGTTTATGCAAGGTATCTTGACTAAGTAAAATATAACACAAACCCCCACCATCAACAAGAAGATGGCGGGGGTTTTCTATGGAAATAAATGTATAAAACCTTATTGACAGAATATTATGAATTTATTATATTCTTTTTAATATAGATTAAAAAGAAAATGAGATAATGCTTAAAGAATTTGAGACGAGGTGAAGTCAGTGGTAAAAAGAAAATTTGTTGTTGTTCTTCTAGTTTTATTATTTTCATGTATTGCTGTGTATTTCGCTATGTATACGAATGATAAATTGGATAGATTAAACCCATTCGTCAAAGAACAGTTGAGCTATGCAAAAGTACCTAATCATGAAAATATTGAGGAATTAAGAGGTCAGGCTTTAGTAGACGCGCAAAGATATGAAGATATTCAGTCTTATGATGAAAAGGGACGTGGAAATAGTTATTTATTAACTTTTACCGGATATGATCCTTCTCAAAAATATGTAAAAATTAGACATAAAGGGAAATGGGTTTATCATATAGAATACATTTCTGAAAATGAATATGATAAGAAGATAAATCAATATTAATAATATTGATGATTACATAAAAAAATTATAATTTGTAATTGAAACTAATATTTTATAAGACTAAGACATAAGAAAAATGTCTTAGTCTTTTTTTATATCGTTTTAATCATACAGACTGAACTATAAATACGCTATATGGTATGATGAATATGGTGATAAAATATGATAAAAATTGGGCTAACGGGTTGGGGAGATCATGATAGTTTATACACAGATCTTTCTAATAAAAAAGATAAATTAAAAGCTTATGCTTCTCATTTTCCTATTGTGGAGTTGGATGCGACTTATTATGCAATTCAACCGCAAAGAAATATTGAGAAGTGGATTCGTGAAACGCCAAAGAATTTTAGATTTGTTGTTAAAATTCACCAAGCTTTGACAGGTCATGCTGATGCGAAAGAATTTGCTGAAGACAAGAAAGAATTATTTAATTTATTTAAAGATTCTATGAGGCCTTTGAAAGCTTCGGGTAAATTAGCGATGATTCTTGTTCAGTTTCCGCCTTGGTTTGATTTACAAACACAAAATATTAATTATTTAAGGTATGTTCGTGAACAATTAAAAGAATTTGATGTATGTATAGAATTTAGAAACAGAACTTGGTTTCAAAATGATGTAAAAGAATACACTTTGGAATTTTTAACAGATATGAATTTTATCCATAGTGTATGTGATGAGCCTCAAAGTGGAGAAGGTTCAATACCTATGGTGAACCGAGTTACTCATGATATTGCTTTTGTGCGTTATCATGGGCGTAATGTTAACGGTTGGACTAAAAAAGATATGACTGATCAAGAATGGCGAGATGTTCGTTATTTATATAATTATAATGAAGCGGAATTGAAAGAATTAAGTGATAAAGTCAAAATTTTGAATCATAAAGCGAAAGACGTATACGTAGTATTTAATAATAATTCAGGTGGTCATGCTGCACAAAATGCTAAAACTTACCAAGATTTATTAGATATTAAATATGAAGGTTTAGCTCCTAAACAACTAAAACTATTTTAGAGGTGACGATGTGGCATATATTGTATTAATATTAATCGGTGCTTTATCAGCAATTATCGGTGCGCTAGTAGGCATCGGTGGGGGTATTATTATAGTACCTTCACTTGTTTATTTTGGTATAGACCATCAACTTTTATCTGGAATGACACCTCAAAGAGCAATTGGTACTTCTTCAGTAATTCTGATTACTACAGGATTAACAGCTACATTAGGTTATTTAAAAACAAAGCAAGTAGATGTTAAAAATGGTTTAATATTTTTAATAGGTATTATTCCTGGTGCGCTAATTGGTGCATATATAAGTAGATATTTAACGTTAGATTCATTTAATTTATATTTCGGTATATTTCTTATTATTATTTCTATCATTTTAATGATTAGAAATAGCGTTAAACCTATTAAATATTTTCAACAAGAGAAATATATGAAATCATTTACAGATCGCTATGGAGAAGAACATCGATATGGTATTCCACCAGTTGTAGCAATTATTTCTTCATTTATTGTAGGTATAACAACGGGTTTATTTGGAATAGGTGGTGGTGCTTTAATGACGCCACTTATGATTATTATATTTAAGTTCCCACCACATGTAGCTGTAGGAACAAGTATGATGATGATATTCTTCTCAAGTTTTTCTAGTTCAGTCAGTCACGTTGTTCAAGGAAACGTATTATGGGTCCACGCGATTGTATTGATTATTTCTAGTTATTTTGGGGCCAAAATAGGCGTGAGAATTAATAGTAAAATTAAATCAGATACAGTTGTTTTAATTTTGAGATTTACGATGTTAATTTTAGGTATATATTTGATTGTAAAAAGTATTCTTTAAGGAGTTGAACTTGTGAAACTCACGATATTCCATACGAACGATATTCATAGCCATTTAGATACATACGCTAAAATATCTAAGTACATTAAAACACAAAGAAAAAACATTAATCATGACACGATATACATTGATATTGGTGATCATATAGATTTATTTCATCCATTAACTGAAGCTTCACAAGGTACAGAAAACGTAAAAATATTAAACGATAGCGGGGTTGATGTTGCGACTATCGGTAATAATGAGGGTATGACTATTTCTCATGATGCATTAAATCGATTATACGATGATGCAAAATTTGATATAACATGCTGTAATTTATTTGATTTTGAAGGTGAATTACCACGTAACATCACTTCACATATTATTAAAGAAGTGAACGGATTAAAAATCTGCATGATAGGTTTGACTGCTCCTTTTAATCATTTTTATGAAACTCTAGGCTGGAAAGTCACGACGCCATTACTTGCTTTAAAAAATGAAATAGCTCAAGTTGAAGGGGATTATGATGTATTATTGGTTCTTAGTCATGTTGGCATATTCTTTGATGAGCAATTATGTGAAGAATGTCCTGAAATTGATATTATTTTTGGAGCGCATACACATCACTATTTTGAAAATGGTGAAATGAAGAATGGCGTGTTGATGGCTGCCGCTGGAAAGTACGGACATTATGTAGGTCAAGTAGATTTAGAAATAAAAAATAAAAGAATTATAAAAAAAGAAGCGCATATATTAAATAGTGATGAATTAGAACACGTTAATAATGATTATGAAGAAAAGGGCAGAACCTTGCTCAACAGACCAGTTTTAAATAGAAGTTTTTCTTTGCCAAGAAGGTTAAATAGTGCAAGTTATACAACAGATTTGCTTTGTGAAAGTGTGTTAGAATTTACTGAAGCAGACTGTGCGATTATAAATGCAGGCCTTATAGTGAAAGAGAAGTCTGGTAATGAATTAACAGAATTTGATATTCATCAAATGTTACCTCATCCTATTAATACAGCTACGATTGATCTCAAAGGGACTGAACTCAAACAAATCATATATAAAGCGATGGAACAATCTTATATTGATGAAGTGGCAATTGGGTTTGGATTTAGAGGAGATATATTTGGAGGATATGTATTTAAAAATATCGGCTACATTGAGTCGACAGGACAATGTTTTGTAAAAGGCGAAGAAGTTCAAGATAATCAATATTATAAATTGGGCACAATCGATATGTATACATTCGGAAGATATTTCCCTATACTGAAAGATATGGAAATAAATTATATTATGCCAGAGTTCTTAAGAAATATTTTTGAACAAAAATTATTACAAATTGAAAAGTAAATGTAAATGGGATTTTCATTTGTAACTATTTTCGGTATAATGTACGAAGATGAAAATACTAATAGAAGGGTGTTCACGTATATGGCTACTAAAAATGAAGAAATATTACGTAAACCGGATTGGCTAAAGATTAAGTTAAACACTAACAAAAACTACACTGGCTTGAAAAAAATGATGCGAGAAAAGAATCTTCATACTGTTTGTGAAGAAGCAAAATGTCCAAACATTCATGAATGTTGGGGTGAAAGACGTACCGCTACATTTATGATTTTAGGAGCAGTGTGTACAAGAGCTTGTCGTTTTTGTGCTGTTAAAACTGGTCTACCGAATGAACTTGATTTAGAAGAACCACAACGTGTAGCAGAATCTGTTCAATTGATGAATTTAAAGCATGTTGTTATTACAGCAGTTGCTAGAGATGACTTAAAAGATGCAGGTTCAAATGTTTATGCAGAAACAGTTCGTAAAGTAAGAGAATTAAATCCTTATACTACTATTGAAATTTTACCATCAGATATGGGAGGTAGCTATGAAGCACTTGAAACGCTAATGGCTGCTCAACCAGATATTTTAAACCATAATATTGAAACAGTAAGACGTTTAACTCCAAGAGTTAGAGCGCGTGCTAAATATGATCGTACGTTAGAATTTTTAAGACGTTCTAAAGAAATGTATCCAGATATTCCTACTAAATCAAGCTTAATGGTTGGTTTAGGTGAAACTGTCGAAGAAATATATGAAACTATGGATGATTTACGTGCAAATGATGTAGATATTATGACGATTGGACAATATTTACAACCATCTCGTAAACATTTAAAAGTTCAAAAATATTATACACCTTTAGAATTTGGTAAACTTAGAAAAGTAGCAATGGAAAAAGGATTTAAACATTGTCAAGCAGGCCCAATGGTGCGTAGTTCTTATCATGCTGATGAGCAAGTTAATGAAGCAGCTAAAAGAAAGCATATACTAGGTGAACAAGCACTTAATAACTAATAAGGTGATTTAATGTTAACTAAAATAGGACAAGACTATTTTGAAGTAATAAAAGATGACCAAAAATCATTCGATGAAGAAAGATTTGCAGCGCGTTATTCTGAAATCTTAGATAAATATGATTTTATAGTCGGTGATTATGGATACGAGCAATTACGCTTAAAAGGCTTTTATTATGATTCTAATAAGAAAAGTGATGCCAATAAACGATTTTCATCTATACAAGATTATTTACTTGAATACTGTAACTTTGGCTGTAAATATTTTGTCTTAAGACGATTGTCTAAAGGAGAAATTACAAAGTTAACAGCAGAAGATGCTGAATTTGTTGATGAAGAAAGTAAATTGGATAATGTGAAAATTGAACCAACAATACAACAAAATAGTAAATCCGAAAACAAAGCACACCAAATAGAAACAGAAGAAACTGAAATAGAAGAAATCAAAGTAGAAGTAGAGAACGAAGAGCAAATAGAAATTGTTGAAGAAACAATTATTAGCAAAAATACTTTGAAAGATTATTTATAAAAAATAACAAGCTGAGACATTTATTTATGTCCCAGCTTGTTTCGTTATATATAAGGACAGTAATATTTTTTTTATTGTAGTTGGATTAATGTGATAGAAAATCTAATAAGAGGCGTGTAGTTGGATTAACGTGATGGAAAATCCAATAAGAAGGTGTGTAATTGGATTAATGTCATAGAAAATCCAATAAAAGTATGTTTAGTTGGATTAACGTGATAGAAAATCCAATAAAAGTATGTTTAGTTGGATTAATGTGATAGAAAATCCAATAAGAGGCGTGTAGTTGGATTAACGTGATGGAAAATCCAATAAAAGTATGTGTAGTTGGATTAATGTGATAGAAAATCTAATAAGAGGGTGAGACAACTTTATGTCCCGCCCTCTTATTTTTATGGTTTTTTAATAGATAAAGCTAATTTTGTTTATTATTTTAATCTTTATCAAAAACTTTTTTAATTATATATCAATTACTTCATGTAAATATTCTGTTACTTCTTCGCCTTCTTCTTCTGATAAACCTAGAACATGACTGATATAACCTTCTTCTTCTAAATCGTCTTTACCAATTATGCCAAAAGTATTATTTTGTGTGTTTAATACGATTGTCTTACCGAAATGACGATCTGTATAAATTAAAGTTAAATCATATCGGCTATGTTCGCCTACAAAACCTACGAACTGAATTTTTGCTTCGCTTTGGTCGTCATATAAAAACATTTCTATCATTGTTATGGCTCCTTTATTTTAAAGCTTCGTTTATCTTATTAGTATACAGAGCAATGCCTTACAATTCAAAATTATGATATCATAATAGATGAATAGGAGGGATCTACATGTATTTTGTAGATATTAAAACACTTAATCTTAAATTAGAATATTTAGAACAACTTACACAAGATTTTGAAACAGAAAAAAATTCAAAATATGCTTTAGAAAGAATCGCTCACATGATGATTGAATCTGTGGTAGATATAGGTAATTTAATTATCGATGCATTTATTTTAAGAGATCCGGGTAATTACAAAGATGTCATTGATATTATGGAATTAGAAAAAGTATTCCAACCTACAACTGCAGAAGAAATCAGAAACTCAATTGATTTTAGAAAAGAATTAACACGTAATTATGAATCAATTAACCACGCTGAATTAAGAAAAGGTTTTGAAAAAGCAGTGCCTTTTTATAAGCAGTCTATTGTTGATACGAAACACTTTTTAGAGAATGAAAATGTAGCCGTAACTGCATTTGGAGAAGGAGATAAGAATGAAAGATTATAAAGGTTATTTAATAGATTTAGATGGCACGATGTATAAAGGTTCACAAGTTATTGAAGGTGCCATTGAATTTATAGATTATTTGAATAAAGAAGATAAAGACTACTTATTTGTTACGAATAATTCTTCAAAGACACCTGAAGAAGTAGCGGAAAAATTAAATGAAATAGGTTTTCATACTTCTAGTGAGCATGTGATTACTACAGCTATGGCGACAGCTGGATATATTAGTGAAGAATCTCCTGGTGCAACTGTATACATGGTAGGTGGCACTGGACTTAGAAAGTCACTAAATGATGCCGGATTAATTGTTAAAGATGATGAGCATGTTGATTATGTTGTAATGGGATTAGATGAAGAAATTACATATGAGAAGTTAACTGTAGCTTGTCTTGCAGTTCGTAATGGTGCTAAATTTATTTCAACAAATAAAGATGTTTCTATTCCGAAAGAAAGAGGTTTTCTTCCAGGTAACGGTTCTTTAACGAGCGTAGTGAGTGTATCAACTGGCCAAACACCTATATTTATAGGAAAACCAGAAACTATTATTATGGAACAAGCATTAGAAAAAATCGGTCATGCTAAAGAAGAATGTATCATGATAGGTGATCTTTATGATACTGATATTTTAGCTGGTATTAATAGTGGTATAGATACATTACATGTTCATACGGGTGTTACAACATTTGAAGAAATTCAGAGAAAAGAAGTGTTGCCTACTTATAGTATTAAAAACTTACTAGAAATTATTGAATAAATTGTTTAGGAGATGAGAAGAATGAGAGATAAAATATTAGTTGCAAGATTATTACCTCAAGAGTTCATAGATCAAATGAAGCAATTTGCTGAAGTAGATGTTTGGGATAGTGAGTTAGAACCAATGCCTCGAGAAGAATTTTTAAAACGCTCTAAAGAGGCTACAGTTGTCATTACCACTCTTAGTGAAAAAATCGATCAATCATTTTTCGATTCTGCTACGAATGTTAAAGGTGTTGTAAATTTAGCAGTTGGCTATGATAACATCGACCTTGAACTAGCTAAAAGTAAAGGTGTAATTGTTACGAACACACCTGATGTGTTAACTGAAACAACGGCTGAATTAGGATTCACACTAATGTTAACAGCTGCCAGAAGAATTGTTGAAGCGGTAGAATACGTAAAAGATGGAAAATGGCAAAGTTGGGGACCTTACTTGTTAGCTGGTCAGGATATTCATGGTTCTACAGTTGGGGTATATGGAATGGGGTCAATAGGTGAAGCATTTGCTAGAAGGTTAAAAGGTTTTAACTGTAATGTTCTTTATCATAATCGTTCCAGAAAAGAAAAAGCCGAACAAGAATTAGGTGTAAAATATAAATCAATGGATGATTTATTGACAGAAAGCGACTTCGTTGTATGTACAGCACCTTTAACAGAGGAAACAAAAGGTAAATTCAATAAAGAAACTTTCAGTAAGATGAAATCATCAGCTATCTTTGTAAATATTGGTAGAGGTGGACATGTCATCGAATCGGATTTAATTGAAGCTATTAAACAAAATGAAATTCGTGGAGCAGCATTAGACGTCGTTGAAAACGAGCCAATAGCAAATGACCACCCATTTTTAAATATGGATGAAATTATTGTTGTCCCACACATAGGTAGTAGTTCAATTGAAACGAGAAATAATATGGTTCAACTTTGCGTTGATAACGCAGAAAAAATTATAAATGGAGATTCACCAATTACACCGGTTAATAAATAGTTTAAATAAAAGCAGAGGATATTCTTAAATTAATAAGAATATCCTCTGCTTTTATGTTATAACATTTGGAAAATTTTAATAATATAAGTTCCTTTATATTTAGCGCTTTAAAGCTATTTAAACCTTTAAAAACGATGTAATCATATTCAATAAACTTCCTTTTAATTCAAGTTTTTTACATATTTTGATTGATAAAAATCTTAATTATACATATAATATAAAAATAGAATAAAAACAAAAGGAGATTATCAATGGAAAAAATTAGAGAATTTATTAACTCTGAGAATTTTAAACTATTTAGTTTAACCATTTTCTATTTCCTAATCATGCTTATTTTATTTTGGATTTATGCTGGTGGAAGTGCGAGCAATAATTTCATTTACAATGAGTTTTAGTAAAGGAGTATGTTTATGAGAGACGTCATAGAACAGTTATCATACATGAGCGATAATCATGGTGATAATGAAGCGATTTGCTATAGAAATAATATGATGACATATAAAGATTTAGATATTTATTCAAGTAAATTAGCAACTTTGTTAAAAGATACATCTCAGCCTCTTGTAATTTATGGCCATATGTCACCATTTATGATTGTAGGTATGATAGCAAGTATTAAAGCAGGTATAGGTTACGTTCCAATTGATACTTCCATACCTAAAGAACGAATAGAACACATTATAGATAAAGTTGAACCAAAGTATGTATTCAATACTACTGAAATTTTATTAGATAAAAAGAATATTAAACAAATAACTGTAAATGAATGTAAAGAGGCATCTATTAACCTCGAAGGTACTAAACAATTGAAGATGACAGATATTGTTTATACGATTTTTACTTCGGGGTCCACGGGGCTACCTAAAGGCGTTCAGATTACATATGATAGTTTATTAGATTTTACTGAATGGATGCTAAAACTCAATCAATTAGGCGAAGGTAAGAAATGGCTGAACCAAGCACCATTTTCATTCGATTTATCTGTAATGGCAATTTATCCATGCTTAATGTCAGGTGGTACTTTAGAGCTTGTTGATAAACAAATGATTGAGAAACCAAGAGAACTTTATGAAATGTTAAATGATAGACATATTGAGAGTTGGGTCTCTACGCCATCTTTTGTTGAAATGTGCTTATTGTTACCAGGGTTTAACGATAATACGTATCCTAACTTAAAACAATATTTCTTCTGTGGTGAGATATTCAGTCACAAAACTGCTCAAAAACTTATAGAGAAATATAAAGAAGCAACTGTTTACAATACATATGGTCCAACAGAAGCTACAGTCGCAGTGACGAGTATACAAATAACTCAAGATATACTTGATTCATTTAACCCTTTACCAGTTGGGAAAGTAAGGGAACATTCAGAGCTTAAATTAGCTGATAATGGAGAGCTCATTATTAGTGGTAGAAGTGTCAGTAAAGGTTATTTAAAAGATAAGGAAAAAAATGAAAAAGCTTTTAGAATTGAAAGCGATACAAGACATTATTACACAGGAGATAAAGCAGAGTATAAAGAAGGTTATTGGTTCATACAAGGTAGAATAGATTTTCAAATAAAGATTAATGGATATCGCATGGAATTAGAAGAAATAGAATTAATTTTAGAACGTTTGTCACAAGTTAAGCAAGCTGTTGTATCACCAATTAAAAAAGGTGAGAAAGTTCAGTATTTATATGCGACGGTTGTTTTATTAGAAAAAAGTCTTGAAAGTGATATGGAATTAATACACAAGATGAAACAAGAACTTAAACAACATTTACCAGAGTATATGATTCCTAGAAAGTTTAAATTTACCGATCATTTACCGTTAACACCAAATGGTAAATTAAATCGAAATAAAGTATTAGAGGAGTTAGAATCATGATTCCATATGGCGATTTTACTTATTTCTTTATTACTTTATTGTTGATGTTACCAGTCATAATACTAGGGTTAATTGGTAAAAGAAGTCTTATATATAATAGGTTCATCACAATTGTTATGCTCGTTCTTATTTTCTCAGACGATAATAAGAATATATTTGATAATAAGTATTTGAGCTATCAACTTATTTTCTTTACTTTATATGTTATTTATCAAGTGCTGTTAATAAAAAGTTACATTAATATCACTAAAAAAGTAAACGAATTTAAGATGTTTGCTTTTATGGTATTTCTATCAATATTACCTTTAATACTCGTTAAAGTACTTCAAAGTAGTTGGCTAGGTGAATATCAAATAACGATACATGGAAATAAAGTGATAGAATTTATAGGTTTCTTAGGGATTTCTTATATCACATTTAAGACAGTCCAATTAATAATGGAAATACGCGATAAAAGAATTAAATCAATAGAAGTATTAAAATTAATAGATTTTATCACTTTCTTTCCAACTATTTCATCAGGACCAATTGATAGATACAAAAGATTTATTAAAGATGAAAATAAAATTCCATCAGGTGAGGAATATTATAATCAGTTAATCAAAGCTATCCATTTGGTATTTATGGGATTTTTATATAAATATATTATTGCATTTTATATAAATGAATTAGTCTTAAAAACGATACCAATTGAGACAGATCATACGTTTTTAAATTACTTATTTTATATGTATGGTTATAGTTTTTATTTATTCTTTGATTTTGCTGGTTATAGCTTATTCGCTATCGCATTTAGCTATATGTTCGGTATTCAAACACCTATCAACTTTAATAAACCTTTTCAATCTAAGAATATTAAAGATTTTTGGAATAGATGGCACATGAGTTTGTCATTCTGGTTTAGAGATTGCGTTTATATGAGATTTGTATTCTTTGTTTCAAAAAAGAAACTAATTAAAGATAAATTGCTTATTTCTAATTTAGGATTTTTATTAAACTTTGCAATTATGGGTGTGTGGCATGGAATTGAAATAAATTACATACTATATGGTTTATATCACGCAATGTTGTTCATAGGTTATGGCTATTACGAACAATGGCGAAAAAAACATCCACCTAAATTTAATAATAAAGTAACCAATTTTATAGCGATACTAATTACATTCCATAGTGTTGCATTTGGATTTTTATTATTCTCAGGAAAGTTAATACATTAAAAAAAGGGAGTTAAATTATGAGTTTTGAAGAAAAAGTTTTAGATATATTAGCAGAAGTTGCAGAAAATGATATTGTTAAAGAAAATCCAGATATTGCAATATTCGACGAAGGTATAATAGATTCATTCGCTACAGTTGGATTATTAATAGAAATTCAAAATAATTTAGGGATTGACGTTACAATTACTGATTTTGATAGAGATGAGTGGGCAACACCAAATAAAATCATAGAAGTGCTTAAGGAATTACAATGAAAATAAAGCTAATATTACCATTAATTTTTAGTGGTATACTGTTTGGTCTATTTCTATTAATGCCAGTAGAATGGTTTTCTGCGTTTTCAAAAAGTGAAAATATCAATAAAGAAGCTACCTCATTAAATGATTCAATATTAAAAGGTGTACACTCGCAAACTGAAATGTTACAAAGTAGAAAATACTATCCCATTTTTGGTTCTAGTGAATTAGAGAAACAAGATATATTTCATCCTGCGTACATACTGAATGATAAAAATGCTAAACTCAAACCTTATTTAATTGGTACAGGCGGGTCTACTGACTTGATTCATGCTGTAAATATTGGGAGCCAATCTCATAACCTAAAAGGGAAAAAATTAGCGATTATTATTTCACCTCAATGGTTTACGAATTATGGTTTAACTAACGATAATTTTAGTGCGAGATTCTCTCCATTACAAGCAGATCATTTATTTGTTAGTGAAACATTAAGTCCTGAAATAAAGAATAGATTTGCTAAACGATTGATAGAATTTAAACAATTAAAATCTGATCCTTATTTAAAATCTATTATTAAATCGAAAAATCATCAATATAAAGAAGGCACTTTCATGAATAATTTTGAATACAGTATTCATGAAAAGCATGATGCATTGAAATCTCTTTTTGGTAAAGAAAAGTCACCTTTACAGCACTCGCACAATAAACATTTTTAAAAAATGGATTGGGAAACAATGAAATTATATGCTTCTCAATATGGTGAACAAAATTCAACCTCTAATAAATTTGGTATGAACGATCAATATTGGAGTTTATTAAAACAACAAAGGAAACGTTTTAATCGAAGTTATGAATTTAATAAAAACTCAGTAGAATTTGATGATTTACAGTTGTTAATAGATACATTGAAAGAAGCAAAAGCAGACCCTTTATTTATTGTTATACCTGCTAACGGTAAATGGTATGATCATATACACGTTGATAAAATGAAGAGAGAAGCGGTATATCAAAAAATAAATCATACAATCACTTCGAATAATATGAAAGTTTATGATTTAACTGACAAAGAATATGAACCTTATGTAATCACTGATGCAGTCCATATTGGATGGAAAGGTTGGGTTTATATTAATGAGCAAATGTTGAATCATATAAACGGAGAATACAACGAAAATGTGAGTAGAAAATACAATTAATAATTCAGACAGAAATAATTATCACTACAAAAACAGTAGAAATTCATTATAAATATTGAATTTCTACTGTTTTTTTATTTAAAAAATATTTTGAAAGCTTGAAATTAAAAAAGGATTTATCCATTAGATATTCTAATGGATAAATCCTTGACTCTCTATAGATGTCTTATATATTTAGGTTTATTATTTTATGATTAAGTTAGAATACTTGTTCGACTTCAACGACACCAGGTACTTCTTCTAATAAAGCACGCTCTATGCCAGCCTTTAATGTAATAGTAGAACTTGGGCAAGTACCACAAGCTCCTAATAGGCGTAATTTAACAATCCCATCATCCACGTCTACTAATTCACAGTCGCCACCATCTCGTAATAAGAATGGTCTTAATTTCTCAAGTACATCACTAACTTGATCAAACATTGTTTGTTGTTCGGTAGTCATATATTAATACTCCTCTCATCAAGTGTTATTAGATACATTAATCTTATTAATCTATTATAATAGAAATAACGTAAAAAATCTATTTATGGAACTAGGAGGATTTTATAAATGTCCAAAGCAAGTATTGTCGTATATGGTGCAGATGTTATTTGTGCCAGTTGTGTGAACGCACCCTCATCAAAAGACACTTATGAATGGTTGCAAGCTATACTAGGGAGAAAATATAATCATATAGACTTCGAATTTACGTATATTGATTTTATGAAACAAACTGAAAATTTAACCGATCATGATCAACAATTCATTGAAAGAATAAAAGAAGATGAATTGTTTTATCCGCTTGTTACAATCAATGATGAATTAGTTGCAGATGGTTATATTCAACTCAAACCGATTACAAAATTCATAGATGAACACGTGGATGAGAAATAAAAAAGTAGCAGAATTCTGCTACTTTTCTTATCCGTTATGATATTTATATAACCATAGAACACCAGACTTAATAACTCTTGCTAATCGACCGGTAACAGTCTGTTCCATTAAGTAGGCAAAGCCTTGTTTTTCTCCTAATGAGCCCACAAATCCTTGTGGTTTAAGTTCTGGCATTTTTTCTGGTAATGGTTTATTTGCCCATTTTAGTTTCATTACTTCAGCAATTTGATCAGCTTGTATTTCTGCTAAATATGCACTCGGTGCATGTGGTAAAGCTGCACAATCACCAACAATATATACATTTGGATATGTCGGAATTTGATGATATTGATTGACGATAACTCTACGGCCGTCATTAGTATCGACCGGTAAATTTCGAACGATTTCTACTGGTTGAATACCAGCAGTCCAAACTACTAAATCTATGTCTTGAGCATCATCGTTATTGTATAATTTACCCGGCTCAACTTTCGTTATATTTGATTCAGGAATGACTTCAACATTATGTTTAGCAAACCATTTTTCTACGAATTTACTTAATTTTTCTGGAAATGCTGGGAGAATTCTTGCACCTCTATCAAATAATTTAATTTTGATATCTTCTCTGCTCTCACGTAGTTCACTTGCTAATTCAATGCCGCTTAAACCGGCTCCCACAACCCCAACAGTAGAACCACTTGGTAAGTCAAATATTGCTTGGTACGTTTTTCGTGCATTTTGGATAGTTTGAATACTGTGTGTGTATTCTTTTGCGCCAGGAACATTGTGATATTTATCTTCACAACCCAGACCAATTACAAGTTCATCATAGTCGACTCTTGTGTCTCCTACAGAAATAATTTGATTGTCTAAATCAATATCTGTAATTTCCCCATATACGGTATTGATTTTCTTGTCATTTGGAAAATTTACTCGAATTTCTTTGTCTGGTTTTGTACCTGCTGCTAAAGTATAAAATTCAGTTTTTAAACCGTGAAATGGCATACGATCAATCAGCGTAATTGAATAATCGGAAGGTAAAGCGTTAGGGATAATTTCCTTCATCAAACGCATATTACCGTATCCGCCCCCTAATAATACTAAGCTTTTCATCGTTATTCTCCTTTGTCCATAAATCAAATTTCTATAAATTTGTATGTATATATTTTATAATATATAAGTATACATTTAGTATAATCGTTTTTGGCATAAACTACAATGAATGTTAAAATAGATAATGAAACGAAAGTGAGTAGGTGAATACATTGAACCCGATTGTCGAATTTTGTATATCAAACTTGGCTAAAGGCGCTGATGTAGTGTTTAACAAGCTCGACAATGATCCAGATGTAGACGTACTAGAATATGGTTGTCTACAAAATTGTGGACCATGTGCAAGAGGGTTATATGCATTAGTAAATGGCGATATGGTCAAGGGCGAGACACCGGAAGAATTACTAGAAAATATATATAGTCATATAGAAGAAAATTGGATTTTTTAAGGAGGAATAAATTATGTCAACAGTAATTTTAACTGAAGCAGCAGCATATGAAGTTAAGGATATGATGGAAAGTAATGGTATGCCAGACGGTTACTTAAAAGTTTCTGTTAAAGGTGGAGGTTGCACAGGTTTATCTTACGGAATGTCAGCAGAAGAAGAACCATCTGAAAATGACATGGAATTAGAATTTTATGGTGTGAAAGTCTTAGTAGACAAAGAAGATGCACCAATTTTAAATGGCACTACAATTGATTTCAAAACATCATTAATGGGTGGCGGATTCTCTATTGAAAACCCGAATGCAATTGCTTCATGCGGTTGCGGAAGCTCATTCAAAACTAAAACTGTAACAGGTACACCAGAGAATTGTTAATCCCTTAATATTAATAGTGTGTGACACTTGAAATTGTATTGATAAAAATATACAATATACTTTGTATGTAAAGAGTATTAGAATTGCTTGTGACAAAAAACACAAAGTGACACGACATCCCTTCAGGTGTCAAACAATATTTAGAAAGTATAGGTGAAAATAATGGGATTTGAACGCAAAAAAGTTCTTGTATTAGGGGCAGGATATGCAGGCTTACAAACTATAACTAAATTACAAAAATTAGTTTCTAACCAAGATGTTGAGCTTACACTTATTAACAAAAATGACTACCACTATGAAGCTACATGGTTACATGAAACTTCAGCAGGTACGTTAAATTATGAAGATGCTTTATACCCAATAACTTCAGTAGTTGATAGAAACAAAGTAAACTTCGTAAAAGCAGAAGTAACTAAAATTAACAAAGATTCTAAAAATGTTGAAACATCAAATGGTGTATTTGATTACGACATTTTAGTTGTTGCGTTAGGATTTGAAAGTGAAACATTTGGAATTGAAGGTATGAAAGAACATGCTCTTCAAATCGAAAACATTAATACTTCTCGTCGTATCGCGAAACATTTAGAAGATAGATTTGCAAATTATGCTTCATCTAAAGAAAAAGATGAAAATGATTTAGCTATTCTTGTAGGTGGCGCAGGATTTACTGGTGTTGAATTATTAGGTGAATTAACTGAGCGTGTTCCTGAGTTGTGTAAAAAATACGGTGTAGATCAATCTAAAGTGAAAATCACTTGTGTTGAAGCAGCACCAAAAATGTTACCAATGTTCTCAGAAGAATTAGTTGATTACGTTGTTCAATACTTAGAAGCTCGTGGTGTAGAATTCAAAATCTCAACTCCAATCGTTGCTTGTAACGAAAAAGGCTTCGTAGTAAAAGTAAATGATAAAGAAGAAACATTAGAAGCTAACACTGCTATATGGGCTGCAGGTGTTAGAGGTAGCAAACTAATGGAAGAATCATTTGATGGCGTTAAACGCGGTCGTATCGTTGTTAAAGACGACTTATCAATCGATAACTATGACGATATCTTCGTTATTGGTGACTGTTCAGCAGTTATGGTTGGTGAAGGCGACAACAAACGTCCATTACCAACTACAGCACAAATTGCTATGCAACAAGGTGAACACTTAGCAGAAAACATCAAAAACATCTTCAATGGTGAAAAAACTGAACCATTTAGTTACGATGACAAAGGTACTGTTTGTTCTCTAGGTAGCCGTGATGGTGTTGGTGTTGTTATGGGCCGTGAAATCACTGGTAAAAAAGCAGCATTCATGAAAAAAGTTATTGATACTCGTGCCATCTTCAAAATCGGTGGACTTGGTTTAGCCTATAAAAAAGGTAAATTTTAATTGCAAGATAATTAAGTAAGAGACCTGCATTAGGCGGGTCTCTTTTTTTAAAGGAGGTTAGCCATGATATCTTTACCACAAGTCATTATATCAATGGCATTGTTTTTCGTATTATTCTTTGGTATTGCTTTTATATTGAACATGCTACTAAAAACAACATGGTTGATGGTTATATTATATCCATTGGTTATATTTGCTATCGTTGATAAAATATCAACAACAATGTATTTCACTAATCCTTCTACAGCATTTTCAAAGTTATTAACTGGAATAACACATATACATACTGCAGATATTTTAATGCTAGGTTCTGGATGGGTTGGCGCAATAGTAGCTGGTTTTGTTATTCGTAATTTAAGAAGAAGCGGTTATTCAATGTTTTAAAAAAGGGGAAATATATATGAAATTACAAATTGAAAAACAGTATTCTACAAATAATCATCCGATTGTTATAGGTTGTCCGAGTCATTTAAATCAAATGCAAAATTTTGATGAAGTAAATAACATATTAAATAACCAATTAGATGATATGAAAAAACAACAAGTTATAAGCAGTGAATTAGGAGAAATTACGTCTTCTGCTGTCATCATCGATAATCAAATTGTTAAATTAATATCTGTTGGTTTAGGAAATTTAAAAGAAATCAAAGAGAAAGATTATCAAAAAATTTATGGTCAATTAAGTCGTTATTTAAGCTTGAATAAAATTGAACAAGTTAATTTATTAGATAACACATTCGTTTCTCAAAATGTCACGAATGAATCACGCTTATATCATCTTGGGTGGATGTCTCAACAATCAGTATTTAATTTTGATAATTATAAATCTAATAAATCTGCTCCAATTGAAACTAAAGTCACGTTTATAACAGAAACGAATGATGATATTTTAACGAGTTTCAAACAAGGAGAAGTGCTAGGAGATAGCATTAATTTAGCACGTACTTTCTCTCAAACACCTCCAAATATATTGACGCCTGAATATTTTGCTAATCAAATTAAAGTAAACTTTGAAGATACGAACGTAGAAGTTTCTATTAAAGATGAACAAGCTATTAATGAAGAAGGTTTCGGTCTAATAGATGCAGTTGGTAAAGGATCTATTAATCCTCCGAGGTTAGTAACGTTAGAATATAAAGGTTCAGCTGATGCTCCAATAGCATTAGTTGGTAAAGGGGTAACGTATGATTCTGGCGGTTACCAAATTAAATCAAAAACAGGTATGCCTTCAATGAAATATGATATGAGTGGTGCTAGTAATGTAGTTGCAATGATGAATGCTGTAGCTCGTTTAGAATTGCCAATTCATATTGTAGCAGTGTTGCCATTAGCAGAAAATATGATATCTAATAAAGC
The DNA here is from genome assembly GCF_022386395.1 of Mammaliicoccus sp. J-M40. NCBI lineage: Bacteria > Bacillati > Bacillota > Bacilli > Caryophanales > Staphylococcaceae > Mammaliicoccus > Mammaliicoccus sp. J-M40. The sequence goes on from NZ_JAJNIQ010000002.1 coordinate 275,904, forward strand.
TATGAAACCAGACGATGTATTTACATCCTTAAGTGGTGAAACGGTTGAAATTACGAATACCGATGCTGAAGGAAGACTTGTACTAGCAGACGGTGTCACTTATGCTAAACAATTCAAACCAGAATTAATTATGAACTTTGCAACGCTAACGGGTGCTGTTGTAGCTGCGTTAGGACTTGGTAAAACAGGTATATTCTCTAGTGATGCCGACCAATATTTAGATGCAGTTAAAGAAGCTTCTAAATATTCAAATGAAGTGAGCTTTGAGTTACCAATTACTGATGAAGAAAAGCAAGATATTCAATCTTCGGATGTAGCTGATTTAACAAACTGTGTTTTAAATAAACATGGTAAAGCGTTATTTGCAGCAGCTTTTGTGACGCATTTCAGTGAAGACGTACCTCATTTACATTTTGATATTGCTGGTTCTGCTGATACAGAAAAAGATACTTATCGTGGACCAAAAGGTGCAACTGGTGCTATGATTCCTACTGTACTTCACTTTTTGAAAAATAAAATAAAATAAATTATAAAAAGTAATCCTGTTCTATTAATTTGTCGAGCAGGGTTATTTTTTTATAGTATTTATCTGAAAATTTAGAATTAAGCAGCTGTTATTGACATGTTTTCAATCAACTGATATGATAAGTTCATCATTTTACTTTATCGTGGTAGAGAGTTAAAGAACAGGAGAGGGTTTTTTGGAAATAAATGCAGTGTTAGTAGCAGTTATTATTATGATTATACTTTGTTTATTAAGATTAAATGTAGTATTAAGTATATTTATTGGCGCTTTAGTAGGCGGATTATTAAGTGGTATGTCTCTAGACAAAGTGATTGCTACTTTTGGAACGTCTATTGTTGATGGGGCTGAAGTTGCTTTATCATACGCGCTATTAGGTGGATTTGCAGCTTTAATATCATATAGCGGTATAACAGATTATATCGTCGGAAAAATCATACAATCAGTGAAAAAGGAAAATTCTAAAGATAGCAGAGTAAAAATAAAAATCATTTTAGTTGCAAGTTTACTTGTTATCTCAATATTGAGTCAGAATATTATTCCTGTTCATATTGCATTTATTCCAATTCTTATACCTCCATTAATCAGTTTATTTAATGAATTAGAAATGGACAGAAGACTTATTGCTACAGTAATTGGCTTTGGACTATGTTTCCCGTATATATTATTACCATACGGATATGGTCACATATTCCAGTCCATCATTTTTGATTCATTTAAAAAAACAAATATTGATATTGCTTTTAATGATATTTGGAAAGCAATGCTCATTCCAAGTATGGGATATGTATTTGGTTTAATTTTAGCCATCATCATATATTGGAAACCTAGAAAATATAAAAAAATTAAAGTCGAAGAAGACGAAGAAATTGGAAAATTAGAAACATACCCTCTAGTGGTTACGGTTATTGCCATTTTAGCTACTTTTATAGTGCAGACTTTTACAGAATCTATGATATTCGGTGCGTTAGCAGGTATTTTAATCTTTTTCTTCTCTGGATTATATAAATGGAGAGACTTAGATGCTAAATTAGTAGAAGGTATTCAAATTATGGCTTATATCGGTGTCGTAATTTTATCAGCAAATGGATTTGCAGGTGTTATGAATGAGACACATGAAGTTGGTGCGCTTGTTAAGAGTTTAGCGACTATTACAGGAGACAACAAAGCGTTTAGTATCATTATGATGTACTTAATAGGTTTAGTTGTAACGTTAGGAATAGGATCATCATTTGCGACAATTCCTATCATTGCAAGTTTATTTATACCATTTGGACAAGAAATAGGATTAAGTGCAATGGCGCTTATAGCTGTCATAGGTACAGCAGGTGCATTAGGAGACTCAGGTAGTCCAGCGAGTGACTCAACATTAGGACCAACTGCAGGATTAAATGTAGACGGGGAACATGACCACATTAGAGATACGTGTATACCTAACTTCTTAATTTATAATATTCCTTTAATCATATTTGGTTTCATTGCTGCTATGGTATTATAGTGGTGAATGGGGGATAAAAATATGAATTTATTAGATCATCTTCAAATGAAGACATTAGATGTTAAACATGGATATATTGCTATTTCAATGCCAGTTACCGATAATGTTAAACAACCATTTGGATATTTACATGGAGGAGCTACAATCGCTTTAGCAGAAACTGCAGCCTCTATGGGAGCAAATGCTTCTTCTAAAGAAGATGAAATACCACTTGGTTTAGAGATTAATGCAAATCATATTAAATCTGTACAAAGCGGTACTGTAACTGCAATAGGAACAGCATTACACATTGGTAAGACAACACAAGTGTGGGATGTTAAAGTTACAGATGAAGATAATCAGTTAATTTCAGTCATTAGAGCGACTATCGCTATTAAAAAAATTAGAAAATAAAGAGAGCAAGACAGAAATCTTATTTAAAAAAGATTTCGTAGTTCTGCCTCGGCAAGGTTGACTAGAATTGAAAAAGTCTAGTATAAGCTCAATTTTAATTCAGTTAACTACTGCCAATATAACAAAAACGAGTCTGAGACATTAATTATGTCTCAGGCTTTTTATTATTTTAAAAAACGGGTATATGAATATTGTGGATGATATGTAGAATTCAAAGTAATTGTATTTCATTCATCTTTTAAAGGAGTGTTATTAAAATTATGAAAAGATTAGAAAATAAAATTGCAGTTATTACAGGAGCTAGTACTGGTATAGGTTTTGCTACAGCTAAACAACTAGCTTCTGAAGGCGCTGACGTTATTTGTATGGATATATCCGATGAATTAGAAAAATCAGTGAAACAAATTAATGATGAAGGATATAAAGCCACTTCAATGAAAGTTGATATTTCTAAAGAAGATGAAGTAAGAAAAGCAATAGATGAAATCAAAGAACAATATGGTAAAGTTCATATTTTATTTAATAATGCAGGGATTGACCATAAAGCAGGAAGAATTCATGAATATCCTGTTGAAGTATTTGATGATTTAATGAATGTGGACTTAAGAGGTACTTTCCTTGTTACGAAGTTCATGTTGCCATTAATGTTTGAAGAAGGCGGTTCTATTATTAATACAGCTTCGTTCTCTGGACTAGCTGCAGATTTAAATAGATCTGGTTACAACGCTGCTAAAGGTGGCATTGTAAACTTCACAAAATCAATTGCGATTGAATATGGTAGAGAAAACATTAGAGCAAACTCTATAGCACCTGGAACGATAGAAACACCATTAGTTGATAATTTAGTAGGTGATAAAGAAGATAAAGCAGGCGAAGAATTTAGAGAAAATCAAAAATGGGTTACACCTTTAGGTAGATTAGGTAAACCAGAAGAAGTAGCTAAACTCGTACAATTCCTAGCCTCTGATGACAGTTCATTTATCACAGGTGAAAATATAACAATTGATGGTGGCGTAATGTCATATACATGGCCAGGCGATATGCTTAGCGATAAAAGTTGGAAAGAAACAACGAAATAAAAATTATTAATAAAGAGAGTCCGGCACATTAATAGTTGTATCGGACTCTCTTCTTATATTGGATTAAAACGTTATTGAATGTTGTTGGATTAATTAAGTCAAAAATCCAATAAAGCGCATTTAGTTGGATTAATTAAGTCAAAAATCCAATAAGAGCCTGTTTAGTTGGATTAATTAAGTCAAAAATCCAATAAGAGCCTGTTTAGTTGGATTAATTAAGTCAAAAATCCAATAAGAACGTGTTTAGTTGGATTAATTAAGTCAAAAATCCAATAAGAGCCTATTTAGTTGGATTAATTACGCCGAAAATCCAATAAGACCCATTTTGCTGGATTAATTAAGTCAAAAATCCAATAAGAACGTGTTTAGTTGGATTAATTAAGTCAAAAATCCAATAAGAACGTATTTAGTTGGATTAATTAAGCCGAAAATCCAATAAGATCCTACCAAACTCAAATCTATTTAATTATCATACACTTTGACAAAATCAGAAATAAATAACCTCACAACCTGAGATTTAACTCAAAGGTTGTGAGGTTTTATTTTAAGAAAAGTATTTATTTTGCGTCTTTTAAATCGTCTCTAACTGTTCGTTCTGTTGGTTTGACGCCCATATAATATGCGCTTCTTGTTACTAAGTGACCGGCTAGTGGTCCAGTAATAAAGATAAATATAATCCCTAACAACAGTTGAACATTAAAGTGACCTTCTTTACCGATAAAGTAAATGAGTACACCGGTTAATATTAACATGACACCTAAAGTAGAAGCTTTTCCTGATGCATGTGCTCGAGAGAATACATCTGGCAATCTTAGAATACCTAACGCAGCAAAGAAACTGAAACAAGCGCCTACGACCATCATAATAATTGAAATACTAATAATTATCGTCTCTATCATTTTCAATGATCTCTCCTTTGTCCATAAATTTCGCAAATGCTGCAGTACCTAAGAATGCTAAAATACCTATTAATAACAGAATAACGAATAAATATCTTGTATTCATCACTACGGAAAATAAAGCAATCATAGCCATTAAAGTAATACCTAATGCATCAAGAGCAATAACTCTGTCAGCTAAAGTAGGACCGATTATGACTCTGGTAAGTATGCCTATCATAGAAAGTGCGACGATGATGATTGCAATAATTACGAATATATTTATCATCGTACGCTCACCTCCTTGATTGCTTTTTCAAATGAATCTTTAATAGTACTAATTTCTGAATCAATATCAGAAAAATCTATTGAATGAATATATAGTGTTTTTTGATCATCTGAAATTGCAACTACGATTGTACCCGGCGTTAATGTTATTAGTTGAGAAAGTAATGTGATTTCCCAATCTTTTTTTAATTCTGTCGGATACGCAAAGAATGCGGGTTCATTTTTTATTTCTTTTTGGATGACAATTTTAATGACATCTATATTTGCTAATACTAATTCTTTCATGAATATACCGGCTAAAACTATCGCTTTCCAAACTGGTCTTAAATATAAATGTTTACCCGGTAGTAATGGTAAAGCAGCTAAAACGAATAAAATACCAAACAAATATCCAAATATAAATGCGCCAAATGTGTATGTTTCTGAAAGCATCATCCAAAGTGCAGCTAATAGAACATTAATGAGTACTTGTATAGCCATTAATAATCGCCTCCTAACGCATTTACATATGTTTCAGGATTGTAGAATGGTAAAGCAGCTTTTTCAATTAAAGGATATAACATGTCGGCACCAAGACCAAATAATATCGCGATTATTGTGATAGCAATACTTGATATCATTAATTTCTTCATTGGTAATTTTGGATTATACGTATAACCTTTTTCTTCTCCCCAAAATGCCATTAAGAAAATACGAACTACTGAATATAAAACAAATAAACTAGAAAGTAGTACGACGATACCACTTATATAATAACCATTATCAAAGGTCGACATGACAATCATGTATTTACCATAAAATCCGCTTAATGGTGGAATACCTGCTAATGAAAGTGCAGCAACGAAATAGAACCAACCTAATACCGGATAATTCTGTATAAGTCCGCCGAATTTTCTTAAATCAGGTGTTCCAGTAATTTTTATAATAATACCAATTAATAAGAATAAAGCAGCTTTAATGATCATATCGTGAAGTAAGTAATAAATACTTCCTATCATACCTGTTTTGTCCATCATAGCTGCGCCAATTAAAATTACACCTATTGCAATCATAATATTATAAATAATAATTTTCTTAACATCATAATAAGCAATTGCACCAATACAACCCATAATAATTGTAAGTATGGACAATACAATTAAAGTGTTAGTAATAAATTCACTATTTGCTGAATAGAATAGGCTAAATGTACGCATAATTGCGTATACACCTACTTTTGTTAATAAAGCTCCGAATAAAGCAATGATAGGTATCGGTGGAGCATAATAAGCTCCAGGTAACCAGAAGTATAATGGGAACATACCTGCTTTTGTAGCAAATACAAATAAAAACATTATAAAAGTGATAACAACGATGTTTAAATCTGTGTTCGATAGTTCTGCTAATTTAACATGCAAGTCTCCCATATTTAAAGTTCCAGTTATGGAATACAACATACCGACTCCAGTTACAAAGAATGCAGAAGTTAACACATTAACAAGTATGTATTTAATACTTTCTTGTAACTGAATCTTTGTTCCTCCAATAACTAAGAGTAGGTAGGAAGACATTAAGAATACTTCAAAGAATACGAACAGGTTAAATAAGTCGCCTGTCATAAAGGCACCATTAACACCTGTTACCATCATTGATATACCGAAATAATAGAAATATTTTTCACGATGCAATCCGATAGACTGATGAGAATATAATATTACAATTAGTGTTATTAATAAGCTGACACTTACTAATAATGCGCTGAGCATATCAACGTAAATGACAATGCTGTAAGGGACAGGCCAACTACCTAAGTTTAATGTTTGTGTCCCGTACAAATAAATCATGTTGATATTATATAAACTAACTAGAAACGCTAATACAAATCCAACTAAAACGATTTTTCGTTTTAAATATGGTCTGTGACCAGCAAAAATCAATGTTACAGCAGTTAAAAAAGTAATGACAAGAGGTACAATAATCATGTTACTTATCATCTTTCGGTACCTCCTTCATTTCTTCAAGATTATCAGTTCCTAGTTCTTTATAACTTCTGAAGGCAAGAACTAAGAAGAATGCAGTAACAGCAAATGAAATAACAATTGCTGTTAAAATTAGCGCTTGAGGAAGCGGGTCTACATAGCTTTTTATACCTGATTCTTCAATAGGTAATGCGCCTTTTTTTAATCCACCCATAGTTAATAGCATTAAATGCACACCGTGGGAAAGTAGGGTAGTACCAATAATAATCCTAATTAAACTCTTAGAGAGAACTAGGTATACTGATACAGAAATGATAATACCTGCAACGAAAATCATTAATATTTCCATTATTCATTCTCTCCAATCGATAATATGATTGTTATCGCCGTACCGACAACAGCTAATAAGACACCTAAATCAAAAATCATAGCAGTATGCCAATGTACTTCACCAAAGATTGGTAAATGTAATTCACCGAACGCATGTGTGAAGAATGTCTTACCATATGTCCAACTTAGGATAGGTGTTAGAACACATAAAAACAATCCAGTAGCTGTTATAATTTTAAAATCAAACGGAAACATCTTTTTTAATGTTTTAGTATCAAATGCGATACCAATGATGATGACTGCTGAAGATAGTAATAAACCACCAACGAATCCACCACCTGGTGTGTAATGACCACCAAAGAAGATAGAAACAGCATACATCATAAGAATTAGAAAGATGATAATGGCGTTAAACTGAAAGAATACATCATTCGATTGTTTCTTCATGTTCTTCACCTCCATCTTTACCTTTATCTCTTAATTTAATTAATGTGTATATACCTAAACCGGCAATACCTAATACTGCAGATTCAAATAATGTATCAAAGCCACGGAAGTCAACTAGAATAACGTTTACCATATTTTTACCTGCAGCAAGGTCGTATACATTATCTTTATAATATTGTGAAATAGAATCAAAGTGTCTATTACCGTAAGCAATTAAGCCAAGAATAATTACTCCAATACCTACACAAATTGAAATAATGAAATTACCTAATTTAAATTTACGATCCTCATCATGCCTACTCATCTTAGGTAAGTGGTAGAAACATAATAAGAATAAAGCAGTTGATATCGTCTCAATCGATAATTGAGTTAACGCTAAATCTGGCGCTCCGAAAAATACAAAGAATAATGCAACAGAATAACCTACTGATGCAAGCATAATAATGCTGAATAATCTTGATTTTGCTAGTACGATACAAAAAGTACTAATAAGTATTAAAGCAATTAAAATAAGTTCATAAGGTCTAATACTGCTTATATTATCAAATACAAAACTAACAGGATGTGTAAATAGTGTTAGAGCCGTGATAATAATAAAGAATGCAAAAATGTACATAAGATAAGATCTAACAAAACCTGTCATATAACTTTGTGTGATTTTGTTTGATATATACGAACTAAGCTGAATACCTCTGTCGTAATAATAATTAAACGTTAAGTATTCAGGTTGTATATCATAAACACCAACCCATTTTTGAACATTTTTAAATAGTAAAAATCCTACAACAAACACAATAATCGTTCCGATTAGCGCTGGTGTAATACCATGCCAATATGATATATGTACTTCAGGTTCACTTGCAAATGGAGCAATTGCTCTTACTGCTGGTGCAATAATAGAATTGCTTAAAATGTTTGGGAATAAACCAAATACAACAACTAGTAATGTCAATATACCTGTTGGTAAAAGCATTAAAATTGGTGCCTCATGAGCTTTTTTAGGTAAAGCTTCGGGTTTATATTCACCAAAGAAAATTTCATGAACATATTTGAACGAGTAAACGAATGTGAAAATACTTCCTACTAAAGCAACAATCGGTAATAAATAACCAAGAGTTGAAAGTGAAAATACGTCTGCGCTATGTGCATCGAACATTGCTGTTAAAAATAGTTCTTTAGATAAAAAGCCATTAAATGGTGGCACGCCAGCCATGCTTAAAGCTGTAATAATCGTAAATGTGCATGAAATTGGCATAATGGTCATTAAACCACCTAATTTTTTAATATCACGTGTTCCAACTTCATGATCAATCGTACCTGTAACCATAAATAATGCGCCTTTAAATGTCGCATGATTAATAAGATGAAAGACTGCAGCAATTATACTCGCTAAAAATAATTGGCTTGATTCACCAGAATAGTGATAACTAACTGCACCAATACCTAGCATAGACATAATCATACCTAACTGTGAAACAGTAGAGAATGCAAGTATACCTTTTAAGTCTTGCTGCTTTACAGCATTAAATGATGCCCAAAATAGTGTGATTAAACCTATTGCTGTAACAGTCCAAACAAATCCGCCACTAATGGCAAATATTGGTGTTGTTCTTGCAACTAAATAAATGCCGGCCTTAACCATTGTAGCTGAGTGTAAGTATGCACTTACAGGAGTAGGTGCTTCCATTGCATCTGGTAACCAGATGTGGAAAGGAAATTGGGCTGATTTTGTCATTGCTCCAATTAAAATAAGCACCATAGCTAAAATGAAGTAAGGTGACGATTGTATCGTGTCAGCATTCTGTATAAGTGAAGTAATACTCCACGAATTTCCTGCTAAATAAAGTGAGATAAACCCACCTAAAAGCATTAATCCTCCAAATACTGTTATTAATAATGATTTTTGCGCGCCATAAATAGATGATTGTTTATCTCTCCAATAACCAATTAATAAGAAACTTGAAATTGAAGTAAGTTCCCAGAATAAATAAAGCATGAGTAAATTGTCAGATAAAACAACGCCTAACATTGCACCCATAAACATTAATAAGTAACAATAGAAATTCCCTAAAGACTCACTTTTACTTAAATATGTAATAGAGTAGAGTACGACAAGGGCTCCAATACCAGTAATAAGTGATGCAAATAATAAACTAAGTCCATCTAGATGAACGGCAAAGTTCATTCCAATCCTGGGCATGAAATCCCAAATTACAATAAACGGTTTGTCCGAATCGGGTACATTTATGTATGACATGAAATAAATAAATATAATGACGGGAATCGGTAAAACAAACCAACCTAGATGAACGCCTTTGTAAAATCGATATATTATGGGTATAACGATTGCAAAGATTAAAGGTAATAAAATCATAATATGCATCAAACTCATTAAATAACCTCCCTTCGAAAATACCTAGTTATCATTATACACAATAATCTTAAAGCTTGAAAACACTACCGTTTCAATATTTCAGAATTTTTGTGTTATTTTTAAATATGAAGAAACACGTAAAAATATTTAAAAATTTCTTTTATAAAAAGTTTAAAAATCACTTTTATATTGTCGAGAATAATCTTTTTTTAATTGTTCGATACATTTTAAAGCTTGTTCACTATAAGCATTATTACGTTCTTTCATTTTTCCTTCTAATTCATATAAAGAATTTTTAAGAGATTCAATGTAAGAAGGAACATCTGCTTGATATTCTTTTAAAAATTGAGCTGTCGTATATCTTTTTTCGTATTGACTAAGCGCTTTTCTTTCATGGAAAAATACATTATCTACTTCATTTGGATTGTGTAAATCTCCTTGTCTAGGATGTTTGAGAACAGCAACGACTTTTACGAGCAGTTGATCTCCTTTTTCTTCAATAATTTCTACAACATATTTTCCGGTTTTGTGTGGGAATTGATATAACATGTATGTGTCCCCTTTCTATTAAATTATGTTATGATATCACTATTGTAATTATTTTAACATGAATGGAGAATTATAAATGACAAACTATCCTCAATTAACAAATGAAATACTTGAAGGTGAACGCGTAGTCGAAATGAAAACAACTAAAGGGAATATGACTTTTAAATTATTCCCAGAACTTGCACCTAAAACTGTTGAGAACTTTATTGGTTTAGCTGAGAAAAAATATTATGATGGCATTACTTTCCATAGAGTAATTAATGACTTCATGGTACAAGGTGGAGACCCAACAGGTACAGGAATGGGCGGAGAAAGCATCTTCGGAAGTGCTTTTGAAGATGAGTTTTCTTTACAAGCATTCAATCTATATGGTGCTTTATCAATGGCAAATGCAGGACCGAATACTAATGGATCACAATTCTTCATAGTACAAATGAATGAAGTCCCAGCAAATATGTTGTCACAACTTAAAGATGGTGGTTGGCCAGAAGAAATCATTGATAGATATGCAGAAAAAGGTGGCACACCATGGTTAGACCAAAAACATACTGTATTTGGGCAAATTGTTAAAGGCGAAGATGTATTAGAAGATATTGCAAATGTTAAAGTAGGCGCTAATGATAAGCCAGTTGAAGACGTTGTAATTGAATCAATAGATATTATTCAATAAATCGACATTCAATTGTCATAAAACATACGTTTTATTCGACTTAAACTTTGTTATAATCTAATTGCTAGGGGAGTGGTCGGATTATGATGGAATTTCTTTATTTTCCAGATAACAAATTAGAATATATTCCTGCTGTTGCTACGTTGTTATTGTTTATGGTTTTAGCTTTCATCGTATTTATGATGTTTCGCAAAAAATCAAAAAAAGACGAAGAAAAAATGAAGTCATTTGAAAAAGAAGTAATGAATCATTTAGAGCAAGAGGAGAAAAAAAGTAAAAAATAACAAAGTGAATATTGCATTGTATCAACTTCTCTCAGATTGGAATCCAATGGAATTTGAAAACCAATCACTTGAAGATAGTGAAGTTTATGATTGTATGCATGCAATCAATATATGAAATAGAAAATGTTACTGAACTCGCTCCAAAAACCAAGACATATATGCATTTTCTTTCAACACAACATTAGATAAAGATTCGTGCAAACAAATAGCCATCAAAACAACTGCATTACAAAGTAGCTGTGAAATGTAATATGATTAAGTATTAATTAGAAGATCTGTGAATTATTTTAATTGAAATAGTTCATAGGTCTTTTTGTGTGAAAAAATTAATGAATATTTTATGTATAATAATAAAAATTGATTAGATTACAAGTGTCAATTTACTTATCTATTATTTTCAGAATTATATATCAAATTAATGGTTTATTAAATTTAACTATGCTATGATATAAGAGTTAATAATAATAAGTACAAGGGGTTTTCTAAAAGTGAGAAAACATTATAAAGTCGGTCAATTTGTGAAAGTTAAAGTGACTGGCATTCAACCTTACGGTGCCTTTGTTGAAACCCCTGATCATGTGGAAGGTCTCATTCATATTTCTGAAGTGATGAATGATTATGTTCACAACCTTAACCAGTTTTTATCGGTCGGACAGATTGTAAAAGCTAAAGTAATCAAGGTTGAAAATGATGGTAAATTAAGTTTATCTCTTAAAGAAAATGAGTATTTCAAGCGACAAGAACGTAAGAAAGAAAAGCGTTCAGTATTAGATGAAATACGAGAGACAGAAAAATATGGGTTTCTACCTTTAAAAGAAAGGTTACCTAAGTGGATCAACCAATCAAATAAGCATTTAGAAGACGATTAAATGAACTTTTAATCGTCTTTTTGTATATTTATGTTTAATCTAAAAAACTGTCCTAATATTTGTAAAAAAATAACTTGAAGTAATCTATTAAAATGTGTCATTATAGGAATGTAAGGGGTTTCTTTTTCTGCCCCGTATAAATATAGGGAGGTTTACTTTAATGATTCCGTACAAACATGAACCATTTACTGATTTTACGAAAGAGGAGAATAAGGCTGCTTATTTAGAAGGTCTTAAAATTGTTGAAACATACTTAGGTAAAGAATATCCAATTATTGTTGGAGGAGAAAGAATTTTTACTGATGATAAAACACGTTCTTATAATCCTTCAAATATTGAAGAAACTGTAGGTTTAGTTTCTAAAGCGAGTAAAGAGCACGCTGAAAAAGCAATGGAAGCTGCTAAAGAAGCTTTCAAAACATGGAGAGAAACTGATCCAAGCGTTCGTGCAGATGTACTTTTTAGAGCAGCTGCGATTACAAGACGTCGTAAACATGAATTCTCTGCATTACTTTCTAAAGAAGGTGGTAAACCTTGGAAAGAAGCCGATGCTGATACAGCTGAAGCAATCGATTTTATGGAATACTATGCTCGTCAAATGCTAGAACTAAAAGATGGTAAAAAAGTCGAAAGCCGTCCCGGCGAATATAACAAATATAATTATTTACCAATTGGTGTTAGTGTTGTTATTTCACCATGGAACTTCGCATTTGCTATCATGGCTGGTACAACTGTAGCGCCAGTAGTTACTGGTAACACAGTATTATTAAAGCCATCTTCAAAAACACCTGTTATTGCATATAAATTTATGGAAGTTCTTGAAGAAGCTGGATTACCAAAAGGTGTAGTGAACTACATCCCTGGTTCATCAAGTGAAATTGGTGATTATTTGATCGATCATAAAGATACAAGTTTAATTTCATTTACAGGCTCAAGAGATGTAGGTGTTTCTATATATGAAAGAGCTGCAAAAGTTCAAAAAGGACAAACACACTTAAAACGTGTTATAGCTGAAATGGGTGGAAAAGACACTATTATCGTTGATTCTGAAGGAGATTTAGATTTAGCAGCAGATTCTATCGTTCAATCTGCATTTGGATTCTCAGGACAAAAATGTTCAGCTTGTTCTCGTGTAATAGCAGTAGAAGATATTTATGATGAGTTATTAGATAAAGTAGTGGAACGCACAAATAAATTAACTGTTGGCGATTCGACAGATCATGAAAATTATATGGGACCAGTTATTGATGAGAATTCATTAAATAAAATTAAAAAGTACATAGAAATCGGTAAAAAAGAAGGTCGCATTGTTGCTGGCGGAACTACTGATGGAGAAAAAGGTCATTTTGTACATCCTACCGTAATAGCTGACTTGAAACATGATGACAGAGTGATGCAAGAAGAAATTTTTGGGCCGGTTGTCGGATTTAGTAAAGCAAAAGATTACGATGAAGCAATTGAGTTTGCTAATGATACTGAATACGGATTAACAGGTGGCGTTATTACAAATAACAGAGATAAATTAGAACAAGCACGTCGTCAATTTTTAGTAGGTAACTTATACTTTAACAGAGGTTGTACAGGCGCAATTGTAGGCTACCAGCCATTTGGAGGATTTAAAATGTCTGGAACAGACTCTAAAGCAGGTGGTCCTGATTACTTAGTACTTCACTTACAAGGACGTACTACTTCAGAAATGTTATAATAATGATGGAAAAAAATATAAAGACAGTAGGGCGATTTTGCTCTACTGTTTTAATAGGAGGCGTTTTAATATGACAAAATCACAAGAAATTATTGAACAAACGAATACATTTGGTGCTCCAAACTATTTACCGTTACCAATTGTTATATCAGAAGCAGAAGGTATATGGGTGAAAGATCCAGAAGGAAATCGTTATTTAGATATGTTATCAGCATATTCTGCTGTAAACCAAGGTCATCGTCATCCTAAAATCATACAAGCATTAAAAGACCAAGCAGATAGAGTAACACTTACATCACGCGCATTCCATAGTGATCAATTAGGTCCATGGTATGAAAAGATATGTAAACTAGCAGGTAAAGAAATGGTATTACCAATGAACACAGGTGCTGAGGCTGTTGAAACAGCCATAAAAGCAGCAAGACGTTGGGCTTATGATGTGAAAGGGGTAGAAGATAATAAAGCAGAAATAATTGCGATGAATGGAAACTTCCATGGTCGTACTATGGCTGCAGTATCATTATCTTCAGAAAAAGAATATCAAAGAGGTTACGGTCCATTACTAGGTGGATTTAAACTTGTTGATTTTGGTGATATCGAACAAATCAAATCAGCAATTACACCTAATACTGCAGCCATCTTAGTTGAGCCTATACAAGGCGAAGCGGGTATTAACGTACCAGAAGATGGATACTTAAAACAAATTAGAGAAGTTTGTGATGAAAATAATGTATTATTCATAGCTGATGAAATCCAAGCAGGATTAGGTAGAACAGGTAAATTATTCGCTACAGATTGGGATAACGTTAAACCTGATGTATATATATTAGGAAAAGCCCTTGGTGGCGGTGTATTCCCAATTTCATGTATCCTTGGTGATAAAGAAGTATTAGAAGTATTTAACCCTGGTTCTCACGGTTCTACATTCGGAGGAAATCCATTGGCATGTGCTGTTTCAAATGCAGCCTTAGATGTTATCGTGGATGAAAATTTATCTGAACGCTCACTAGAATTAGGAAATTACTTTAAGTCAGAGTTAGAAAGTATAAATCATCCTGCCATTAAAGAAGTGAGAGGTAAAGGTCTATTTATCGGTATCGAATTAACTGAAGATGCAAGACCATATTGTGAAAAATTAAAAGATTTAGGTATACTATGTAAAGAAACACATGACACTGTTATTCGTTTTGCACCACCTTTAATCATTGATAAAGAAGATTTAGATTGGGCTATTGATCAAGTGAAATCTGTTTTTAAATAAAAAAACTGATAACGTTTACAAAAAACGGTTTAAGACCTTTTAAAAATAACCAATTATGTTACAATTATTTAGAGATTAAAAGTATTTAAAAAAGAGGCGAAGAGGATCATGAGCGAAAATTTAAATTTAGTTACATCGACACAAGAAATTGTTAGTGATGCCCTTAACAAATTAGGTTTTGACGAAGGCATGTATGATTTAATTAAGGAACCACTAAGATTATTAACAGTTCGTATACCAGTTAAAATGGATGACGGGTCTGTTAAGACATTTACTGGTTATCGTGCACAACATAATGATGCAGTTGGACCAACAAAAGGTGGGGTTCGTTTCCACCCAGATGTTGATGTTGAAGAAGTGACTGCCTTATCTATGTGGATGACTTTGAAATGTGGAATTGTAGATTTACCTTACGGCGGGGGTAAAGGTGGAATTGTTTGTGACCCAAGACAAATGAGTATTCACGAAGTTGAAAGATTATCACGTGGATATGTTCGTGCCATCTCACAAATAGTTGGACCAACAAAAGATATCCCAGCACCAGACGTATTTACAAACTCACAAATTATGGCTTGGATGATGGATGAATATAGTCAAATGGACGAATTCAACTCACCAGGTTTCATTACAGGTAAACCAATCGTATTAGGAGGATCACAAGGTCGCGATCGCTCTACTGCTCTTGGAGTGGTTATCGCAATTGAACAAGCTGCTAAAAAACGTGGTAAGACTATTGAAGACTCAAGATTTGTTATCCAAGGTTTCGGTAATGCTGGAAGTTTCTTAGCTAAATTCTTATACGATAAAGGTGCTAAAATTGTCGGTATTTCTGACGCATACGGTGCATTACATGATCCTGAAGGGTTAGATATTGATTACTTATTAGACCGTCGTGACAGTTTCGGTACAGTAACAAACTTATTTGAAGATACAATTACAAATAAAGAATTGTTTGAAATAGATTGTGATATTTTAGTACCAGCAGCGATTGCTAATCAAATCACTGAAGAAAATGCACATGATATCAAAGCTGACATTATTGTAGAAGCGGCTAACGGTCCAACTACAATGGGAGCTACTAAAATTTTAAGTGAACGTGGAATCTTACTTGTTCCTGATGTTTTAGCAAGTGCTGGTGGCGTAACAGTTTCTTACTTCGAATGGGTACAAAATAACCAAGGTTATTATTGGACAGAAGAAGAAGTAAACGAAAAATTACGTGAAAAACTAATTAAAGCATTTGATACAATTTATAATCTCTCTGAAAATAGAAAAATTGATATGCGTTTAGCTGCATATATTGTAGGAATTAAACGTACGGCAGAAGCTGCTAGATATAGAGGTTGGGCATAATATTTTATCCCACAATTTATTAGTAAATAAAAAGGCTGAGACATTTATTGGTGTCTCAGCCTTTTTTATATGCAGTGGATTAGGGAAGCTTGAAAGAGGCTAGTGTGCAAGAGTCCAGAAACAAGCCCGTTAGAGCGCTAATTTCAGCAATTTTAATATGAATTCAGACTGAATATAGACGATAAACTGCTCTAACGTGCAAGACAAAATAGACAAGCTCATTACAAATTCTAACGTGCAAGAGTCCAGAAACAAGCCCGTTAGAGCAAAGAATATATGATTCCGCATTAATTGAGTACTCATTTATTTTACCATGCTGTATTAATAATAAATGATTTTATAAAAAATAAGCATATCACTGTGATTACTGAGAGATTCAGTAGAGTGATATGCTTATTTAATTTAAGCTTACGTCTTAGTCTTACTTTAAATCTATAAAAGCTGTTTAGCTACTTTAATTTGGTGATAGACTGCTTCTTGGCCTGTAGAACCATAACTTTTTCTACGATTCAAACAGTTTTCAGGTTTTAAGTAATCGTAGACGTTATTATCTATTTTGTCATTGTAAGATTTGTAGTGTTCTAGTGGTACATCTAATAAATATTTATTATTTTGAATACACCATAATACAATTTTACCTACTATTTCATGTGCTTCTCTAAATGGTATGTTTTGTTCTACTAGATAATCTGCTAACTCAGTTGCATTAGAAAAATCTTGATGTACTGTTTCATGTAATCTTTCTTCGTTAACAGTCATTGTTGAAATCATACCTTCGAAAATTCTAAGAGAACCTTTTATAGTGTGAACGGCATCAAATAAGCCTTCTTTATCTTCTTGCATATCTTTATTATAAGCAAGTGGTAAACCTTTTAAAGTCATTAACATACTCATTAAATGACCAGTTGTTCGCCCAACTTTACCTCTAATTAGTTCTGCCATATCTGGATTTTTCTTCTGTGGCATAATAGATGATCCTGTAGAGAAACTATCTGAAAGTGTAACGAAATTTGCTTCACTGCTAGACCAAAATATAATTTCTTCTGAGAATCTTGATAAATGTACCATCGTTAAAGAAATATTATGTAGTGTTTCTACGATGTAATCTCTATCGCTTACAGCATCTAAGCTGTTTTCGTATAGATTATCGAAGCCTAATAACTCTTGAGTACGATGTCTATCAATAGGATGTGTCGTGCCACTTAAAGCTGCTGCACCTAGTGGACTCATATCTATACGTTTAATACTATCGTTAAAACGAGATTTATCTCTTTCTAACATCCAAAAATACGTCATAACATGATGTGCAAATGAAATAGGTTGCGCTCTTTGTAAATGAGTATATCCGGGCATTATAGTATCTACATGTTCGTCAGCGATTTTTATAATAGCTTGTTGTAAAGATTCGACTAATTCAATAATTTCATGAACATGCTGTTTTGCATAAAGGTGCATATCTGTAGCGACTTGATCATTTCTGCTCCTGCCTGTATGCAATTTACCACCAACTTGACCGATTTTCTGAATAAGTGCATGTTCAATATTGAGGTGAATATCTTCTAGAGATTCTGATAGTTCAAGGTTATCGTTGTAATAATCTTGTTGAATTTCTTTTAATCCTTGAATAATTTGCTCAGCCTCGTGTTGGTTAATAATATTTTGTTCAGCAAGCATCGTAGCATGTGCAATGCTGCCTTGAATGTCTTGATCAATTAAATTTTTATCAAAATGGATAGATGCATTGAATGCATCTACCCATGATTCGGGATTAGATTCGAATCTTCCTCCCCAAGCTTTTTTTATCATTTTAAAACACCCTCTGTTTCTAATAATGCATTTACTTTAGTTGGTAAACCAAAGATTTCTATGAAGCCAACTGCAGCTTCTTGGTTAAATGCATCTTCTTTAGTATAAGTAGCAAGTTCTTCATTATATAAACTATAAGGTGATTTACGTCCATTGACGATAACATTTCCTTTAAATAATTTAACACGAACAGTACCTGTAACTTGAGTTTGAGTTGAATCAATAAATTGTTTCAAACTTTCTGTTAAAGGTGAGAACCATAAACCGTTATATATTTGTTCAGCTAATTGCTTTTCAATAACTGGTTTAAAGTGTGCAACATCTTTAGTTAAAGTAATTGTTTCTAAAGCTTTATGAGCTTCCATGATTACTTTTGCACCAGGTGTTTCATATACTTCACGAGATTTAATACCTACAAGACGATTTTCAACATGATCTATACGACCAATACCATGTAAACCAGCTATGTGATTTAATTTTAATATTAATTCATCTAATGGATATACTTGATTATTAATAGAAATTGGAAGACCATTTTCAAATACAATTTCCATTTCTTCAGCTGTATCTGGTGTATTTTCAATTGGGTTCGTTAAATCGTATGCATCTTCTGGTGGTGTAGCGAAAGGATCTTCTAAAATACCACATTCATTACTACGTCCCCATAAGTTTTGGTCTATAGAGTATGGTGAATCTAAATTAATTGGAATAGGTATGTTATGTTTTTTTGCATAATCAATTTCTTCTTCACGACTCCATGACCATTCACGAACAGGCGCTAAAACTTTAATGTGTGGCGCTAAAGCTTTAATAGCTACTTCAAAACGTACTTGGTCGTTACCTTTACCAGTACAACCATGTGCGATTGCCATTGCATCTTCTTTTAACGCAATTTCAACAAGTTTTTTTGAGATTAAAGGTCTACTTAAAGCAGATACGAGCGGATAACTGCCTTCATACATAGTATTACCTTTAATTGCATAACCAACGAAATCTTCACTGAATTCTTTAGTAGCATCAATCACATAAGATTGTTCAGCACCCATATCTAAAGCTTTTTGTTGAACAAGTGCTAGATCTTTACCTTCACCAACATCTAAGCAACATGCAACGATTGTATAACCTTTCTCGATTAACCACTTAACTGCAACACTTGTATCTAAACCACCTGAATAAGCTAAAACAACTTTTTTCGACATAATTGAAAACCTCTCTTTGTATTAATATTTAATATCTTGTATATTTAATCGTTGTGTATACACTACCACATAAAAAATGTATTTTCAATAGTAATATTAAATAATTATGCATAAATAAGTGTAGTGTTGCATTTCCATTGAAAGCGTATGAAAACTAGAGTAAAATAGAATTGTTGTTATTCATAAGACAAATAGGAGGATATTATGACACATATTCAATTTGATTATAAAAAAGCGTTAGCATTTTTCGGTGAACATGAACTTGAGCAAACGCACGAAGCAGTAAAAAATATACATCATGTTATACATGATAAAACTGGTGCAGGTAGTGACTTTTTAGGTTGGGTTGACTTACCAGTCGATTATGACAAAGAAGAATTTGATAGAATTCTTAAAGCTTCTAAACGTATTAAAGAGCAATCAGATGTATTGTTAGTCATTGGTATTGGCGGTTCGTATTTAGGTGCAAGAGCTGCTGTAGAAATGTTGAATTCTACATTTGCTAATTATGAAAAAGGTGAAAACCCACAAATAATTTTCGTTGGTCATCATTTATCATCTTCTTATGTACATGATTTAATTCAATACTTAGATGGAAAAGATTTCTCAGTAAATGTTATTTCTAAATCAGGTACAACGACTGAACCAGCTGTAGCATTTAGAATTTTCAAGAAGCTTCTTGAAGAGAAATACGGTAAAGATGAAGCTAAAGAACGCATCTTTGCAACAACTGATAAATCTAAAGGTGCATTGAAAGATTTAGCTACTGGTGAAGGTTACGAAACATTTGTTGTTCCTGACGATGTTGGCGGTAGATATTCTGTATTAACAGCTGTTGGTTTATTACCGATTGCTGCGAGTGGTATAGACATTCAAGAAATGATGAATGGCGCGAGTGCAGCTAGAGAAGACTTATCATCTTCTGATTTAAATGAAAACATTGCATATCAATACGCTGCTATACGAAATATTTTATATGCAAAAGGTTATACAACAGAAATGTTAATCAACTATGAACCTGCATTACAATACTTCAGCGAATGGTGGAAACAATTATTCGGCGAATCTGAAGGTAAAGATTTCAAAGGTATTTATCCTTCAAGTGCAAACTTTACTTCTGATTTACACTCTTTAGGACAATATGTTCAAGAAGGGCGTCGCTTCCTATTTGAAACTGTAGTAAAAGTAGATAAACCTAAACATGATATTACAATTGAAGAAGATAAAGACGACTTAGATGGTCTTAACTTCTTAGCTGGTGAAACAGTCGATTATGTTAATACTAAAGCTTTCCAAGGTACACTATTAGCACATACTGACGGTGGGGTACCTAACTTAGTCGTAAATGTTCCGCAATTAGATGCATATACATTCGGTTATGTTGTATACTTCTTCGAATTAGCATGTGCGATGAGCGGGTACTTATTAGGTGTTAATCCATTCAACCAACCAGGTGTTGAAGCATATAAACAAAATATGTTCGCTCTATTAGGAAAACCTGGATATGAAGATCTTAAAAAAGATTTAGAAGACAGATTATAATATGATGAAAAATCGTGAAAAAAGCCCCCGAATTTTATTCGGAGGGCTTTTTTTATTTTCTTAATGCAAAAATTGAAAAAATGAGGTGTATTTTTTATGAATTTGCAAAAGCCCTTAATTATTAATTATGTAGATGCTTTGAGAGGAAGAATAGATAAAATACCTGATCAACTAGAAGAGTTATATACAATTTGGAAACAAGGTTATATAGGAGAAAAGGAATTTAGCGAGATATTAAATGAGCAAAAATCTGAGACATGGTTGCATGATTTACAATTTAAAAATTATAATCAAGTTCAGCTAGATTTTATAGTGGTTACAGATGAAGCAATTATTCAATTTGAAATTAAAAATTATACTGGGGATTACTATTATGAAAATGGTAAATTATTCAGAAGCACTGGTTACGTAGCAAAAGATTTAATTCATCAATTTGAAGTATCTGATGAAACATTAAAAAGAATAGTAAAGAAATATAAAATCGACAGAAAAGTTATAAGTTATATTGTCTTTATTAATCCAACATTCACTTTATATGGAGACTTAAGATCACGAATAAATATATTGCTTTATAGTGAATTACATAAACTGAAGGATATGTTTGGCGCAAACTTTAAATATGATGAAAATGTATGGATATGCAAAAAGTTAAAATCATTACATCAACCATTCATTACAAGTTATTTATATTTTGAAAAGGTTGAATTCTCGAAAGTTATTGGTGGGCTCAAATGTATTAGCTGTAATAAGATAATAGAACCATCAGAAATTTTTAACGTTCGAAAGTATGTAAAATGTAAAAAATGCGGAACTATCTCTTCAAGATATGCAATTGTTCTTCAATCTTTAAAAGAATTATATTTATTAAAAGGAGAACCATTTTCAATAAACGAAGCAGAGAAATGGACTGGTGTATCAAATAGCGCAATCAAACGCATATTATATAAAAAGTTTAAAAGAATTGGTAACTATAAGAATAGTAAATACGTTGATGAAGATGCGGTCCGATAAAATAAAATTAACGAACCGCAAATACAAAATACAGTTCGATAAATAAAAATTATCGAACTGCAAACACAAAACCTCTCCAAGTCATAAACAAAGTATCATTTCCACTGAATCGCATACCTACGACTTTTGTATGATGCCAATTTACTTTAATAAATACGAAATTATGAGTATAATTAATATAAATTTTCAGAAAGAAGTTGCGTTAAATGATATTTCAAGATATTATAAATTGGTTTAATGAGGAAAATATTACGGGATTAATTGAAACATTTAAGTCATTCGGTATATTTATAGCTTTTTTACTACCTTTTATAGAGGCGTTTATCCCATTTTTACCTATTATTTTATTTGTTATTGCAAATGTTAATGCATATGGGTTGTTAGTCGGGTTTCTCATTTCATGGGCGGGCACTGTTGCTGGTAGTTATTTTGTATTCTTAATATTAAGGTTAATTTCTAAAAAGAAATTTATGAAAAAGGTAATCGAGCATAAAAAAGTCGTAAAATTTATAAAATGGATCGATAATCACGGGTTTGGTCCTTTGTTTATATTACTATGCTTTCCGTTTACACCAGGTGCATTAGTAAACATGGTTAGTGCCTTTTCTAATATTAGTAAACAAGTATATTTATTAGCGCTTATTTTGTCGAAAGCAATTATGATTTTTACGTTAAGTTTTATCGGTGCAGATATAAATTCCTTTTTTGCAAGTCCTAAAAAGAGTATAATAGTATTCGTGATTATCTTTGTGCTATGGTTAGTAGGAAAATGGCTCGAAAAATACTTTGATAGTCGTCTAGACAATAGGAGTTAATTATGAGAAAGATATATGAATGGTTGATTGCGATTATAATTGCGTTTGCACTATTATTTTTAGTTAGAGCGTTTTTATTTGTTGGTTATGTCGTGAACGGTGAATCGATGGAACCAACATTTTACGATAAAGAACGTGTTATCGTAAATAAGCTTGTTAAGAACATTGGACAAATTGATAACGGTGATGTGATTGTTTTTCATGCTAATAAAAATGAAGATTACATAAAACGAGTTATTGGTTTACCAGGTGATACTGTTGAAATGAAAAATAATAAACTGTATATTAATGGTACTCAAGTAAATGAAAGTTACCTAAAAGATGGTGAAAAGACACCAAATTTCAATACTAGAACAATACAAGGTTCTAAGAGTGATGTTATTCCTAATGATGAATATTTAGTCTTAGGAGATAATCGTAATAATAGTAGAGATTCAAGAGAAATAGGCTTTGTATATGAGAAAGATATTGTTGGAAAGGTCAATTTAAGATATTATCCATTTGACCGTATAGATACAAATTTCGATAAATAACGATAATGAGGTGGCATTTTTGAAAAAAGAATTATTTGAGTGGGCTGTGGCGATAGTCGTCGCTGTTGTAGTAGTATTACTTATACAAAAGTTTTTATTCACAACATACACAGTTTCTGGTGACTCGATGTATCCAACATTAAAGAACGGTGAAAAAGTAATTGTTAATAGAATAGGGTATAAAGTAAGCGATATTGATAACGGTGACGTGATAGTATTCCATGCGAATGCGAACGATGATTACGTTAAAAGAGTTATCGGTAAACCAGGCGATACTGTAAAATACAATAATGATCAATTATATGTAAATGACAAGAAAGTTCCAGAAGAATACTTAAAAGAAAACAAAGAAAATAAATCACGAGATTTATTAACTGAAAACTTTGAAGTAAAAGACCTTGTTAATTCTAACGGTGCTAAAGAAATACCTAAGGGCAAATATCTCGTTTTAGGGGATAACCGTGAAGTAAGTAAAGATGGTCGTTCATTTGGACTTATTGATGATGACGTAATTATTGGTGAAGTATCATTGAGATTCTGGCCACTAAATCAATTCCATTACAATTTTGATCCTGCAACAGACTAAATTTTAATATACACACCTTACTTAGAAAATACGATACAAAAGTTAGAATTAGATTTTAACTTTTGAAGTATATCTCAAACTAAGTAAGGTGTTATTTTTATGTTAAAATATAACTATTAGATTAAACGAGGGAGGTCGAATAAATGCAACTTAATGTATGGACTGGCCGAAGTGGTACCGGGAAAACACATCAGATGATAAAACAGATGACTGATGCAATGATACAAGATCCATTAGGCGATGACATTATCTTTTTAACACCTACGCAAAACACTTTTCAGTATGAACAAGCATTCGTTCGAAATCCGCAATTAAAAGGGAGTATACGAACTTCTGTATTTGGTTTTGAAAGATTAAGTTGGAGAGTATTAAGTGAAGAAGGCGGGTTAATTGAACAGCAAATTTCCGACGAAGCGTTAGCAATGCTGACTTATCACTTATTACATAAGAATAAAAAGCAACTGAACTTATATCAATCAACCATTCAACATTATGGCTTTAGTCATAAAATGATGAATGAAATTAAAGACTTTAAAAAATATAATGTTCAGCCAGAAGATATAGAATCTTATATTGAAAATGAAAAAAGTATTCCTAAGAGAATGCAAGATAAATTAAGCGATATTAAAACAATATATAAAGCATTAGAAGAACAATTAGATGGTCGTTACGTTCAAGCTGAAGATGTATTATACAAACTTATAAATAAAATCCCAGATTCAAATTATATTAAGCATGCTGATATTTATATAGATGGATTTCATAACTTTTCAACATTAGAATATAGAGTTATTGAAGCACTTGTGAAACATAGTCGTTCAGTAACAATTGGACTCACAACAGACGGGGATAAAGATCCATTTAGCTTATTCAGAAAGACATCAGAAACACTTAGTCATATTGAAGACATCGCTAAAGATTTAAATATAAAGATTCAGAATAAACATTTCACAACACAAGAACGTTTTAGTGAAGAAAGAGATTTAAGACATTTAGAAAATCAATTTGATGCAACATTACCAAATCAAATTGATAACGGTAATTTAAAAATTATTGAAGCTTCTAATATGCGTGATGAAGTACAATATGTAGCAAGAGAAATTTTGAGAAAGACGAGAGAAGAAGGTGTGTCTTTTAAAGATATAGCTATCCTTTATCGTGATCCTAGTTATGAACAACTCATTGAAACAGTATTGCCTCATTTTGATATCGCATATAATCATGATGCTAAAAAGAAAATGGCTTATCACCCATTTATAGAATGTTTAAGATCAATGTTAGAAGTGATTCAAAGTGGTTGGCAATTTGAACCTGTGATGAGAATGTTGAAGACTGGCATTTTAACAAGTCATATATCTGACGACTCATATTTAATTGATATACTGGAAAACTATGCTTTTGAACGAGGAATTTCAGGAAAAAGATGGACTAGTCCTGAATTTTTCACAGTTGAATCTTTTGAAAAATTAGGTAAAAAAACTTTAAAAAAAGATGGCGCGACATATTCAGAAGAAGATAAAGAAACGATTAAACGTGTTATTCATTTAAAAGAATATGTTGTAAAACAAATTGAAACATTAAATCAAACGCTTAAAGAAAGTGAAACGGTAGAAGCTTTTACAATGAGATTGTATGAAGTGCTTGAACAATTTGAGTTACCAACACATCTTATGACAATGAGAGATGAATTAGAACTTAAACAGCATTTTGAAGAAGCTGAACAAATAGACCAAGTTTGGCAAGGTACTATAAGAATATTTGATGATATTGTAGAAGTGTTAGGCGATGTGTCATTATCTCTAAATGAATTCATTGAAATATTAGATAGAGGTCTAGATGAATTAAACTTCTCAATGGTTCCTCAAACACTAGATGAAGTGACAGTAGGTAATATGGACTTAGCCAAAGTAGATAATAGCGATACTGTGTTTTTACTAGGCATGAATGATGGTGTATTACCAGCAGTTTCAAATCAAGTTATGTTGTTGACTGACGATGAGAAGAAAGCTTTAGCAGAAACAAGTGGATTAGAATTAAGCCCAACAAGTGACATTTTACAAATGGATGAAGCATTTGTTTGTTATATTGCAATGACGAGAGCAAAGCGTAATGTCGTCTTTACATATAGTTTAATGTCAGATGGTGGCGAAGTAAGAGACAAGAGTCCGTTTCTTAATACGATTCAATCACTGTTTACAGACTTAGAAGTAGAATCACTCAAAGCGAGTGTCGAAATAGAACCTATACAGTTAATGGAACATGAACACCAAAGTCAAATTCATATATTCCAACACTTAAACGATTATTTGAATGATGAAATAGTAAACGATATTTGGCTAGATGCTTTTAAAGCTGTACAAGAAATGCATCATCTAGATTCAACGATAGAATATCTAACTTCAGCATTAACTTATAAGAATGATTCTGTTCAGCTCAATACTGAAGTTTCAGAGTCATTATATGGCGAAAAAATTAACGCAAGTGTTTCTAGGTTCGAATCTTACAATAATTGTCCATTCCAACATTTTGTTCTGCATGGTTTAAGATTGAACGAGCGATCTAAATATCAAATACAAAGTGTAGATATCGGGAATATTTTCCACCAAACATTGAAATACATTTCTGACGAAGTTAATGGCGATTTTAGTAAATTATCTGCACAAGCGATGACGAAATTAATCAATGAAGCAATTGATGAGAGCTTACCAAAAATTCAGTTTGATGTTTTACATCGAACAGCTCACTATCGATATTTGAAATTGAGAATTCAAAATATCCTTAAATCAACACTTGAGGCGATGAAGTATCAAACAAGTAACTCTAAATTTAGAGCATATCAGTTTGAACTTAATTTTGGTGCGACTTCTAAACATGAACTGAAGACTACGCCTTTAAAAACTAATAGAAATATTCCAATTCAAATAAGAGGGCAAATCGACAGACTAGATGTATTCAAGAGTAGAGAGCGTGATTATGTTTCAATTATTGATTACAAATCCTCTGAAACGAGCCTTGATTTAACTAAAGTATTGTATGGTAAACAAATGCAAATGTTTACTTATTTGGACGTAGTATTGCAAAATAAAGAGCTATTAAACTTAAGCGAAAATGTTTCACCTGGAGCGTTGCTTTATTTCCATGTACACGAACCTAGACTTAAAGCTACAAACTGGGGTGAAATACCTGAATTAACAGATGTTAACAAACAAACATTAGAAAAATTCAAAATGGATGGTTATGTTAATAGAAATCCAGAAGTTGTAGATGCGCTAGACAGTAAGCTATTAGACGAACTTAAATCAGATATGATACCAGTTACTAAGAAAAAAGATGGCGACTTAAATAAAAATAGTAAAGCGCTAGACGAAGAACTTTTCTATAAATTAATTAATAAAAATAGATCTAACTTCGTAGAAACTGCCTCACAGATTATGGATGGGCACACAGAAGTAGCTCCGATTGAATATAGAGGAGAACTACCTTGTAGATTCTGTGAATTTAAGTCAGTTTGTCATATCGATCCTATTACGGACGCACATCAATATAGAAGAATTGATCATACTTTAAGTAAAGATGAACTTATAAATATGTTAAGAGAGGAGGAAGAAGACGAATGATATCTATTCCCAAAAAGCCACATGATGCACAATGGACTGATGATCAATGGAATGCAATATACTCTGAAGGTCAAGATATACTTGTAGCCGCTGCAGCCGGAAGCGGTAAGACAGCTGTACTTGTGGAACGCATCATTCAAAAAATCATGCGTAATAAACAAGATGTTAATAGATTGTTAGTCGTTACTTTTACAAACGCAAGTGCTAGAGAAATGAAAGCGAGAGTAAATGCCGCTATTCAAAAAGAAAGTACTAAACATCCAGAAGATGAGCATTTAAAATCACAAAGAATTAAAATTCACCAAGCACAAATATCGACACTTCACAGCTTTTGTTTATCTCTTATTAAAGCTCATTATGATGAGATTGATATTGATCCAAACTTTAGAACAGCTAACGAAGTTGAAGGAATAGTGCTTTTAGAACAAGCGATTGATGATGTATTAGAAAGTTATTATGAAAAAAATGAACAATCATTTATAGATTTAGTTGAACATCTATCGAATGACCGTTCAGACGACCAACTTCGAACAATTGTGAAAAGTTTATATCGATTTAGCATTGCGCATGCTAAACCTTTTGAATGGTTAGATTCATTAGATGAACCATATTACAACTTAAATCAAGATCATTTATACTTTCAAATGATGGATGAAATGATAAAAAGGAAATTAAACAGTGCTAAAAATGTTCTATATCAATCTATAGATTGTTATCAAAATTTAAATGCTGTTGATGCGCACATGACATATCTTGAAGGAGAGCGTGTGTGGATTGATGAAGTAATCGAAGGAACAAAATCATTAGAGAGTATTAGCAACGATTTGAAAAAGAAAAAAATACCTATGAACTCTAGCAAAGTTAAAAAGGAAAATGAAGGCGACGAACAACTACTTGAATTAGGGAAAGATTATCATAAAAAATATATTAATGAGTTAAACGACTTGAACAATAACTATTTAAGTCGAGAAAGAGATTATTTAATCCAAGATATGCAAAGTATCGCACCTCGTGTTGAAATACTTGCTGAAGTGACTAAAGATATTATTCGATACTTTAGAAAACTGAAACAAAATAAACATATTATAGATTTTTCAGATTATGAACATTTAGCGTTAGATATTTTAACAAATGAAGATGGAGAACCTTCTGAAATAGCTCTACAATACAGAGAACATTTCGAGGAAATACTTGTCGATGAATATCAAGACACGAATAGAGTACAAGAAGCTATCATTAATTGTATAAAAACAGGTGACGAATCCAATGGTAATTTATTTATGGTTGGTGACGTTAAACAATCAATTTATAAATTCAGACAAGCAGAACCTGAGTTGTTTATAGAAAAATATAAACGCTTCAATTCTGATGGAAATGAAACTGGAAAAGTTATAGATTTATCTAAAAACTTTAGGTCTAGAAGAGAAGTGTTAGATAATACCAATTTTATCTTCTCTCATATGATGGACGAAGAAGTTGGGGAAATAGAATATAACGATGAAGCTAAACTTTATTATGGTGCAGGTTATGACGAGCAAGAAACACCATTAGAAATGGATATTTTAGTTGAAGAATCCTTTGAAGAAACAGATAATAATTTAATTGAAGCTAAACATGTAGTAGAAAAAGTCCAATATATACTGGAAAATAAAAGTGTTTATGATAGGAAAACGAAAGAATATAGACCTGCAACTTATAAAGACATCGTCATTTTAGAACGTGGTTACGGAAATGCTATGCATTTACAACAAGTGTTTAAAGACGCTAATGTTCCATTTTATGTTCAAACTAAAGAAGGTTATTTTGAACAAAATGAAGTTAGATTAATGCTTTCGTTCTTAAGAGTTATCGATAACCCGTTACAAGATAAATATTTAGTCGGACTTATGCGTTCTGTTGCTTTTCAATTTAAAGAAGATGAATTAGCAGAAATAAGAAATAAAGCACCACAAGAAGTCTATTATCTAGATTCTATACATCAGTATGTTAAGCACCCAGAAGCAGACGAGCAACTTGTAGAAAAACTCAATCAATTTTTATCTCAGCTTAAAGGTTACCAAACGTTAAGTAAGTCCATACCTGTGTGGCAATTATTAGATCAGTTATATAACGATTATTATTTGATAGCATATTATAGTGGTCTAACAGGTGGAGTTCAGCGTAGACAGAACTTATACGGTTTACTGAATAAAGCGGTACAATTTGAAGCTTCAAGTCTTAGAGGGATATTCCAATTTATTCGTTTTATTGATGAACTAATTGAACGTGGACAAGATTTTGGCCAAGAGAGTGTTATCGGTCCTAACGATGATGTTGTAAGGATGATGACAATTCATAGTAGTAAAGGGTTAGAATTTCCATTTGTTATTTATTCAGGTACGAAAAGAGAGTTTAATCGTAAAGACTTAAGTAAGCCCGTTATATTAAACAATCGATATGGTATGGCGTTAAATTACTATGATGTTGAGAACGAAATAATCTATCCATCACTTGCTTCGATTATTTTCAAAAACATTAATGAAACTGAAATGATTTCAGAAGAAATGAGATTAATTTATGTTGCATTAACTAGAGCGAAAGAAGGTCTATATTTAATTGGTCGCGTTAAAAATGAAGAAGCAATAGATAAGTTAGGTCTTATTCAAGCGAACCAACATGGTATGTTGGACCCTGGCTTCAGAATGAGCGCTAAATCTCCATTTGATCTAATTGGTACAATATTAGCAAAGTCAAAACAAAAAGGCCTATCTAATGCTATTCCATTTACAACTGATCAAAGTGAAAAATTTAATATAAACATCATTAAAGAAGAAGAAAATGTAGACGAAGATATTGCAGATGAAGATAAACCAACATTAGAAAACTTATTAAACTATAGACCTTCAGATAAGAAGGATCAAATATTAGAACAAATTAGTTATGAATATCCAAATAAAGATTTATTAAATATTGCCGCTAAACAGTCAGTTTCTGAAATAAAGCGTCAAAAAGAAACAGAGGAAGCGGGGACCGACTATCAAATTGTAAGACAATATCAAGTTGGTGTTAGGTCTTATGATCGACCTAAATTCTTATCAAAAGAAAAACGGGATAGTGCTGAAATTGGTACATTAATGCATGCAGTAATGCAACATCTTCCACTTCAAAAAGGTGGTTTAAAAGAGGATGAAATAAAACCATTTGTACAATCATTAATTGATCAAGGAGTGTTACCAGAAGATGCAATCGGTGATTTAAGGTTAGATCTTGTTCATGCATTTACACATTCCAATTTATATGAATGTTTAGTAGATGCAGATAAAGTTATAAGAGAAGTACCATTTGTAGTTGGCCAAAATGATATTGATCAAGATGTTAAGTTAAATATTAAACAAGATGATAATAAACCAATTATCCAAGGGATGATAGACTGTATTTTTATCAAAGATGGGAAAGTTTCATTTATAGACTATAAGACAGATGCATTTATTGTACGTCGAGGAAAAACTAAAGAAGAAGTAGCAGAAACAATGATGAAGAAATATGAAGTACAAATGCAATACTATAAAAAAACATTAGAAACAATTTTACAACAACCTGTTGAAGGATATTTATATTTCTTCCAATATGGTACGAAACACATCAAGGAGAGCAATTAATGGCGAAAGAAAGAATATTTAGTATAGATGCGTTGAGAGGTTTTAGCTTACTAGGGATTATATTAATGAACATTTTAACATTTGCATATCCTTATCAAGTGATTAATCCATTTGAGTTTTTCCAACATCAAGACGGGGCTTTGTTTAAAGTAAGTTCATTATTTATTATTGCTTCATTTTATCCAATATTTGCGTTTTTATTTGGATATGGTTTATCAATTATGTACGATAATAGTATAAAAAGAAATATTGATTATTATCCAATGATTATAAGAAGATTACTATTCTTACTGTTGCTAGGTGTTATTCATGGTATTTTTCTATTCTATGGAGACATACTCGCAACATATGCTTTACTTGGTTTTATAGCGATTATATTTGTTAGACTAAAACCAAGTTATTCATTAGTAGGGTTATCAATAGGTTTCGGCATACTTGCGCTATTGTATATCTTACCTATGGTGTTATTGCAAGATGTTGCAGAACTAGAAAATTTTGTTGGTTTACAAGAATTAGAACGTGTAAATAACATATTAATAAGTAGTGATTATTTATCAATTATGGGATTTAATTTAAAATATTTTGGTATGAATATTTTAAATGTTATTTTAGTAGGACCTTTTAGTATTTTACCTATAATGCTATTTGGTATTTATGCACATAAGAGTAATTGGTTTAACAAAATTACACAACATAAAAATCTCTATATTATCGTAGGAATAGTGGTATTTATTTTAGGACTATGTGTTAAAATGATTCAAATTATGCTTGCTGGTTCAACAATTTCACAATTAATCAGTCAAATGTTAGGTGGACCGATTGTAGCATTGAGTTATATTATCTTCTTCGTATTATTGTGTGAAGATAAAACAGTTCGAAAAATATTATCACCACTTCAAAATATAGGTAAATTAAGTTTAACAACTTATATTACACAAAGTATTATTTGTATGTTTATATTTTATGGCATTGGTTTTAGTTTATACGGTAAATTATCAGTATCTACAATTTATCTGATTGCACTAGCTATATTCGCTGTACAATTGGTTGCAAGTCATTTTTATTTAAAAAAATTCAAGCAAGGACCAATTGAAAAAGTATGGAGAAAAGTAACATATTTAAAATAATAGTTTGAAAATAATGCGATTTATCAAAAAATTCGGTATAATGGGTCACAAGAACAAGAAGGAGCTGACAGAGTGGATGAAATTTTTAACTTTTAAATATAACGATATTACTTCATATGGTGTTAAAGTAAAAAGAGAAGATGCAGTATGGGATTTACGCAAGGTGTTCCAAGACTTTGGAGAAGAAAAATTTAATCCAAAAACATTATTAGAAGGCTTACAAGAAAATGTTAATGTTGATTTTCAAGAAGCGGTAAGAAAAGCTGTAGTTAATGTAGAAGAAACTGCTCAAAAAGCCGATTATAAATATAGCTTTGAAGACATTGAGTTTTTACCACCCGTTACGCCAACAAATAATGTGATTGCTTTCGGACGTAATTACAAAAAACACGCTGAAGAATTAAATAATGAAGTAAATAGATTATATGTATTTACTAAAGCAGCATCATCATTAACTGGTGATAATGCAACAATTCCAAATCACCAAGATGTAACAGAAAAATTAGATTACGAAGGTGAACTAGGAGTTGTAATAGGTAAATCAGGAGAAAAAATACCACGCGGTTTAGCATTAGACTACGTATATGGTTATACGATTATTAATGATATTACTGATAGAAAAGCTCAAAAAGAACACGATCAAGCATTCTTATCTAAATCATTAACAGGCGGTTGCCCAATGGGTCCATATATCGTAACTAAAGATGAGTTACCAATGCCAGAAGACGTAAACATTGTTACGAAAGTAAATAATGAAATTAGACAAGATGGCAATACAAACGAAATGATTTTAAAAATTGACGAATTAATCGCAGAAATTTCTAAATATGTTGCGTTACATCCTGGAGACATTATTGCTACAGGAACGCCAGCAGGTGTTGGCGCTGGTATGAATCCGCCACAATTCTTACAACCAGGTGATGAAGTAAAAGTAACGATTGATGGTATCGGTACTTTAACAACATTTATAAGCGAAAAATAATTTATAAATACTGGCATAGAGTCTGGGACATAATTAATGTCTCAGGCTCTTATTATTTATAATGGTAATCGAAATTTTAAAGATTTTTGTTAAATTCGAATTTCATGAAATTTAATTTTGTATAAAATGTGAATTATAAGTGAAATTTAAATAAGGACGCTAAATTTTAGATGTTTCTTTTAGTTCCTATGTTATAATGCTTATTGGAATAGAAATATTAATATTTAGGGGGAACTTAAATTGACACATTTCCATATTTTTAGTTGGTTAGTAACAATTATTTTATTCTTCGTAGTCTATGTTAAAGTTACAAATAAACCAGTTCATATGGTCTTAAGATTGTTTATGGTATTTACACTTGTTTCTGGTGTTGTATTATTTATTCAAGCTATGGGTATCGACGGCATGCTATACGGTATTAAATTATTATTAGGACTTATCGTAATTGGCTTAATCGAAATGACTATTGCTAAAAAGAAAAAGAACAAAAACAGTCAAGGTTTCTTAATAGCCACAATTATCGCTATGGTACTTACAATTCTACTTGGTAGTTACTTACCAATGGGCGTATTACATTTCGGATAATTTTATTTAAAAGAGGCTGGGACATAAGTACATGTCTCAGCCTCATTTATTATAATGGCAGGAGCTGACTGGATTGAAAATACGCTTATATCAAGCTTTTTTCAACCCTAGTCATCCTTCCCGGGGTGGGACTACGAAATCTATTTATTAAAATGAGATTTCTATCCTACTCCCTTTTTTTATGACAATTTCATGATGGGCTATCAGTAAAGTAAACGTTTTAGTATAATAGAGATAATTGGGTAATAAAGAGGGTTGAGTATATGAAAAAATGGACAAAGTTAGTTTTAAGTGTCATGTTAATGGCGCCAATTTTTAGTGGATATGTTTTTGCTGAAGAAGAAGAATATGAAGATGTAAAATATCCTAGAATATATAGTTTAGTCGTAGATAGATTTATGAACGGCAACAATGAGAATAATAAAATGATAAAGAATAATGATAAATCTAACGATCTTCCTTTAGGTGGGGACTTTCAAGGAATATCATCTAAACTAGAATATATACATGATATGGGATTTAATACGATACATATATCGCCAGTATTTGAACACGATAAAAATGACTTTTTAGGTTATAAAGTAAAGAACTATGATGGTATTGATAAAGTGTTAGGTGGGGAGAAAGCCTTTAAATCACTAATCGATAAAATACATCAAAAAGATATGGAAATTGTAGTAGATATGCCTGTTACTTATACGTCAGAATTCAATAAATCTATTGATGGCGATTTAAATAATATACAAAAATCATATTTCAAAGATGATAAATTTATAGATTTAAAAGATCCTGAAAACCAAGGACTTTATAAAGCAAAAGTAGAATCTTTTGTTGAAGAATATCAAGTTGATGGGGTATCTATGAATATTGTTCAAGATGGTATAGATGCAGAAGAGTTTATACCTGAAGGTGTTGAATCTTACGGTATTATCAATAAAGACGGTATAAAAGCTAACAACTTTACACATTTATCATCAAATAACATGAGAACCTCTTTGCAAGACGCTTTTAAAAATGTAAATACTGATATACCTACATATAATAAAAGTAATGAAGTACTAATGGCAGATACTTGGTTCACAGAACGATTTACTAAACATGCAGCTGATGAAAATATGTTCCCTGGCACACGTATAAAACAATTAATGACTTATATGTGGGGATATAAAGGCCCAATTATGATGAATTACGGGACTGAAATAGCTGCAAACGGTAGTAAAATAGAAACAATCAACCAACTGCAGAACTTTAGAACGGATAAAGAAGTAGTAGAATACTTAGAAAAGGTTTCAAATACTTTTAAACAGTATCAAGAATTATTTGAAGGAACAGTTAAAGTATTACCTCATGATAAAGGAACGATGTTGTATTATTATGATACAAATACAATAGATTATATTCTTAATGTTAATGACTCAAGCAAATCTAAAAAAGTAACAATATCAGGGGAAGATATTGAAAAAAATAAAATGCTTTCTGGATTAATTGTAGGAGATAACATTAAGAAGAAAAACAATGAATATAATTTGATAACTGATCGTGAAGAAACAGAATTATACGCGATAATAAAAGAGCGAGGTTTAAATAACACTTACTTCGTAGCTGCAATAATGGTTGTCGTATTATTTGGTTTATTTATATATTTAGTATCCCGAAAAAGTAAAAAACAAAAAATGAATAAATAAATTTAATAAGAAAAAGGACCTTTACGTTTGCGAATCCAAACGAAAAGGTCCTTTTTAATGTATATATTTGTATGTATTGAATAACGAGGTAAAAAGTCGGGTGATGTAGTGAACGAAGTATAAGGTAGGGCGTAGTTATGGTGTTGTTGTGATATTATTGTTGACACGTTTTGCAAGAAGGGACAATAAGAATGTCGTTGTTGACACGTTTGGTGAGAAGTGACAATAAGAGTACCCGAATGTTGCAAGACGAGTCACACGTGCAACAAAGCACCCCCGAATATTGCAAGACGATGTCCACGTGCAACAAAGCACCCCCGAATATTGCAAGATGCGCTCCACGTGCAACAAAGCACCCCCGAATATTGCAAGACGCGCTCCACGTGCAACAAAGCACCCCCGAATATTGCAAGACGATGTCCACGTGCAACATAGCGCCTCCGAATATTGCAAGACGCGCTCCACGTGCAACATATCCTCCATATTATAAGCGATTTATATCCCGACTCAAATATATAACCACATCGCTATAATATAAAACCCCCCACTAAAGTGCAGTTATACTAACTTTAGTGGGGGATAACGTGTTTATTTAAATTTTATTAATCATCATACGCTCGATTAATTCGCTCTAGTTACTTATTTATTTTGTGCTTTGTATCCTATCATATTCACGATATCTTTTGGACTAGAGAAAGGTGGGGCATATGCAATTTCAATTTCTTTTAATTCATCTACTGTTAAACCACCGATAATAGCTGTTGAGAGAATATCGATTCGTTTATCGGCTCCGTCTTTACCAACCGCACAAGCTCTTAATATTTTACGAGTTTCTTTATCGAAATAAACGCGCAATGTTAGTGGTTCAGCATTTGGGTAATATCCTGCATGCTGTTTTTGAGTTTGTTCTACTACTGAATAATCGTATTGTTTTAATTCCGCTTCAGTAACACCGACACTTGCTAATGCATAATTAAAGAAGCGAACGATATTCGTACCTAAAAGGCCTTTAAATGAAGCTCTATCATTCTGTTTATTAATTTGTAAGTTTTCAGCAATCAATCCTGCCGCTCTATGCGCACCCCATGCTAGTGTGATACTTGTACGTTTTTTAGTATGGCGATAAAATGTTTCGATGACATCACCAAGCGCATATACATCTTGAACATTTGTTTCGAAAAATTCATTTACTGGAATATATCCTTTATCGTTTAATTGAACTGAGGAGGACTGTAACCAGTCGCTATTAGGTTTAATACCAACTCCAGCAATGATTAAATCGTATTCTTCTACTTTTCCAGATTTAAATGATACCGTACGATCTTCTACATTTGTTACTTCTTCATTTAAACGGTAATTGATAGCGCGATCTTCAATTTCATCAAATATAGATTGGTTCAAGTCTTTATCCATACTTTTATTAATATGATCGCTTCTGTGAATCCAAGTAACATCAATACCTCTGTAATAAAGATTTTCTAATATTTCTAAACTGACATAACCTGCACCAATTATAAGAGCAGATTGAACATTTTTTTCTTCTATAAATTGTTCGATTTTATCAGTATCTACTAAATTTCTTAACGTAAATAATCTATCAGATTGAACAGGTAGTTGATTAGCTCTACATCCTGGACTTAATATAAGCTGGTCATATTTATCTTCGAATGTTTCGCCTGTTTCATGATTTTTAATCGTAATTGTTTTTTCTTTATCATTTAAAGCAATGGCTTCATGAAAAGTTTTTACGGTTATATTTTTCTTTTCTTTGAATTGTTCTGGTGTTGCAGATAACATGTAATCTCTATCTTCAACGACTTGACCTAAATAATAAGGTAAACCGCAATTAGCGAAGCTCATGTCTCTATCTTTTTCGTATACGACGATTTCACTTTCATTATCAAGTCTTCTAATTTGTGATGCGACAGTTGCGCCACCAGCAACAGCACCTATAACTATAATTTTATTCATGTCGGTCACTCCTTATAATAGAAAATGGCAACAGTACCACTTCCAGTATGTGAACTAATAACAGGACCAATGTCAGATATATTAACATCTTTTGGTTTTAATGATTCGACCATTAATTCTTTGATTTTCTCCGCTTCTTCTAAATCATCAGAATGTGTTATATAAATAGTTTGATCACTATAATCGCTATTTTCGTTTTTCATTTTTTCAATTATCGCATGCCATAACTTTTTTGAACCGCGATACTTTTCAATTGGTACAAGTTTACCTTCTTCAACATGGAGTAATGGTTTAATGTTTAGTAATGTACCTAAAAATGCTTGTCCTTTAGATAATCTACCACCACTTGCTAAATATTTTAAATCCTTAACAGTAAATAAATGTCTAATTTTTTCCAGTTTGTTTTTAATATATTCATCAATTTCTTCAAATGAATAATCATGATTAATTTTATCTTGCACATCTAAAATCATTTTACCAAGACCCATAGAAGCACTTAATGTATCATAAATTGTAAGGTCTAAATCAGGATATTCATCTTTGATTTGTTCTTTGACTAAACATGCTGTTTGATATGTACCACTTAAAGCACTGCTGAATGCTAAGTAAATAGCTTTTTCTTTCTTTTCTGCTACTTCAGTGAAAACTTTAGTCATCTGTTCCATAGTTGCTTGGTTTGTCTTAGGGTGTTTATTTTCTTTTATAGCTGCTAATACTTCATCATTAGATATTTCATATTGATCGACTTTACTTTCATCATCAATCACGATACCGTATGGTAAAAAGTAAAAATCATGCTCTTTAATTTGTTCTAATGTTAAATCAGAACCACTATCAACTATCATTTTCATTTATATAACCCCCTACATATTTAAATCAAAATAATTATTTAAGTATTTTCCAATACCATCAGCATTATTCGTGTCTGTAACGTCATTTGCTATTTCTTTTAATTCAGGTATCGCATTTCCCATAGCCACACCATAGTTAGCAAATTGTATCATTTCATAATCATTATCTTCGTCTCCAAAAGCGATAATATTATCAAAATCAATGTCTAAATATTCAGCGACATATTTTACAGCTTTCCCTTTATTAATTCCTTTTTTAACGATTTCAATTACAGGGAAGGGTGCACCCCAACGACGATGTTCTATATGTTCAGCATAATATTTGCTTAAATGTCTTTTAATTCGAGGAATCTCGTCATCTTCCGCTTGTATTAATAAACTTGTCGGAGATTCAGGTAATAATTTATCTAGTTCTCCATATTTGATTTCTGGGTCGCCCATGCTAAAACCTTCGAATAAAGTTTGATCATAGTTATTAATATAAACTTGATCACGCACTTCAGCGATTATATTTTTTATATTTAATTTACTCACATCGTTGAAAATTTTTGTCGCAATTCGAGCGTCTAATTGTTCATGTACGGGTTCGAAACGATTGTCATGAGGATGATGAATAAGTGCGCCATTAAAATTGATGATAGGTGTATTCATCTGCATAGCATTATAATAATCTATACTCGCTCGATATGGTCGACCAGTGGAAATGATAATTTCATGACCAGATTTCTTTAAATATTGTAATACCCTCTTGGTATAAGTTGGGATTTTCTTTTCATCTGTTAATAAAGTACCGTCTAAATCTAAGCAGATTAAATGTTTGTCCATACCGATAACTCCTATCTTTTTTTCTATCTTCTTACACTATAATATCATATCATTTTCTTTATCGTACGCTTTAAATTTGATATATTATATATAGTAACTTTTAGAATGAGGTGAAAAACATGGAAGAAGCAATGAAAGAAAGCATCTTAGGAGCATTGGAGAATGTTATTGACCCAGAGCTTGGAATTGATATCGTTAACTTAGGTCTTGTTTATAATATTGATTTAGACGACGAAGGATTATGTACAGTAGAGATGACATTAACTTCAATGGGTTGTCCAATGGGGCCGCAAATCGTTGATATGGTTAAAACAGCATTAGCTGAATTACCTGAAATCAAAGAAACTGAAGTAAATATTGTTTGGACACCACCTTGGGATAAAGACAAAATGTCACGCTATGCTAAAATAGCACTGGGCGTTAGTTAATATTATAAAAGAAAAACAGGCTGAGATATATAAATGTCTCAACCTGTTTTTTTATTCTATTCTACAAATAGATAGGGGACAATTATCGCAGTTAATAGCGTTTTTTAAATAATTTAAATCTTTAATGATAATCGTTTTATGTTTAACAGATACAATATTTTCTTTTTTTAAATGACTTAACATACGATTAACGCTTTCTCTTGTGACATTACAAAAATTCGCTAATTCATGATTAGTTAATTCGACATTTATTAATATGCCTTCTTCATCTGCGACACCATAAGTATTTGCTAGTTTAATAAGAACAGAATAGAATCCTCCTGTTTTGCCAAGTGTATAAATATCTCTAATTTGATATTCATGTTTTTCATTTTCGTTTTGCACCCATAGCAACCATTCATATTTAAGCACTTCGTCATTTAAAATAGCTTCTTCAAAATCTTTTTTCGGTAATTTAATAATGGTTGCATTTTCTTTTGTTTTTGCGGATAGAGTGTGAGTCTTTCTGCCACAAAATAGTGTAGTAGAACCGAATATGCTCCTCGGACCAATTAATTTCGTGTTGAACTCTTTTCCATCTTCCATAATACGGTGAAGAATAACTTTTCCTTCAATTACAACATAAATGTGATTACTTAGGTCTCCAGAATGGTATATATAATTGTGAGCATTAAAATGCATACGCTGACCATGAGATATAATATACTCAATTACTGAAGTTGCTTCTGTGTATGTCGTTTGCAAATGATCACTTCCCGTAAGTATTATTCAATTGTATTTTACCATATAATGTAATTGTAAAGGTTGGAAAATTTAAAAGCTTTATATTTGTCAAAGAAGGTCAAACAGTATATAATAAAAATAGGTCAAAGATAGTCAAACTATATTGACCGTTAAAAATTAAAGAGGTGATACATTTGGATATTAATCAAATGACATATTCAGTGCAAAGTGTTATTGAAAAAGCACAACAATTATCTCAATCTCAACAACTACAAAATATTGAAATCGAAGCTGTATTATTATCAGCATTAAATGAAGACGAAAGTATTTTTAAAAGAACTTTAGATAGAGCAAATATTGATACAGAAGATTTGGAAAAAGCATATAATAAGAAATTAAATCAATATTCTGTAGTGAAAGGTGACAATATTCAATACGGACAATATATTTCACCTAAACTAAATGAGTTATTTAATAAAGCAGATAAAATTAAAGAAGAAATGCAAGATGATTTCATGTCTATGGAACATCTATTAAAAGCAGCAATTGAAGTTGATCAAACGACTCAAGAATTTGTCGGAAACAAAAAGGAAGTTGTAAACGAAATTATAAATAAAATCAGGGGAGGAAATCGAGTGACATCACAAAATCCAGAAGTACAATATGAAGCATTATCAAAATATGGAAGAGATTTAGTAGAAGAAGTCAGAAAAGGCAAAATGGATCCAGTTATCGGAAGAGACGAAGAAATTAGAAATACTATACGAATTTTAAGCCGTAAAACTAAAAACAACCCAGTATTAATCGGTGAACCAGGTGTAGGTAAAACAGCAATCGTTGAAGGGTTAGCTCAACGTATTGTAAAAAGAGACGTTCCTGAATCACTTTTAGATAAAACAATTTTTGAATTGGACTTATCAGCATTAGTAGCTGGTGCAAAATATAGAGGTGAATTTGAAGAAAGATTGAAAGCTGTCTTGAAAGAAGTTAAAGATTCTGAAGGGCGGATTCTATTATTCATCGACGAAATCCACATGTTAGTCGGCGCTGGTAAGACAGAAGGTGCTATGGACGCAGGTAACATGTTAAAACCTATGCTTGCTAGAGGTGAATTACATTGTATTGGTGCAACAACTTTAAACGAATATCGTCAATACATTGAAAAAGATTCTGCATTAGAACGTAGATTCCAAAAAGTAAATGTTAGTGAACCAGATTTAGAAGATACAATTTCTATTTTAAGAGGTTTAAAAGAAAGATATGAAGTTCACCATGGTGTTAGAATCCAAGATAGAGCAATAGTGGCAGCAGCAGAATTATCTGATCGTTATATTACGGACAGATTTTTACCTGACAAAGCGATTGATTTAGTAGACCAAGCATGTGCAACAATTAGAACTGAAATGGGATCTAATCCAACTGAATTAGATGCTGTAAATCGTCGTGTAATGCAACTTGAAATTGAAGAAAATGCATTAAAATCTGAATCAGATCAAGCAAGTCAAATAAGATTAGAAGAACTTCAAAAAGAACTTGCTGATGAAAAAGAAAAACAACAGCAATTACAAAGTAAAGTTGAAGAAGAAAAAGAACAAATTAAATCATTACAAGATAAAAGAGCAGAATTAGATGAAAGTAAAAAAGCATTAGAAAATGCAGAAAATCAATATGATTTAGGTAAAGCTGCTGAACTTAAACACGGTAAAATACCACAAATTGAAGCGGAATTAAGAGAATTAGAAGATAGTTTCGCTGAAGAAAATGGCGCTGACCATGATCGTTTAATAAGAGAAATCGTAACTGACGAAGAAATCGGTTATATCGTAAGCCAATGGACAGGTATACCTGTATCGAGATTAGTAGAAACTGAAAGAGAAAAACTTCTAAAATTGTCTGATATTCTACATGAACGTG
Source organism: Mammaliicoccus sp. J-M40 (assembly GCF_022386395.1). Lineage (NCBI taxonomy): Bacteria > Bacillati > Bacillota > Bacilli > Caryophanales > Staphylococcaceae > Mammaliicoccus > Mammaliicoccus sp. J-M40. The sequence goes on from NZ_JAJNIQ010000002.1 coordinate 318,201, forward strand.
TAGTAGGTCAAGATGAAGCAGTTGATTTAGTAGCGGATGCAGTAGTAAGAGCTAGAGCAGGTATTAAAGATCCAAACAGACCTATCGGTAGTTTCTTATTCTTAGGACCAACAGGGGTTGGTAAGACAGAACTTGCTAAAACATTAGCAGCAACATTGTTTGATTCTGAAAAACATATGATTCGAATTGATATGAGTGAGTACATGGAGAAACATTCTGTCGCTAGATTAATTGGTGCGCCTCCAGGTTATGTAGGATATGAAGAAGGCGGTCAATTAACTGAAGCTGTTAGAAGACAGCCATATTCAGTAATACTACTAGACGAAATTGAAAAAGCGCATAATGACGTATTTAACGTGTTACTACAATTATTAGATGAAGGTAGATTAACTGACGCAAAAGGAAGAAGTGTTGACTTTAAAAACACAATTATTATTATGACAAGTAATATTGGTTCTCAATTCTTATTAGATGGCGTAACTGAATCTGGAGAAATTGAAGAATCAGCTAAAAAACAAGTAACAGATAGTTTACATGCTCATTTCAAACCGGAAATCCTAAATAGAATGGATGACATTGTATTATTCAAACCATTGTCTGTTAAAGATATGAGCTTTATCGTTGATCACATTATCACTAATTTAAATATTAGATTAACAGATCAACATATTAAGATAAATGTAGATCAAGATGTTAAAGAATGGATTGCAAAAGAAGCATACGAACCACAATTTGGTGCAAGACCATTGAAACGATTTGTTCAAAGACAAATTGAAACACCTTTAGCTCGACTAATGATTGGTAAAGAATTAAAAGAAGGTACTCAAGTTAACGTGCATCTTGAAAATGAAGAAGTAAAATTTGAAGTAAATGAATAATTAATAAAAAGTCCCACCAATAAATTGCATTGGTGGGATTTTTTGATGTAAAATTATTGGTGATCAACCTGTTCTTTAGGTTCAGATTTGCCTATTGTTAGGCTGAATAATATAACTACAACTGTAAAAACGATAGCATAAATAGTAGGGTTAAGAACGTTAATAGATGCTTCAGAACCGCCTAAACTATGTAATACAAAGTTAATCATTTGTGATAACAAGAATGCCCATATAAACGTCATAATATAATGCATATCTTTTCCTCCGTTACATTTAGTATCATACATTTCATTATAATTAACTTTTTATAAAATGTATACCTTTAATCATGAAAACGATTTAAATATTTGGGTAAAGTTAATTGACTTGTATGTAATAGTAAAAGTATGATAAATTAGTACCTGATAATAATAACAGATTATAAGTAGGTGTCTCTAATGGATATTGGTATAAAAGGTTTTGGTGCATATTCACCAGAACGTGTAGTAACAAACGCACATTTTGAAAGCTATTTAGATACTTCAGATGAGTGGATTAGAAAAATGACAGGTATTAAAGAAAGACGTTTTGCTGCGGAGGACGAAGATACAAGTGATTTAGCATATGAAGCTGCAGTGAGAGCTATTGAAGATTCTGGTCTTGATAAAGATGAAATTGAAATGATTATAGTTGCTACTTCTACTGGAGATAAACCATTTCCAACTGTAGCTACAACATTACAAAAAAGATTAGGTTTAAATAAAATCCCTTCAATGGATCAATTAGCAGCATGTACAGGCTTCATTTATGGAATTGTTACAGCTCAACAATTTGTTAGTTCGGGACTTTATAAAAATGTCTTAGTAGTAGGTGCTGATAAATTAACAAAAATAACAGACATGAATGATCGTAGCACAGCGATTCTTTTTGGAGATGGAGCTGGAGCAGCTGTCATTGGAGAAGTGTCTGAAGGAAGAGGTATACTCGGTGTTGAATTAGGTTCTGATGGGAATGGAGGACCATATTTATACCAAGATATGGACGCTAATACGATACAAATGAACGGCCGTGAAGTATTTAAATTTGCAGTGAGAATTATGGGGGAAGCATCTACTAAAGTTGTAGAAAAAGCAGGTCTTGAACCAGAAGATGTTGATATGTTTGTGCCTCACCAAGCGAATATTAGAATTATGGAGTCAGCAAGAGATCGATTAGGTATTGAGAAAGAAAAAATGAGTGTAACTGTTGATAGATATGGCAATACTTCAGCAGCTTCAATACCCTTAAGTATTGCATATGAAATAGAACAAGGTAAAATAAAAGATAATGATACTTTAGTCCTAGTAGGATTTGGTGGCGGCCTAACTTGGGGTGCCATAACGTTACGCTGGGGTAAATAGGAGGAAATTTAATAATGACAGAAAAAAAACGTGTTGTAATGACTGGTTTAGGAACGTTAAATCCTTTGGGTAATGACGTCCCTACAACATGGAAAAATGCAATCAACGGCGAAAACGGAATAGATAAAGTCACAAGAATTGATGTATCTGAATTTCCAGCTAAATTAGCAGGTGAATTAAAAGACTTCGATATTGAAAATCACATTCCTAAAAAAGAATACCGTAAGATGGATAGATTTACTCAATATGCGATTGTAGCTGCACGTGAAGCTTTAAAGGATTCTAAATATGAAATTACTGATGAGAATAGCAACCGTGTAGGAGTATGGATTGGTTCTGGTATAGGTGGTATGGAAACTTTCGAATACTCTCATAATATGTTGTTAAAACGTGGACCAAAACGTGTAAGCCCATTTTTCGTACCTATGATGATTCCAGATATGGCTACAGGACAAGTTTCTATTGATTTAGGAGCTAAAGGGCCAAATGGTTGTACTGTTACAGCATGTGCTACAGGTACAAATTCAATTGGTGATGCTTTCAAAATCATTCAACGTGGAGATGCTGATGTTATGATAGCTGGTGGAACAGAGGCACCAATTACTGAAATGGCTATGGCTGGTTTCAGTGCTAACAAAGCATTATCTACTAATCCAGATAGAGACTCAGCATGCCGTCCATTCCAAGAAGGAAGAGATGGATTCATTATGGGAGAAGGCGCTGGAGTTGTTGTATTAGAGTCATTAGAATCAGCTAAAGCTCGTGGGGCTCATATTTATGCTGAAGTTGTTGGCTACGGTTCAACAGGTGATGCATACCATATTACAGCACCATCTCCAAATGGTGAAGGCGGTGCTAGAGCAATGCAAGCGGCTATTGAGGATGCAGGTATTAAAGCCGCAGACATTCAATATTTAAATGCTCATGGTACAAGTACACCAATTGGTGACTTATACGAGGTATTAGCAATCAACTCTACGTTTGGCGAAGCAGCTAAAAACCTTAAAATAAGTTCTACAAAATCAATGATGGGTCATTTATTAGGCGCAACAGGAGCAGTAGAAGCTATTTTAACAGGCTTATCTATACAAAATGGTATCGTTGCACCAACAATAAATGCAACTTCACCAGACCCAGAAATTAACTTAGATATTACACCTAATGAAGCGGCTAATTTAGACATTGAATATGCAATGAGTAACAGCCTAGGATTTGGTGGACATAACGCAGTATTAATCTTTAAAAAATTTAAATAAAATAAGAAGCTGAGACATTTTTAACGAATGTCTCAGCTTTTTTGTGGATAATGTTTATGAATGTTGCAAGACGAGGTCCACGTGCAACATAGAAGGTCAAAATGTTGCAAGACGAGATCCACGTGCAACATACGAGGTCAAAATGTTGCAAGACGAGGTCCACGTGCAACATAGAAGGTTATAATGTAGCAAGACAGAGTCCACGTGCAACATAGAGCTTAACAGCTGTTTACTAACATTATAATGAAACAGGCTGAGACATGATTTTGTCCCAGCCTGTTTTTTACTTGTGTGTTGAACTTTTGGCGCACTCTACATAAGGAAGCGCACTAGACAACTTACGGTAATTTATTGACCATATTAATTAACACGAACAATCAGCTAAACTAAAAATCCTATTATAATAGATATGATAAAAAATACAGTACTAACAACAACAAACGGTATCACCCAATCATATACATTTCTTTCTTTAAGATTTATATCCTTCATATTTGGATTCATTACTTCATCGTCTTCTAAATATGATTGTGAAGCTTTAGATTTCATGTGAAAGTTAAATTTACGTATTGCTTGTCTAGATACTTCTCCAACACCATCCTGTTTCATTGCAATAAGCCAACTAACTGCAAATAAAATAGTCATCATATAAAAGAAAATATTACTCGCTTGATCTAAATCCTTCATAAATACTAAACATAAAATTAAAAATATGCCTATGTAACTGAAGGTAAAAATACTCCAAAATTTCATAATTACCTACCTCTAACGTTAAGAATTAATTGTATTATAACAGATTGAAAAATATTTTTTATATTTTAAGAAACTTAATAAAAATATTTGTGTAATTTTACATATGTATATTTTATGTATGCAAATACATATAAATTAATCCTTTACTTGTAAAAATAGGTAATTATTATACTAGTATTGTATATTTATACCTATAAAATGAATAATTGCTTCGCGTTGTCGCTTTATTGTGATAAAACAACAAGTAGATATTGGGTAATGCTTATTCAAAATTCAGAATATTCGTGTTGATTTAAGTTGAATAAATTCTGTATAATGTATATAAATATTTCTGAATATTAAAAGAAATATGAATTCGATAAGGGGATTGGAGGCAAAACAATGGTTAAGTACACTTTGAAACGTATTCTTTATATGTTCATATCATTGTTTTTAATTATGACGATAACATTTTTCTTAATGAAATTGTTACCGGGTTCACCGTACAACGATGAGAAATTATCAGAAGAACAAAAAGTTATTATAAACGAAAAGTATGGTTTGAATGATCCTGTATCAGTACAGTATGCAAATTACCTAAAAAATGTAGCTAAAGGTGATTTCGGTATTTCATTCCAATACGATAACAGAGAAGTTTGGAGTTTAATAAAACCAAGACTAGGACCCTCTGTTGAAATGGGTACATACGCGATGATTTTAGGTACAATTACCGGACTATTGCTCGGTATAGTGGCCGCAATCAAGCAAAATACGATTATTGACTATGGAGCAACCTTCTTATCAGTTATTTTCATTTCGGTGCCGTCATTCGTTCTGGCAGTGTTGCTACAATATGTATTTGCTGTTGAATGGCAAATCTTCCCTGTAGCAGGTTGGAGTGGATTTATGACTGCAGTGTTACCATCCTTAGCTTTAGCAGCAGGTGTAACAGCAACAATTGCACGTTATATACGTTCTGAAATGATTGAGGTATTGGGCTCTGATTACATAGAATTAGCGAGAGCTAAGGGGATGTCCAGTTCAAGAGTAATATTCGGACATGCTGTACGTAATGGTTTAATTCCAATTATTACAATTATTGTTCCAATGTTAGCTGGGATTTTAACTGGTACATTGACAATTGAAAACATCTTTGGAGTGCCAGGACTAGGTGACCAGTTCGTACGTTCAATTCAAACGAATGACTATCCAGTTATTATGGCATTAACATTACTATTCAGTTTCTTATTTATAATTTCAATCTTTATTGTAGACGTATTGTATGGTCTTATTGACCCTAGAATTCGTGTTGAAGGAGGTAAAAAATAATGGCTAATAACGATCATGAGAAAGATAAATTAAACAATAGCGGTTATGACAATGCCTCAATCACACATTCTACACAAGGGGTGCCGGCTGAAAAGTTTGTTCTTCACGGTAGAGACAAAGTGGTTGAAGAGAAATTTGAAAGAAAGAGTCGTACATTCTGGCAAGATGCTTGGGCTCAACTAAAAAGTAATAAATTAGCAGTAATTGGTTTAATAGGGTTAGTATTACTTACTTTATTATCACTAGTTGGTCCACTTATGAATGATCATAAGTTTAGTGACCAAAACGTGTCACACGCTAACTTGCCACCAAAAATACCAGTATTAGATCAAGTTCCTTTCTTGCCATTTGATGGTACAGATAGAGACGGCTTCGATGTTTACGAAGGATCTAATGTAAATGAGAACTATTGGTTTGGTACAGATGAATTAGGACGTGACTTATGGACACGTACATGGAGAGGTACGCAAGTATCATTATTCATCGGTGTAATAGCAGCAGCATTAGATATATTTATTGGGGTAATATACGGTGCTTTATCTGGCTACTTCGGTGGTAGGACGGATGATATCATGCAACGTATTGTTGAGATATTATCTTCAATTCCAAACTTAATTGTTGTTATCTTGTTCGTGTTATTATTCGATCCGTCAATGTGGACAATTATTTTAGCCATGTCCGTTACAGGTTGGCTAGGTATGAGTCGTATTGTTCGTGGACAATTCTTAAAACTTAAAGAACAAGAATTCGTAATGGCTTCAAGAACATTAGGGGTATCAAATTATAAATTAATCTTTAAACATATTTTGCCAAACACACTTGGACCAATTATTGTAACGTCAATGTTTACAGTACCAAGTGCAATATTCTTCGAAGCATTCTTAAGCTTTATTGGTCTCGGTATACCAGCACCACAAGCATCATTAGGTTCTCTAGTTGATACAGGAAGAAAGATGTTATTGATCTTCCCACATGAACTATTTGTTCCAGCTGTGGTATTAAGCTTATTAATCTTATTCTTCTATCTATTCAGTGATGGTCTAAGAGATGCCTTTGACCCTAAAATGCGTAAATAATAAGGAGGAAATGAATTATGGCTAAGAGAATTTTAGAAGTAAATAACTTAAAAGTTTCCTTCGACATTGACGCGGGGGAAGTACAAGCAGTTAGAGGTGTAGATTTTTATCTTGATAAAGGTGAAACACTCGCAATTGTTGGTGAATCTGGTTCGGGAAAATCAGTTACTACAAAAGCTTTAATGCAATTACTACCAAGTAAAGTAGGCAGAATAAAAGAAGGTTCTATTTTATTTGATGGTAAAGATTTAGCGAAGTTAGAAGAAAAAGAAATGCAAAAAATCAGAGGTAAGGAAATAGGGATGATTTTCCAAGATCCAATGACTTCATTAAATCCAACTATGAAAATAGGAAAGCAAGTTATGGAACCTCTTATTAAGCACCAAAAATTATCTAAAAGTGATGCTAAGAAAAGGGCATTAGATATTTTAGATTTAGTTGGATTGCCTAACGCAAAGAATCGTTTTAATAATTTCCCACACCAATTTTCAGGTGGACAAAGACAACGTATTGTTATTGCAACGGCATTGGCTTGTGATCCAAAAATACTCATAGCGGATGAACCTACAACTGCTTTGGACGTTACTATACAAGCTCAAATATTAGAGTTGATGAAAGAGTTACAACATAAGATTGATACATCAATTATTTTTATCACCCATGACTTAGGTGTTGTGGCAAACGTAGCTGATAGAGTGGCTGTAATGTATGGTGGACAAATTGTAGAAACAGGTTCAGTAGATGAAATTTTCTATAATCCGAAACATCCGTATACTTGGGGGCTTCTATCTTCTATGCCAAGCCTTGAAACATCTCATGAAACAGAGTTGCTTGCAATTCCTGGTACACCACCAGATTTAATAAAGCCGCCTGTAGGAGACGCGTTCGCTAGGAGAAGTGATTATGCACTGGATATCGACTACAAGGAAGAACCGCCATGGTTCCAAGTTTCACCTACACATTTCGTGAAATCTTGGTTGTTAGATGAAAGAGCACCAGAAGTAGACTTACCAGAAGCGGTTAAAAATAAATTAAAAGAAACACCTGACCAGTTTGATAAGCCGAAGCGTGTAGAAAGGGTGACGTTCTAATGGCTGAGAAAAAAGAAATATTAATCGACGTACAGAATTTGAAACAATATTTCAACGAAGGCAAGAAAAATGAAGTAAAAGCAGTAGATGATATTTCATTCCAAATATATCGTGGTGAAACATTAGGTTTAGTAGGGGAGTCTGGTTGTGGAAAATCCACAACTGGACGAACACTTATTAAATTACATGATGCAACGGATGGAAAAGTTATATTTGATAATGTTGATATTCAAAACATCAAAAAACGTAAAGATTTATTAAAGTTTAATCGACGTATGCAAATGATTTTCCAAGATCCATATGCGTCTTTAAATCCAAGATTAAAAGTAATGGATATTATTGCTGAAGGATTAGATGTACATAAATTAGTTTCTAGCAACGAAGAACGAAAAAAGCGTGTTTACGAATTGTTGGAAACAGTAGGTTTAAATAAAGAACATGCAAATAGATATCCACATGAATTCTCTGGCGGACAAAGACAGCGTTTAGGAATAGCACGTGCTTTAGCAGTAGAACCAGAATTTATTATAGCAGATGAACCTATTTCAGCTTTAGACGTTTCAATTCAAGCACAAGTTGTAAACTTAATGCAAAGATTGCAAGAAGAAAAAGGAATTACATTCTTATTCATCGCGCATGATTTATCAATGGTTAAATATATATCAGATAGAATCGGTGTTATGTACTTTGGTAAATTAGTTGAACTTGGACCATCAGATCAAATATATAAACATCCACAACATGAATATACTAAATCATTATTGTCAGCTATTCCATTACCAGATCCAGAATCTGAAAGAACAAGAACAAGATCATCATACGATCCTGACGTACATCAATATACTGATGATGAAGAGCTAGAATTGAGAGAAGTAGGGCCGGAGCATTACGTATATTGTTCTGAGAAAGAATTTGCTAAGAAAAAAGAAAATTACAACAAGACATTTAATTTATCAGAAGCATAATATGTACTAATAGAATTATTATTACAACTAATTATTAATAATTTGAAAGTGTAAAATAACAATTATTTGAAAATTGTGTGAATTTCTATTGTTTTTCATACATTTTTAAAATATAATATTATTAAAGCTTCTGAATTTTCAGAAGACAGAAAACAAGGGGGAGTAACTATATGAGGAAAAGACTTTCTGTACTCATGTCAATCTTAGTTGCAGCTGTACTAACACTTGCAGCTTGTAGTGGTGGAGGTTCCAAAAAAGATGATAGTGGAGGTAAAGGCGGCGTTAAAAGTGAAAAATCTGAAAACGTCTTAAACTTATCTTCAACATCTGATATACCAACGATGGATTCATCGTTAGCTACTGACCAAGTTTCATTCTTTACATTTAACCAAACTTTAGAAGGGTTATACGTGTTAGATAAAGATGATAAACCTGTACCTGGTGTTGCGAAAGGCGATCCAGAGAAATCTGACGATGGCAAGACTTGGACGATGAAGTTACGTGATGATGCTAAATGGTCAAATGGGGACCCTGTAACTGCTCATGACTTTGTATATGCTTGGCAACGTACTGTAGACCCAGACACAGCTGCTGAATATGCATATATGTTTGAAAACATCGAAAATGCATCAGAAATTACATCGGGTAAGAAAAAACCTGAAGAACTAGGCGTAAAAGCTATCGATGATCAAACTTTAGAAGTTAAATTAGTGAAAGACGTTCCATGGATGCAAAGTTTATTCGCATTCGGATCATTCATGCCACAAAATGAAAAATTTGTCGAAAAACAAGGCAAGAAATTCGGTACTACAGCTGACACAACATTATCAAATGGTCCATTCAAAATGACACAATGGAAAACAGAAGACAATTGGAAATTAGAACCAAATGATAAGTATTGGGATAAAGACAAAGTTAAACTTAAAGAAGTTAACTATAAAGTAGTTAAAGAAGTACAAACAGCTATTAATATGTACCAAACAGGTAAATTAGATATGGTAGGCTTAGATGCTTCAAATGTTAGTAAGTATAAAGATAGAGAAGACTTCTCTACTGAACTCAACTCATCTAACTATTTCTTTAGAATTAACAATACTAAGAATAAAGACTTAAAAAATGAAGATTTAAGAAAAGCATTTGCTAAATCAATAGACAAGAAAGAATATGTAAATTCTTTATTAAATAATGGTTCAGTTCCTTCTGATAAATTAATGGTTAAAGACTTCGTTAAAGATGAAGACGGGAAAGACTACATCGATGGTGTTAAATCTCCATTAAACTATGATAAAGAAGAAGCTAAAAAACTATTAGAAAAAGCTAAAAAAGCAACTGGTAAAGATAAATTTGATATTGAACTATTAACTTATGATCAAGATGAATCTAAAAAAGCTGCTGAATTTGTTAAAGAACAAGTTGAGAAAAATTTACCAGGTGTTACATTAAAAATTAAACAACAACCGTTTAAACAGAAATTAGCTTTAGAATCTAAAGGGGACTATGATATCTCATTTGCTGGTTGGGGTCCTGACTATCCTGATTCAACAACATTCTTAGACTTATTTAAGAAAGATAGTCCACATAACCAAACTGGATATTCAAATGCTGAATATGATAAAGCGTTAAAAGAAGCAAATACTGATGAAATGCTGAAAGAAGAAAATAGCGAAAAACGTACTAAAATGTTACAAGATGCAGAAAGTAAATTCTTAGAATCTGCTTCTATTGGGCCACTTTACCAACAAGGTGTAGCACGTTTACGTCAACCTTATGTTAAGAATTGGCAACCACATAAATTCGGTGGTGACTACTCACTTAAAGAAGTAGAAATCGCAGGATCTAAATAATCAAACAATTAAGGCAATCGATGGGAATATTGATTGCCTTTTTGTATAAGCTTCTTAATTAATTAACTGAAAGCTATTAAATCACCAAATGTAAGGGGAGTAATAAAATGAAGAGAAAACTCACAGCTTTATTTGCAGTGATAAGTGCGATTATATTAACGTTAGCAGCATGCGGTAGCAACGAAAAAGAAGATAATAGCGATAACATTAAACAATCTAAATCCAAGAACGAATTAAATTTATCTTCTGGCGATGATATTCCTACTATGGATCCATCATTAGCTTCTGACCAAGTTTCATTTACGACATTTACACAAACATTAGAAGGTTTATATGTATTAGATAAAGATGATAAGCCAGTACCAGGTGTAGCAAAAGGTGAACCTGAAAAATCAAACGATGGTAAAACATGGACGATTAAGCTACGTGATGATGCAAAATGGTCTAATGGCGATCCAGTAACAGCTCACGACTTTGTATTTGCATGGAGACGTACTGTAGATCCAGATACTGCTGCTGAATTTTCATATATGTTTGAAAACATAGAAAATGCAAAAGAAATTACAAACAGTGATAAAAAACCTGAAGAACTAGGCGTTAAAGCAATTGATGATCAAACATTAGAAATTAAACTTGTAAAAGATGTTCCATGGATGGAAAGTTTATTAGCATTCAGCTCATACATGCCGCAAAATGAAAAATTTGTGAAAAAACATGGTGATGATTTTGGTACAACAGCTGAAACAACTTTATCAAACGGCCCGTTTAAATTAACAGAATGGAAATCTGAAGATAAGTGGAAATTAGAGAAAAATGATAAATATTGGGATAAAGATAAAGTTAAACTTAAAGATGTTAATATCAAAGTTGTGAAAAATACACAAACAGCAATTAATATGTACCAAACTGGTAAGCTAGATATGGTAGGATTGGATGCACAAAACGTAAAAAAATATAAAGATAGAGAAGACTTCTCTACCCAGTCTACTTCAGGAAGCTATTTCTTTAGAATTAACAAAGAGAAAAATAAAGATTTAGAGAATGAAGATTTAAGAAAAGCAATAGCAACATCAGTAAATAAAAAATCTTATGTCGATTCCTTATTAAACAACGGATCTAAACCATTAGATACATTAATGATTAAAGATTTCGTTAAAGATGGTAAAGGTAAAGATTATATAGATGGTGTGAAATCACCACTGGAATTTGATAAAGATGATGCTAAGAAATCACTTGAAAAAGCTAAAAAAGATTTAGGAAAAGATAAATTCACAATAGAACTCTTAACATATGATGAAGATGAATCTAAAAAAGCAGGAGAGTTCGTTAAAGAACAAGTAGAAAAAAATCTTCCAGGCGTTACATTAAAAATTAAACAACAACCTTTTAAACAGAAATTAGCATTAGAATCTAAAAAAGATTTCGATATTTCATTTGCTGGGTGGTTCCCAGATTATCCAGACCCAACAACATTCTTAGATTTATTTACATCTGATTCACCTCATAACCAAACAGGCTATGCTAATGAAGAATATGATAAAGCTTTGGAAGAAGCGAATTCAGATGAAATGCTTAAAGAAGAGAACGAAGATAAGCGAATTGAAAAATTACAAGATGCAGAAACGCAATTTTTAGATTCAGCATCTATCGCGCCGCTATTCCAAACAGGATCAGCACGTTTAAGACAGCCTTATATCAAAAATTGGCAAAACCATAAATATGGTGGAGATTATACCCTTAAAGAAGTAGAAATAAAAGGTGCTAAATAATATTTAATAGATAGAACCTTACAAAGCTTAAATGTTTTGTAAGGTTTTTTTATTTTATAAGTGGAATCACTAAATATATGAACAAGAAGAACATAATTTATACATATAATAGAAAAATTAAGTTGCGACAAATTATAAATATCTTTATAATTAAAGAAAGTTCAGAAAATGACTGAATTTTCAAAAATCGAATAAGGGGATATGTTTATGAGAAAGAAGAGGTTGAGATTAATTTCATTAGTACTTTTGTCGATAACTTTAGTTTTGTCAGCATGTAGCGGGGGTGGAAAGGAAAAGAAGGACAGTGATGCTGCAGGGGATGGCAAGTCATTACGTCTTATTTCAATTTCTGATATACCATCGATGGATTCAAGTTTAGCAACAGATGCAACTTCTTTTGATGTATTGAATAACACAATGGAAGGTTTGTACAAATTAGATAAACATGATAAAGCTATTCCGGGTATAGCGAAAGGAGATCCAAAGAAATCTGATGACGGTTTAACTTGGACGATAGAATTAAGAGATGCTGAGTGGTCTAATGGAGAGAAAGTTACAGCAAATGATTTCGTTTATGCTTGGAGAAAGTTAGTTACGCCAAAGACAGCTTCTGAATATGCATTTATCATGTTTGATATCGAGAATGCTGAAGATATTAATAAAGGTAAAAAGAAACCTGAAGAGTTAGGTGTAAAAGCGGTTGATGATAAAACTTTAGAAATTAAACTTAATCGTGAATTACCTTATTATCAAGAGTTACTTACTTTCGGTTCATTTTTACCTCAAAATGAAAAGTTCGTTAAAGAAAAAGGAGATAAATACGGAACAACAGCTAAAGACACATTATATAATGGACCGTTTACTTTATCAGATTGGAAAACAGAAGATAATTATACTTTGAAGAAAAATGATAAGTATTGGGATAAAGGAAATGTAAAATTAGACAGTGTTAACTTCAAAGTTGTTAAAGAACCTCAAACAGCTTTAAATATGTATAATGCTGGTGATGTTGATGAAGCTTTAATACCAGCTGAAAACGTAAATAAATATAAAGACGATAAAGCTTATAATACCGAACTAGAAGCTAGAGTTTACTTTATGAGAATGAATCAAAAGGATGTACCAGAATTTAAAAATAAAGATTTAAGAATGGCAATTGCCCAATCGATTGATAGAGAACAATATGTTAAGAGTAATTTAAACAATGGTTCTAAACCAGCTAAAACATTAGTTCCGACCGAATTTGTAAAAGATACTAAAGGTAAAGATTATACTAAAGGCGTCGAAACAGAAAATAAATTTGATAAAGAATCAGCTAAAAAGCATTTAGAAAAAGCTAAAAAAGATCTTGGTAAAGATGAATTTACATTTGAATTATTAACTTATGATCAAGACAATGCCAAGAAAGACGCTGAGTACTTTAAAGAACAAATCGAACAAAATTTACCTGGTGTAAAAATTAAAGTTAAACAGCAACCGTTTAAACAAAAATTAAAATTAGAATCAAGTATGGATTATCAAATTTCATTTGGAAGATGGGCTCCTGATTATCCAGATGCTATGTCATTCCTAGAATTATTTACTAGCGATAATGTTATGAATGAAACTGGATGGAAAAACAAAGAATATGATAAGAAAATTGAGGATTCAGGAAATAAACTACTGAAGAAAGAGCAAGAACGTGTTGAAGCAATGCAAGATGCTGAGTCATTGTTATTAGATGAAGCGACTATTATACCTATTTACCAACAAGGTAATGCACGTTTAACTCAAAGTTATGTTAATGACATTGAAAGACATAAGTTTGGGGGAGACACAGACTTAAAGCATGCAAGTAAGCAAAAGTAACAAATCATAGTTTAAATAAATAGAAACTAAGGGGATGAGTTACATGTCAAAAGGTATAAAAATTTTATCGATATTGTTAACTGCAGTTTTAGTATTGAGTGCTTGTTCATCAGGAGGAAGCGGTGGAAAAAGTTCAAAAGATGGTCAAACATTAAACCTCCAAATCAATGGAGATGTTCCAACAATGGATCCTGCAATGGCTACTGATGGACTTTCATTTGATATGTTTTTCCAAACGATGGAAGGTTTGTATACATTAGATAAAGACGATAAAGCTATTCCAGCTGTCGCTAAAGGGGAGCCGAAAATCACTAACGACGGTAAAAAGTGGACAGTTAAATTAAGAGAAAATGCTAAATGGTCTAATGGAGACCCAGTTACAGCAAATGATTTCGTATATGCTTGGAGAAAAGTAGTTGATCCAGATACTGCATCTGAATATGCTTATATATTATTCGACATTAAAAATGCAGAAGAAGTCAATTCTGGAGATAAGAAGCCAGAAGAACTTGGTGTAAAAGCTATAGATGACCACACATTAGAGTTCGAACTAACGAAGTCATTACCATACTATAAAGAATTACTTTCATTCGGTACGTTTATGCCGCAAAATAAAAAATTCGTTGAGAAACAAGGCGATAAATATGGTACAACTTTGAAAAACACATTATATAATGGTCCTTTCAAAATGATTGAATGGAAAACAGATGACAAAGTTACACTTGAGAAAAACGATGAGTACTGGGATAAAGATAAAGTTAAATTGGATAAAGTTAATTACAAAGTTGTAAAAGAAGCTTCTACTGCAGTAAATTTATACGAAACAAATAAATTAGACATTGTTGAATTACCTGCAGAACAAGTTAATAAATATAAAGATGATAAAGGTTACACAACGGAATTAGATACAATAACTTATTATTTCAAATTAAACGAAGATAAAGTTCCAGAATTTAAAAACGAAGACTTTAGATTAGCATTTGCAAAAGCAATTGATAAAAAAGCTTATGTAAAAAATAATTTAAATAACGGATCTATTCCAGCTGATAACTTTGTGCCAAAAGACTTTGTTAAAGACAGTAAAGGTAATGAATACCAAGATGGCGTTAAAAATGAAAATCACTACAATGTGAAAGAAGCTAAAGAACATTTTGAAAAAGCTAAAAAAGAATTAGGGAAAGATGAATTTACGATTGAATTAATGACATACGACAAAGATACAGCTAAAAGAGATGCTGAATACTTCAAAGAACAACTTGAGAAAAATTTAGATGGTGTAAATATTAAAATTAAACAACAACCATTTAAACAAAAACTTGATGTTGTTTCTAAAGGGCAATATGAAATGTCATTAGAAAACTGGATACCAGACTATCCTGACCCGATGACATTCTTAGAGCTTTATGTAACAGATGGTTCACATAACAACACAGGCTGGTCTAATAAAGAATATGACAAGATTATTAAAGCAGCAGACTCATCACTAGCTGAAAATCCAGATAAACGACTAAAAGAATTACAACGAGCAGAAGGTATGTTGTTAAACGAAGCGGGTATTGTACCGCTTTACCAAGTTGGTGTAGCTCAACTACAAAAACCAAATGTTAAAAACGTCGTTAATCACCAATTTGGTGGGGTATCTACATTGAAAGAAGCATATATTGAAAAATAAAAAATAATGCACAAATATTAAATAAGAGTTACTCATTTAGACTATGATGTTTAGACGAGTAACTCTTTTTATTATGGAAGTAACAATAAAGATTTTTATTATAATTAAGAATTAATTTACGAAATCTAATGTGTATTATTAACATCGCTGTCATTATGAATACATTGAGGGCCTCGTTATTGACACGTTTGGTAAGAATAGTCAATAAGGCTACCGTTATTGTCTCATAAAGTTGTTCCTAAATTATATTATATATTGGCAGTAGTTGATTGGATTGAAAATGCGTTCAAATCAAGCTTTTTCAACATTGCCAGTGTCGTCTATGAAAACTTTGTATAAAATATTGAGAGTTATAACGAATTTGTCTAGTGCTGTCACTTGCTCGGATAGTAAGAGTATGTGACTACTGGATCAAACTATATCAAGCGCAACCTTATATGAACAAAATTATAGATTTAAAAAATAAGCATATCACTTTCAAACTGTATTAATCAGTTAAGTAATATGCTTATTTATTTTGAGTTAGGATTGATCTTCTAGTCTCATAATTTTATGGTTATTTTCTTTTTCTACCTAATCCCATTGCATTTTCCATTTTTTTAAGCGTCTTATTAGCGACTTTACTAGCTTTATCTCTACCTTGATCAAGGATTTCGTCTAGAATATCTTTGTTTTCATAGAAATAGTTATATTTTTCTTGGAAGTCTGTTAAGAATCGTTTAACTTCTTCTGATAAATCGGTTTTAAAATCTCCATAACCTTTGCCCTCATATTGTGCTTCTAATTCTTCAACAGTTTGACCTGTGATACTAGAGTATATGACAAGTAGGTTACTTATGCCTGGTTTGTTCTCTTTATCGTATTTAACAATACCATCAGAGTCAGTTACGGCACTTTTTATTTTTTTAGCGGCAACGTTTGGTTCATCTAATAATGAAATAAAGTTTTTCTGATTATCATCACTTTTACTCATTTTTTTAGTTGGATCTTGTAAGCTCATAATTCTTGCACCGAATTTCGGCATATGAATAGAAGGTTTAGTTAAAATATCATTGTATTTAGTATTAAAACGATCTACTACATTTCTAGTTAATTCTAAATGTTGTTTTTGATCGTCGCCTACTGGAACGATATTTGTATTATATAGTACAATATCAGCTGCCATTAAAGGTGGGTAAGTTAATAAACCTGCTGGGATACCTTGAAATTGTTTCTGAGCTTTATCCTTATATTGTGTCATTCTTTCCAATTCACCAATTGAAGATATTGTTGTTAAAATCCAACCTGCTTGAATGTGAGCAGGTACTTCAGATTGGATAAATAATGTTGCTTTCTCATGGTCGATTCCGGAAGCTAAATAAATAGCTGCTAACTTACGTGTGTTTTCACGTAATTTTAGTCGATCTTGAGGTACTGTTATTGCATGTTGATCTACAATACAGAAATAGCAATCATAATTATATTGAATTTCATTGAATTGTTTCAGCGCACCAATGTAATTTCCTATTGTAGGAATCCCACTAGGTTGGATGCCAGAGAATAAAGTTTCCATTAAAAAAATGCCTCTTTTCTACATAATTTCTTTCTACTATTATAACAGTATTTTATTAATTTGTAAGTTGTGTTATTCTTAATGAGTAGGGAAATGCGCAATTTACACTGAATTAATCAATAATTTATTCGCTTTTTAATGAATTATTAGTTTTTTCTCATTTAATTTTAATCTTTGAGTTATATAATATATTTATAGCGTTAAGATAGGAATTAAACAAAGTGAGCATTTATGTTTAACCTAGTGCTATATAGGGTAAATGATATATAAGTGGAATATAATCTTATAAAGTTCACTGACGTTTAACATAAATAATATTCAATTAGGAGAGTGAGATGTATGGTAACATTATTTACTTCACCAAGTTGCACATCTTGCCGTAAAGCGAAAGCATGGTTACAAGAACATGACATTCCGTATACGGAGCGTAATATTTTTTCAGAACACTTAACATTAGATGAAATTAAATCAATCTTAAAAATGACAGAAGACGGAACAGATGAAATTATTTCAACTCGTTCTAAAACATATCAAAAATTAAATGTGGATATCGATGCATTGCCACTACAAGAACTATATACAATTATTCAAGATAACCCAGGACTATTACGTCGTCCAATTATCTTAGATGATAAACGTCTACAAGTTGGTTATAACGAAGATGAAATTCGTCGTTTCTTACCACGCAAAGTGCGTACATTCCAACTTTTAGAAGCTCAACGTATGGTTGACTAATTTGGTCTAATATTAGAATTATGGCTCCTGTTTACAGGGGCTATTTTTGTGTATAAAAATAAAAGAAAATAGTTCGAACAAATTACTGTTAAAATGTAAGAGTTTATAATACAATGGATGTACTATTCCTAGAGTAAGGGAGTGTGACATTATGAGAATAGAACGAATTGATGAAACAACGGTAAAATTATTTATAACTTATCAAGACATCGAAGCACGAGGTTTCAAGAGAGAAGATTTATGGACCAACCGCAAACGTGGTGAAGAATTTTTCTGGTCAATGATGGATGAAATTAATGACGAAGAAGAATTCGTAGTCGAAGGCCCGTTATGGATTCAAGTGCATGCATTCGAAAAGGGTGTAGAAGTTACAGTTTCTAAGTCTAAAGGCGATGAACTGTTAAATATGACTGATGAAGAATCTAATGAACAATTAGAATATCAAGTCAATGATTTCTTATCTCAAGCACTCGATTCCGATCAAAATATTGGAGAACTCTTAAACGATCAAGATGAAGAAACTAGAAAGCAATTTGTTCCTAAAGATATAGGATTGCTTGTTAGATTTGAAGAGTTAGAAGATATTATTGAATATGCACATTATAATGAACATAAAGACTTAGTATTTACAGACTTATTATATATGTTAGACAACAAATATTATTATTATGTACAATTTGATCAAATAGATAATGAAGAAATTATTAATGATTTCTACGGACAACTATTAGAGTATGCAAATCCAACTCAAGTGTCTAAATTATATTTAGATGATTATGCTAAGGTTGTTATGAGTTATAATGTAATGGGTCAAATCACGAGATATTTTGAACCAAAAAATCAAATTAAAAATAAGTAATTTTAACACCTCTTTACGTTTAATAAAGTAAAGAGGTGTTTTTTTATGCTTATGGGATTAAATACTAGAAATGAACTTGTATATGCTCAACATGCAAAATCCAATGAATTGTATAGATGTCCTGAATGTAATTCAGAGTTAATTCTTAGACGTGGAAAGCATACTATTGCTCATTTTGCTCATAAATCTAATAGTTATTGTTTAAAAAACGTTTATAAGAAAGAAACTTTAGCCCATTTTGCATCTAAGCACCACATTTATTCAAGTTTAAATAAGAAAGTACAAATAGACATGGAATATTATTTGCATGAAATCGAACAAATACCAGACATATTGATAAATCGTAACCTTGTTATAGAGTTTCAATATTCACCAATTAATCTAGAGTTGTTAGATAGCAGAACAGCAGGATTTAGGGCTTTAAATTTAAATGTGATTTGGATAAGTAAACCGGCGAATGAGTATAATGGGATATTAAAGTTAAGTTATTTTGGAGCTGCTCTCATCAATCATACGCATCGAACACTTATTACATATGATTATAATCGTAAGTTGCTAATTAAATATGATCAATTACAATCATTAGATATTTCCCATTTTATTTATAGAAAGAATATCATAAAATGGGAAGATTTATTACAAACACATAATGTATCAAGAGTGCCAACATTTCTTTTGAATGATAATTTTTATAATAATTATCTTGGAAAATGTAGACAAACAAGAAGTGTTTTAGAACCAACTTTATCCTTATTATATCAATCTGGTCTCATACATAAGAATAGACCTAAATTTTTAGGAATAATTGTACCTGAACAATTATATATTTTAACGAATGCTATAACGTGGCAATGTTATTTATATTTAGAAATTAATAAAGGTACGTTTACTTTTGAACGTTTTAATTCTTTCATTAAATTTAGAACTTTTAATAATGTGAACTATTCCAAGGAAGACATTTAAAAAAGCGCCTTGAAGTCATATTTATCAATACTTAATAAAATGACTTTATCACGTGCAAAAAAATGAGATTAATGAGAAAATTATTAATATGAATGTCAAAGGAGGCTATTAATATGGCAAAATTAATTACTAGGGAAGAACAAGAAGAAAAGTACACTTGGGATTTAACAACAATATTTTCTTCAGATGAAGCATACGAAGAAGCTTTCAATGAATTAGAGTCTTATTTAGGGAAAGAACAACAGTATAAAGGACATTTGAAAGATAATGCTGAAACACTATATAACGCTCTATTATTAGATAGTGAAATTGACGAGAAATTAGGTAAAGTATATGTCTATGCACATTTAAAGCACGATCAAGATACTGCTAATGATAAATACGCTGGATATGAAGCAAAAGCTGCAACTTTAGCTAATAAATTTGCAAGTGCATGGAGCTTTATTTTACCTGAATTAATGTCTATAGATGAAGATACATTAAATCAGTTCGTTGAATCACATGACGGATTAAAGAGATACCAATTTGATATTGAAAAATTAAATAAAAAGAGACCTCATATTTTAGGCGATAAAGAAGAAAAAATATTAGCTGAAGCGGGCGAAGCATTGCAAACGCCAAGTAATGTTTTCGGTATGTTCAATAACGCTGATTTAACATTTAAACCAGCAATTGATAAAGATGGTAATGAACACGAATTAACGCAAGGAACATATATAAAACTATTAGAATCTGAAGATAGAGTATTAAGAAAATCAGCATACGATAATGTATATGAAGCTTATGGTAGTCATAATAATACTTTAACAGCTACTTTAAGTGGTAAAGTAAAAACAGCTATATTCAGTTCTAAAGTACGCAATTATGATTCTGCTAGACAACAAGCATTATCTAATAATTTCATACCAGAAGATGTATACGATAACTTAATTGAAACTGTACATAAACATCTACCTTTATTACACCGTTATACAGAATTAAGAAAAGAATTATTAGGTTTAGACGAAATGCATATGTATGATATGTATACACCATTAGTTCAAGATTCTTCATTTGATATGCCTTACGAAGAAGCTAAAGATTGGATGGTTAAAGCATTACAACCAATGGGGCAAGAATATATAGAAGTTGTTGAAGAAGGATTGAATAATAGATGGGTAGACGTTTATGAGAATAAAGGTAAACGTTCAGGTGGTTATTCATCTGGTGCACATTTAACTAATCCATTTATTTTATTAAACTGGACAGATTCAATTTCTGACTTATTTACGCTAATTCATGAATTCGGACATTCTGCTCATAGTTACTTTAGTCGTAAACATCAATTATCAAATGAAAGTGATTATTCAATCTTTGTAGCAGAAGTTGCATCTACAACAAATGAAGCACTTTTAAGTGAATACATGGATAAAAACTTAGAAGATCCTGAAAAACGTAAATATTTATTAAACCAAGAACTTGAAAGATTTAGAGCAACATTATTCAGACAAACAATGTTTGCTGAATTCGAATATTTAATCCATAAAATTGTAGAAGACGGCGAACCTTTAACGGCTGAAAGATTAAATAATGAATATGCTGAACTTAATAAAAAGTATTTTGGTGACGCTGTTATAACAGATGACAATATTGCTAAAGAGTGGTCTCGTATCCCACACTTCTATTATAATTTCTATGTTTATCAATATGCTACAGGATATAGTGCTGCACAAGCATTAAGCAAACAAATTTTAGAAGAGGGCGAACCAGCTGTTAAAAGATATATCAATGAATTCTTAAAAGCAGGAAGCTCAGATTATCCAATTGAAGTATTGAAAAAAGCTGGTGTCGATATGACATCTACACAACCAATCGAAGAAGCGATGGAAGTATTTGAAGAGAAATTAAATGCCTTTGAAAAACTGGTTAAAGGCGAATAAAAGCATGTACACGTTTCCAATATGACAAGTGTGTGACAAATAGAAAAATACGATGTTTTCTGTTGAATTATGTGTACATAGCATGTTATATTACGTATATGAAATTAATCACATAACAAACATACCCCTTTGTTTGAAGTGAAAAATTTCTCCCATCCCCTTTGTTTAAGCACCGTGTAATCAGACACGGTGTTTTTTATTTATTCGTTCATAGTTAACATCCCAAAAGTTATCTATTAGGCAATAGCCCAAAAGATTAATTAATCTTTCATGCATGAGTATGGGTGATTAAAATTCATACTCAAATTAAAAGGATTTATCCATTAGGTGAAAACCTACGGATAAATCCTTTTTTATTTCGGTATTAATAAGTAAGAATGTGATTTTGCGAATCAATAATATAAAAATAGTGACCTGAAAGTTGCAAGAGTAGCTCAACGTGCAACATAGAGTACTTCTTATCCCTAGATTTCTGAATAAAAGTGAATTATCATCGCTCCTCATACAAAAACAGCCAAAATTCTTATTATCTAAAGAATTTTGGCTGTTTTTATAATGCTTTCCCAATCCCGTTTGATTTGAGTCTAATAAACTTATTGTCCAAGGCTCAGTTTGTAAATTTCATTTCTTATATTTCCAGAAGTCTCCATGAATAGATTCTTGTTGTTCAATGTAACCTTGTAATTGTAATTTTTTAAGTTCTCTTTTTACAATTTTCTCTGGCCACTCATATATTGTTGCTATTTCTTGTTCGGAAACGAGTTTTTGTGATTGTATATATTCGATTAGTTTAGGTGGAAGTTGTTTCTCAACTTCTGTCCCGATTAATTCTTGAATGATATACGTATAAATATGATAAGGATATGTTCCTTCGACTTTTAAACCTTCTGAATGTATATCTTCATTAAAGAATACAAGGGAAGGTGTCATATTTACATCCATTTCTCGAGCAATATGCATGTCCGTCTGTAGACTTTCTGTTAAAGCTTGTTCTTTTAAATCATTTATAAAAACAGATAAGTCTATTCCCGATTTAAAAGCGCATTTTCTAATAAGTTCTGTTGTAATAATTTTTTCATGAGGTATAATCTCATTCTGAATTAAATTTAAAAATCTTGTAGCTCGATTATGTCCTTGTAATTCAGCAGCTTTAAAAGCTAGTGCTATATTATCAAATTCACATGTACTTTGAGCCTGACATTTAGTTAATACTTTAAGAGATGGGTTCAAAATCTGACGAATCTTTACGTATTTTTGATATTCTATTTTTAACTTTGCTAATGTAGAAGAAAGATTAAAACAATCTTCGCAAAATGGATCGAAAAATGAATATATTTCTATTTTGCTTGCTGGTGTTAAATCAGCATTACTTTGTTCATTAGCATGGATTAATCTTAATTCTTCGGCCATATTATCCACCTTCAACTATATTAAGCGTTAACCATGTGATTTGCAGTTAGCTTAAGTCTTTCAAATAAATATTCTTGTATATCTCTTTCTAAATGAGATGTCGTAAGTGCTTTTTCCATATTTTCTAACCATGCATCTCGTTCTTTAGTTGTTATTTTAAAAGGCATGTGACGTTGACGTAACATAGGGTGTCCATGTTCTTCTGTATATAAAGCAGGACCACCTAAAAATTGTGTTAAGAATTGTTTTTGTTTACGACTTGTTTCTGCAAAGTCACCAGGGAAAAGATGATTAATCCGTGTATCCTTTTCTACAAGGTAATAAAAGTGATCAATCATGTCGTATAAATCTTTGGGGTCGATTACTTCATATGGAGTCATAATTTCACCTTTTCTTGCTTATTTCAATCTTGATAATATTAATATAACATGTTCTTATATATTTAAAAGTAATTCGACTTGTAATCAAAACAAATTCATGTTGATTGACTTTGGGCGTCAAAAAAGCGTTTCACTTTGTTATCTGGTTTACGATTTTCAATTTGATGTTCAGCAAGTAGCTCTAAAAAGGCTTCTTTTCCTTTATTATAGTCTGTTACTTCAAATTCCAATTCGAAATCTTCTTTCCCTAAATATTCGCTATGATCTAAAACGAGAAGGCCTGTATCTAGGCTTTTTTCTAATCTATATGTGGTTAAGTCGCCCAAGAGCTTTAGTTCATTTAAGGGAACTTGTTGTTTATTTAATATTTCAGAAATATTTTTTGGTAAAAAATGTTTGTCTAACGGTTCATTTATTGGTGGTAAACTGTCTACTACTTCGTTGTACTCTAGTAAACCCACTTTTTGTGGTACTTTTAAAGTCATTTCATATTGCTTGTTTTTCTCACGTATTCTTAGTGCCATTTTTTGAGAAATGATATCGTGGTTTTCTGTATCTATGTAGTGATTTGTTTGTTTAAAAGGTTCGTTTTGTTTAAAATAATATTGTTTTAATGATGAATATTCTTCTCGAGTAAGTAAATTTTTAAACTCTATTTCTAATTCTTGTCCCATTGTCTTTAACACTTCCTTTAATACTATTATTATAGAAGATAATAGGTTAAACAAGTAATTATGTAAAAATAGAGTCATGTTATGAATCTTTAAATTAAAATGTGTTAAAATGAATGGGAATAAGGAGGAACAGTCATGCGTATTTATGTAAATGAAATTAAAATTAATGATAATCAAATACAATGTTATACTGACCAACCAACTGATGGATTAAAGCCGGCTGAACATATGATTGTTGATAGCGATAATCTTGCGTTTGTATATATGCTAGACAGTGGGGAGCAATATGATTATTTATTATTTGTCGAAGAAACATGGTCAATGATTCACGAGAATTTTGATAAAGAGGTCATCGTGAACGATCATTTAATATTAACTTCATTTAAAGAAGAAATGGAATTTTTACTAGACAACATCGCAGATAATCACAACTATGGTAAAGCATTTGTCGCTTCTGTAGAAGAAGCATTTGAATTAAACAAAGCGGAGTGATGGTTATGAATCAATGGGACGAATTTTTGGCACCATATAAACAAGCAATTGACGAGTTGAAGATTAAATTGAAGGGGTTACGTAAACAATACGAATCTTTAGATAGACCTTCGCCAATAGAATTTGTTACAGGTCGCGTAAAGCCAATTTCAAGTATTATTGATAAAGCAAATCAGCGTAACATACCTTTCGATAGATTAAAGGAAGAAATGTATGATATTGCAGGTTTAAGAATGATGTGTCAATTTGTTGATGATATAGATGTTGTTGTGGAATTACTAAGACAACGTCAAGATTTTGAAGTGGTAGAAGAACGAAACTATATTCAATACACTAAAGAAAGTGGATATCGTTCATACCACGTCATCATAAGCTATCCTATTGAAACATTACATGGTAAGACAACTGTTTTGGCTGAAATACAAATTAGAACGTTAGCAATGAATTTTTGGGCAACAATTGAACATACTTTAAGATATAAGTATGACGGTGCTTATCCTCCAGAAATAAGGAATAGGCTTGAAAGAGCAGCAGAAGCAGCATTTTTATTAGATGAGGAAATGTCTGAAATTCGTGAAGAAATTCAAGAAGCTCAAAAATATTATTCTAGACAGAAAAGCAATAAACATAATCATGATTGAGGGGTGAATGCTGTGAAATATAATATTTTGTCAAAAGGTGACTCTAAGTCTAATGCGTTAATGTACAAAATGAAAAACCATATGACTGATTTTAATATGGTTCAAGATGAAGAATCTCCTGATATTGTAATTTCGGTAGGTGGAGATGGTACATTATTGCAAGCATTTCACCAGTATAGTCACATGCTAGGGGATGTAAGTTTTGTCGGCGTACATACAGGACATTTAGGTTTCTACGCTGACTGGCTACCGCATGAAGTTGAAAAACTTATTATTGAAATTAATAACTCTACATATCAAGTAATAGAGTATCCATTGTTAGAAGTAATTGTTCGTTATAAAAAGGGTGGATATGAAACAAGATATCTTGCTTTGAACGAAGCGACAATCAAAACAGATGATGGTGCGACATTAGTTGTGGATTTAGTATTGAGAGGAGAACAATTTGAACGCTTTAGAGGTGATGGTTTATGCGTATCTACACCGTCTGGCTCAACTGCTTATAATAAAGCATTAGGTGGTGCTTTAATACATCCATCTTTAGAAGCAATGCAAATTGCAGAAATCGCGTCTATAAACAACCGAGTGTTTAGAACAGTTGGATCACCACTAGTATTACCTAAACATCACGTTTGTCACATACATCCAGTTAATCAAGATACATTACAAGTTACGATTGATCATGTTAACGTTAAACATAAAAATATTGAGTCTATACAATATAGAGTTGCAAATGAAAAAGTGAGATTTGCTAGATTCAGACCTTTCCCATTTTGGAAAAGAGTGCATGATTCATTTATCTCAAATGAGGATTAACATATGAAAACTTTACAATATAATGCAACATCGACTATGTTGTTAAAGACATTTTTATATGACAAAGGCATATCTAAAAAGAGTTTAAGCGCCATTAAGAAAAATGGTGCTTTATTTGTTAATGGGGAACATGCAACTGTAAGAAAAGTATTAGAACAGGGGGATAAAGTAGAAGTATGTTTACCGAATGAAACGCCAAGCATTAATTTAGAGCCTTGTGATATTACATTAAATATATTATATGAAGACGAATGGTTAATTATAGTGTCTAAACCAGCTATCATTAATACAGCACCTTCGAGAGAACACCCGCACAATAGTTTAGTTGAAGCGGTGCTATACCATATGAATAAAAATGAAGAACAAACAATACCACATATCGTTACACGTTTAGATAGAGGGACAAGTGGTATAGTTATATTTACGAAACATCAACTATTGCACCATATGATGTCACAAACGGTTATTAATAAATATTATTTAGCAATTGTTCATGGTTTAGTGCAACGAAAAAGTGACGATATCATTGCACCTATAGCGAGAGCGAGACATTCTATTATAGAAAGAGAAGTTTCTGATTCGGGAAAATTTGCGCATACATATTACGAATTATTGAACCAAAAAGATACGCGCTCATTATTAAAATTACAATTATTTACCGGAAGAACACATCAAATCCGTGTTCACCTTTCACACATTGGCCATACTATTGTAGGAGATAATTTGTATGGTTCTGATGAAACAGCTTACTCTCACCAGCTATTACAATGTCATGTTGTGGAATTTGAACACCCAATTACGAAAAGAAAAATTTATATTGAAGATGATGTCCATTATCACTTATAATACGTAGATGTGCTATAATGAATTGAATTTTTTAAGAGGAGGTGGCAAGATTGGCAAACGAAAATAATGAGCAATATGTCGAAGATGAAGCATTTGATAAAGAACAGTTAGATGCTTTATTAGAGAACAATGATATTGATCAATTTCGAGAAGAATTTTTACGCTTACATACTTATGATCAAGGTGAATACTTTGAAATATGTGATGACACCTTTAAGCAAAAAATATATCAATTTCTTTCACCTAATGAAGTTGCGGATTTCTTTGAAACCACTGAATTAGATGACGAAGAATATGAAGAAATATTTCAAAATATGAATGCCAATTACGCGAGTGAAATGTTAAGTGATATGTCTTACGATAACGCAGTAGATATTCTAAACGTGTTATCTAGGAATAAAGTTGCCACTTTGCTCACGCTTATGAACCGGGAAGACGCACGTGAAATTAAAGCGTTACTTCATTACGAAGAAGATACTGCCGGCGGTATCATGACAACAGAATACATTTCAGTTTATTCTACAATGTCTGTAAAGGAAGCTATGTTTTATGTAAAAGAACAAGCGCCTCAAGCAGAAACAATTTACGTTATTTTTGTTGTAGATGAGAATAAAAAACTAGCTGGTGTCATTTCACTACGTGATTTAATCGTCGCAGAAAACGACGCATATATCGAAGAAATTATGAGTGAACGTGTAATTAGTTCTAATGTAGCAGATGACCAAGAAGACGTAGCTCAAACGATGCGAGATTACGATTTAATTGCATTACCTGTTATTGATTATCAAGATCATTTATTAGGTATTATAACAATCGATGATATTTTAGATGTTATGGATGAAGAAGCAAGTGAAGACTACTCTAAATTGGCCGGTGTGTCTGATATAGACTCTACTAACGATACTGTGTTTCAAACAGCAATGAAACGTTTACCTTGGTTATTAATTTTAACAGTATTAGGTATGATTACAGCATCAATACTAGGCCAATTCGAAGAAACCTTATCTCAAGTAGCTTTATTAGCAGCTTTTATCCCAATAATTAGTGGTATGAGTGGTAACTCAGGCACGCAATCTTTAGCCGTTTCAGTACGTAATATATCCACAGGGGAAATTGATGAGCAAAGCAAATTCAAGCTCGCTTTACGTGAATCAGGCTCCGGTTTATTAACTGGTTTCTGCTGTGCACTTAGTTTATTTCTAATTATTATTTTATTATACAGAGAGCCAGTTTTGGCGTTGATTGTTTCCATCAGTCTTACAATTGCAATGACAGTTGGTACATTAATGGGAGCAATCATACCTATGTTTATGAATAAAATGAATATAGATCCTGCAGTAGCAAGCGGCCCGTTTATAACGACAATTAATGACATTATTAGTATGTTAATATATTTTGGTTTAGCAACTGCATTTATGTCATATTTAATATAAGGAGAAAAATATGGAACATTCTAGTTTTACTTCGCTAGTAATAGTGGTAGTAGCAGCATTTTTAACCCCTATACTAGTCAATAGACTTAAAATATCTTTCTTACCTGTAGTCG
Organism: Mammaliicoccus sp. J-M40; assembly: GCF_022386395.1. Taxonomy (NCBI): domain Bacteria; kingdom Bacillati; phylum Bacillota; class Bacilli; order Caryophanales; family Staphylococcaceae; genus Mammaliicoccus; species Mammaliicoccus sp. J-M40. Next base: position 346,873 of record NZ_JAJNIQ010000002.1, read on the forward strand.
TAGCCGAAATTATAATGGGGATTATAATTGGTGATTCTTTATTTGGTCTAGTTAAAGAGGATGCTTGGTTATCCATTTTATCTACACTTGGATTTATCTTTTTGATGTTTTTAAGTGGTTTAGAAATTGATTTCAATGCATTTAAGTCAAAGAAACATTCAGAAGATGAAGAAGCGAATAAAATTCCAAGCAATTTATCTTTAATGACTATCGTCTTTTCAATGATTATGATTTTATCTATATTTTTAGCATTTGTATTTAAATGGACAGGTTTAATCGATGATGTTTTACTTATGGTTATTATCATTTCAACAATAAGTCTAGGCGTAGTTGTTCCAACGCTTAAAGAAATGAATATTATGCATACGAGCATAGGTCAGTTTATTTTACTAGTAGCAGTTGTAGCAGATTTAGTAACGATGATTCTATTGACTGTTTACGGTACGATAAACGCAAAAGGTGATTCACCGCTATGGTTAATAACGATTTTAATCGCATTTGGAATTGTATTTTACATAATTGGTGGCTATTTCATTAAATCACCGTTCTTAAAAAAGTTAACTTCAGGAACAACACAAATAGGGATAAGAGCAGTATTTGCACTTATTATACTATTGGTTGCTTTAGCTGAAGGCGTAGGGGCTGAAAATATACTTGGTGCCTTCTTAGCAGGTGTTATTGTTTCATTGCTTGGTCCAGATCAAGATATGATAGAGAAATTAGATTCATTTGGATATGGTTTTTTCATACCAATATTCTTTATCATGGTCGGTGTAAATTTAAACATACCTTCTTTAATAAAAGAACCAGGCTTGTTGCTTATCATACCTTTATTGTTTATTGCTTTCTTAATTTCAAAATTAATACCAGTAAGTATTATTGGAAAATGGTATGATATGAAAACAACAATTTCATCAGCATTTTTATTAACATCAACACTTTCTCTTGTAATTGCAGCTGCTAAAATTGCTGAACAATTAGGCACTATTTCACCTGAAATCTCAGGTATACTTGTGTTAAGTGCAGTTATAACATGTGTGTTTGTACCAATAGTATTCAAGAAGTTATTCCCAATACCAGAAGAAACTAAAGTAATTGTTAAAGTAAGTTTCATTGGTAAAAACCAACTGTCTATACCAGTTGCTCAAAGTATTCATTCACACATATATCAAACGACTATGTTCTTTAGAAAAGACTTAGCTGATCATCGTAATTTAGATGAAAGTATTAAAACACATGAGTTAGATGATTATGTTGAAGAAGAACTAATAGAGCTTGGGTTATTTAAATCAGATATCATTGTTTGTTCTGCAAATGATGATGCTATTAATAAAAAAGTAGCTTTAATGGCTCATAAACATGGTGTTAAACGAATTATTTGTAAGCAAGAAAACATTTCAGAAGATGATGAATTACACGATAAGAACATTGAATTCTTTAGTAGTTTCTTAAGTAATAAGATATTACTTAAAGGTTTAATTGAATCTCCAAACGTACTGAACTTATTAAGTAACGTAGAAACATCACTATATGAAATCGAAATGAAAAATCACAGTTACCACAATGTGTTATTACGTTCATTTCCTTTTGCAGGCGATATCATTTTCGTACGAATTATTAGAGGAAAAGATTCAATCGTACCGCATGGTGATACAGAATTACAATATGGAGATAAACTGATTGTTACAGGTTCGAAAGAATATGTATCAGAACTAAAACAAGATATGGAATTCATTTGATTTAAAGTGAAAATGAGGAGTGAAACTTGCTTCTCATTTTTGCTTTTTTCTAAATGAAAATAAAGGTATTATGCTTGTCAGGTGGTATGACCAGTGGTATCATTACCAGTGAATGTAAAGAATAATATACATATTAAAGGAGTTAAATGAATGTTTAATTTAGAAGGAAAAACATATGTCATTATGGGTATTGCTAATAAGAGAAGTATTGGTTTCGGCGTAGCAAAAGTATTAGATGAACTTGGTGCTAAATTAGTATTTACTTACAGAAAAGAACGTAGTAAAAATCAACTTGAAAAATTATTCGACGAACTAAAAAACCAAGATGAAGCATATTTATATGAATGCGATGTTCAACAAGACGATCACGTTGTAAATGCTTTTAAAGAAATAGGCGATAAGTTCGGTAAAATAGATGGCGTTTATCATTCAATTGCTTTCGCTAATATGGAAGATTTACGTGGTAGATTTAGTGATACAACAAGAGAAGGATTCTTACTTGCACAAGACATCAGTTCTTATTCTTTAACAATTGTTTCAAGAGAAGCTAAAAAACTTATGCCTGAAGGTGGCAGTATCGTTGCTACTACATACTTAGGCGGAGAATTCGCTGTTCCTAACTATAATGTTATGGGCGTAGCTAAAGCAAGTTTAGAAGCAAATGTTAAATATTTAGCAAGTGATTTAGGCGCAGATAATATCCGTGTTAACGCAATTTCTGCAGGACCTATCCGTACTTTAAGTGCTAAAGGTGTAGGTGGATTTAACTCTATCCTTAAAGAAATTGAAGAACGTGCGCCATTACAACGCAATGTAGACACAGAAGAAGTAGGTAAAACAGCTGCTTACTTGCTAAGTGATTACTCTAGCGGTGTAACTGGTGAAAATATTCATGTTGATTCAGGTTATCATATCGTAAAATAATTATTAGTTTGGGAAGTATACTAGTCTCATAAATAGTGCTCACAATTCGTTGTTGTTTAACCTTCGAATTGTGAGTTTTTATTTATATGAAATGATATTTAAAATGGGAGAGAGATTTCGTAACCCCGCCCCGGTCAGGATGACTAGGATTGAAAAAAGCTTGATATAAGTGCATTTTCAATTTAATTAGCTACTGCCACTATAATAAAGAGGTCTGATACATTGTAATGTTTCAGACTTAAATGCAAAAATACAGGCCGATAAAATAAATTATCGACCCGCAAACGCAAAAATACAGGCCGATAAAATAAATTATCGAACCGCAAAATGAATATAGCTTGAAAGAAGGGCAGCGTACACTAAAAAAGCCGAAACACGAACGCCGTGTTTCGGCTTTTTAAATAGTCATTATTTTAAATCATTATCTACTATTGGATCATCTTCTACCGTTCTCGATGCTGTTGAACTTATTGATTGTCTATGTGTGTATACATTTCTAACAATTGTCTTAATAACAGCATAAGTTGGTACAGCAATTAAAATAGCTACGAATCCTCCTAAATTACCAGCTGCTAATATAACAGTAATAATTGTTAGGGGATGAATGCTTAAAGTCTTACCCATAATATTTGGTGTAATAACATTACCTTCTAATTGCTGACAAATTAACGTAATAATACTTACCCATATAAACATCACTGGGTCTTGAATTATTGAAATAATGGCTGCTGGTATGAAAGCTAACCATGGTCCCAGGAATGGTATCATATTAGTTACTAATGCGAGCAAGGCAAGTAATAGAGCGTAGTCTAAGCCTACAAATGTATAACCGATATAAAGTAAGACACCTAAGATTAAACTGACTGTTACTTGGCCTTGTATATAAGCTTGTAGCGTTTGGTTAATGTCTTTACATAAATTAACTACGAACCACTTTGTACGTCCTCTAAATGGTTTAGCGATAAACGGGATAAATCTTTCATGATCTTTCAACATATATATTAAGAAGAAAGGTACTAAAATTAATAAGAAAAGTGTTGATACTAATGAAGATATATATCCAAATAAGTTTGAAAGCATATCTGTCACAATACCACTAATACTTTCTATAGAGTCATTAATTTTTTGAGAAATGTTATCTGGTAGTCTATCTCTTTGTTGTAAAGCATAATCTACTGCATTTTGTACTTCACGCTGGATGTAAGGCATGTTTCTAATTAAATTGTTAATTTGATCTGTTACTAGAGGTGCAACTATAGAAATGAACAACATAATAACGAATACTAATGCAATCATTAAAATAGTGATGCTGCCCCATCTAGGTATTTTTCTTTTTTCTAACATTTTTTGGAATGGTAAACAAATATAGAATAAGAAACCACCTAATAATAAAGGTAATAAAATCGATTGAACAATAACAATGATTGGATAAAAAATCTGATTAATTTCCATAAATACTTTTATGATTAGAAATGTTAGGAGAATGGCGATTCCTGAACGGAACCAAGCTTTATTTAACAAGAGCGTACCTCCTTTAATCTAGTTTTGTATACCATTATATTATAAGCGAAAAATGAAAATTGACAATGACAATTGGAAATACTTTTAAATCTATATTCGTAAATTAATCTATATTAATTTTAAGTTGTACGGATTAGAATAAATATTAATCTTTCATGAATAGAAAGTTAATAGTATTTTAAACTATATTAATATAAAAAAAGATTAAATCAACAAAGAAAACGCTTACAAATATTATAATTATTAAGTGAAAAAATATATTGATTGTGTTTTTATACATGGTATAATCATAACAAGATAATTTCCGAATTTTCAGAATTCAGAAATTATCTTACAGGCTTACAACAAAGGGGAGATTATTATGGAATCTATTGTTAGCTTTGCCAATGATATAGTGTGGAGTAAAGCCCTTGTATATGGTTTATTACTTACAGGAATTTTATTCTCATTTATGATGCGATTTTTTCAAATTAGACATTTTAAAGAAATGATAAGGTTAATGTTTCAAGGGGAAAAATCACCTACAGGTATTTCTTCATTCCAAGCGATAGCAGTTTCATTAGCTGGTCGTGTTGGTACTGGTAATATTGTAGGTGTTGCGACAGCGATTTTCATCGGTGGTCCTGGTGCAGTATTTTGGATGTGGGCAACCGCGTTCTTAGGTGCTAGTTCAGCTTTCATCGAATCAACGCTCGGCCAAATTTATAAAAGAGAAATTAAAGGTCAATACCGTGGGGGTCCTGCTTACTATATAGAAACTGGTATAAAGGGTAAAGCAGGAAAAATTTACGCAGTTATTTTTGCACTTGTTACAATACTTTCAGTAGGATTGTTATTACCTGGTGTTCAATCAAATGCGATTGCCTCTTCAATGAAAAATGCATTCGGTTTGAATGCGTGGATTATAGCTATTGTTTTAGCAATATTACTAGCGTTAATTATTTTTGGTGGTATTAAATCAATTGCAAATGTAGCAACGACAGTTGTTCCGTTTATGGCTATTATTTACATAGGTTTTGCAATATTAATTATTATTCTTAATATAGATGCAGTTCCTTCGTTAATTGCGCTTATATTTAAATCAGCCTTTGGAGCTGAAGCAGCATTTGGTGGTATATTTGGTGCCATGATTGAGATAGGTGTAAAGCGTGGACTGTACTCAAATGAAGCAGGTCAAGGTACTGGGCCTCATGCCGCTGCTGCAGCAGAAGTTTCACATCCAGCAAAACAAGGATTAGTACAAGCGTTCTCTGTATATATTGATACATTATTAGTGTGTACAGCAACAGCATTAATGATTTTAATGACTGGTACATTTAATACTACAGATGGTGCTACAAATAAAGATGGATCGCCACATTTAATTCATGATAATGGAATTTATGTAGAAAGTGCTGATGGTAGTAAAGATGTGAGTGGTACAGCAATGTATGCACAAGCAGGGATAGATAAAGCATTCTCAGGAGATGACTACACATTTAGTCCAGGCTATTCTGGAATAGGTTCATATTTCATCGCATTAGCGTTATTCTTCTTTGCTTTCACAACTATACTCGCATATTACTATATTGCAGAAACCAACGTCAGCTTTATAGTCCCCTCCGACAAGCAGAAAATATGGATAAATCTTGTGCGGGTAGTGCTCATAGCTGCCACAATTTATGGTTGTGTTAAAACGGCGGATGTAGCATGGATGATGGGTGACTTAGGTGTTGGTATGATGGCGTGGTTAAATATTATTGCAATATGGATACTACACAAACCAGCATTACGAGCACTTAAAGATTTCGAAAGGCAAAAGAAAGAAAAAGGTTCAGGAAAATATGCAATATATAGACCCGATCCAAATGAAGTTCCAGATGCAAAATTTTGGCATGAAGATTATCCAAAACGTTTAAAAGAATTTGATATTAAAGAATAATTTATAAATATCAAACGCTTTCAAATATGCGCTCTCTACTGTACAATGTATTTATATGTATAGTTGGGAGCGTTTTTTATGGATAAAAAAGTAGGTCTAGTTGATCAAATTAATTTAGAAAGTAAATTTTTAGAAAGGGAAGTGACAGTCTCAATCTATTTACCCAAAGATTATACAGATTTGTATAAACATCATGTGATTATTACTTTTGATGGTCGTGATTTCTTCCAATTCGGCCAAATACATCGAACGTATGAAAAGCTAAGATCTGCGAATCAAATAGATAAAGCAATCATAGTAGGTGTTCACTATGAAAGTGTCGAAGAAAGAAGAAAAGAATTTCATCCAGATGGTTCGCATAGAAAAGAAATGTCAAAATTTGTTGTGAAAGAGCTTTGTCCTTATATTGATAAAACATTTTCTACGTTGAAAGTGGGAAATGCTAGAATACTATTAGGCGATAGTTTAGCAGCAAGCATTGCTTTATTAACAGGTCTAGAATACCCACATCATTTTAGTCAACTAGGTTTATTTAGTCCAATGATTAACGATACCGTTACAGAAAAATTTAAAGCGTGCTCATCATTAGGGTTGTTAAACATTAAACATTATATTGGAAAAGAAGAAAATCATTTTAAACTGATTAGTGGCAATTATGCTGATTTTCTTACGCCAAATAGAGCTTTTAGTGAACTTTTACAAAAATATAACATAACTTACGAATATAGAGAATTAGAGGGTGGGCACACATGGAAAACATGGAAACCACACTTAGAAGACATGTTAAGTTACTTTTTAAGTCATCAAAAACAGAAAAGTTTGATATAATAAAATAGAAGACAAACAAAGGAGGAAGTATCATTATGAAATTAGGCATCGTACTTATTCCATCAAAACCATTCCAAGAAGCAGTGAATGCTTATCGTAAAAGATACGATAAACACTATGCGTTAATTAGTCCGCATATTACTATTAAAGAAAAGTTTGACATTGAAGACAATGAACTAGACAAAGTTAAAGATAGACTTGCGGAAACTGCTAAACAACATCAACCAGTAAACATTCAAGTATCAAAGGCGTCTAGTTTTACGCCAACTAAAAACGTAATATACTTTAAAGTAACAAAAACAGATGAATTAGAAGCATTGTATAATGAATTTAATAATAGTGAATTCTATGGTGAAAGCACACATCCATTTGTCCCACATTTTACAATTGCACAAGGTCTTTCTAGCCAAGAGTTTGAAGACATCTTTGGGCAAGTTAAAATGGCTGGTATCAATCATTCAGAAACAATTGATACTATTAAATTAATGAAACAAAATGACGATGAAACATGGTCTGAAGAAGCATCTTATACATTAGGATAAAATTAAACAATATAAGACATAATTATATTATTTAAACAGATTATTCTAGAACTTAATTGTTCAATAAAAAAACAGAGGATATTCCACTTAAAATGGATATCCTCTGTTTTTTTATATAGTATTTGATCTTTTCTTTCTTCGGACATTTAAAAAGTATATACCATAAAATAAAGCTAAGAATAAAAAAATTAAACTTGAAGCATAAATTGTATAGTATACGTCAGCGAATATTTCTGAAATAACGCCACCTAGTATAGGTCCAATCATCGTACCAAAACCTTGTACGCTGTTGAATACACCCCATGTTTCTTCTTGTACTTTTGTATCTATATGACTAGCCATAAATGTATTCCATGCTGGCAATAATAGGCCGTAAATCGCACCGATTAATAGGGCGATTGTTATAACAATAAATAGCTGTGTTAATAAAGTTAATCCAAAAATAAATGAACTGTAAGCTAAGAAGCCTATAAAAATAATGATATGAGTAAATACTTTAGCGTATTTATCCATCAGTTTTGAAAAGAATAGCATCGAAATTGTACAACCAATACCACCAACTATCAAAATAATCGTATATTCTAAGGTTGTTACACCCATATGTTTAGTTGCGTATGTTGGTAATATTGGAACAAGCATTCCTATTGAAGCACCTTGTAAAAATATACCTGGGAATAATAATAAATGTCTCTTTGTAACATCTACAATTTCTGTTAATTGTTTTTTTACAGATTTATTTTCATAATCAGTCAATTGTACTTTAACAAAGTAGAACAATACCCAAGCGACTAATACACATATTGCCATCATAAATGAAAATTTAGTTGGATGTAATTTGAATAATAAATTCATAAATATCATACCTGAAAGCATACCGACTAACCAACTAAAGTAAACATAACCCATTTGTTTACCACGTGATGATTCTTCTACGCTTGAAAGCATAATCACCCATATAGGACTGACTGCAATTCCGAGTAAAATAGCACTCAGAATATAAATAACAGGTGATGGGAAGAAAATAATTAATGCTAAACTTGTAAATGCTAATAAAAAACCACTAGTTAAGATTACAGTTGGACCGAATCTTTTTAATAGAAAACCAATTACGAAATTTGTTAACGCGTCACTTATAAAATGTAAAGAAATTGCTGTAGAAGTAATACCAACAGTCACTTTCGCTGTAGTCGTTGGTAGAAATGGTAAATAACTTAATATATACATACCTCTAGCAAATTCCATCATAAATAAAATGACGAGCATTATCCAAAAATCTTTTTTATAGAATGATTTACCTGATGAAGTATTTGGCATACATAGGGACCTTTCCATAAATTTCATTGTAAGTAAGTGAATCGCTTAGTAATGAAAGTAAATCCTTACAAATTGTTTCAGTTGGTTTTTCTAAATAGTTTTCTTCTAGTAGTTGTGTCATTTCTTTAAGTTCTTCAGGTTGATTTACAAGTGAAATAACTAATTTAGTAGCTTCTTCAGGTGTGTTAGCAACTTTCCCATATCCTTTTTCACTAAAGTATTCAGCATTCTCTAGTTCTTGTCCTGGAGCAGGGTTAAGAAAAATTAATGGTAAGTGTCTAGCAAACGCTTCAGATATTGTTATACCACCAGGCTTCGTAATCATCAGTTGGCTAGAAGCCATCCACTCATTCATATGTTTTGTATAACCTAATATAAGTACGTTTTTATTACCTTTAAAGTATTGAGCTAAATCAGAGCGTAAAGATTTATTGTTTCCACAAATCATGACTACTTGAGAGTCTTTAGCATGCGCATCAATTTTTTCAATCATAGATGAAAAACCTGTAGAAACTCCAAATGCTCCAGCGGACATTAATATAACGCTTTTATTTGGATCTAAATTTTGTTTCATTAACCAAGCATGTCGATTGATAGGTTCTTCAAACTGTTTTGAAATAGGTATTCCTGTAACTCTAATCGATTCTGAGTCGATACCTATTGAATTAAACTCTTCTTTCAAATCTTTAGTCGCTACATAATAGCGATTTGAGTGTGGTGTAACCCAGTTTTTATGCAAACGATAATCAGTCATAACTGTAGCAATAGGTATGTTCAAATTAAATTGTTCAGTCAAAACAGATACTACTGGCGTAGGGAAAGTCAGTAATATTAAATCAGGTTTCTCTTTAATTAGTAAATTTAACAATTTATTTAATCCATAATATTTATAAAAACACTTATCTATTTGTTCAGGACGACTATAGTAGAAAAATTTATACATATTTCTAAAATATTTGAAGCTATTAATGTACCATTGTTTCGCAATAGAAGTCATAATAGGATGTGCTTCAAGAAATAAATCATGTTGAATGACAGTTAAATGATCAAGATTCATTTCACCAAATTGTTTCACAATACTATTCGTTACTTGTAAATGACCGTTACCAAAAGAACCGGTAATAATCAATAATTTTTTGTTTTGAGAAACCATTAGCCACACTCCGTATTTGTATTTATTATCTATGATAGTTTAACGTATTTTCCTTAATTTGTGAAAAGATATTGCATTTATTACATAATCTATACAGTTTCTTATGATTATCTCAACATTTTTATCAATAATTGTTTAGTTAATATGATATTTTTATTTAATTTTGATTTTGAGTAATCTTGAGAAAGTAATACAGGTAACATCACACTAATCGTTTGACTAGCCATCATTCGAAAGGCTAAATCAGCGGGTATATCTTTATCAATTTGATTATTGTCTTTTAAATTTTGAATATATTGAGAAATAGTGGGTCCGATTGATTGCTTAACAACATCAGTCATTATATTACGAAAATCTGTATTATACATTATTTCTCCAAAAATTATTTTTATTATATTTTTATTATTATCAATGAATTTTATTCTATTATCTACAAATGTGTCAATAAATGCATCTAAATTATCACATTTTGATAATTCTGAACTGAATTCTTTTAACACTTCAGGAGCAACTACCGATTTATATAAAGGTAATAATCCTGCATATAATAATTCATTTTTTGTTTTGAAATGTTTATATACAGTGCCTTCAGAAACTTTTGCCATTCTCGCAATGTCTTTTGTCGAGGTATTATAAAATCCACGTTCACTAAATAATACCGTTGCGCTATTTAATACTGCTTTTTGTTTTTCACTTATTTGTGATTGCTTTTTTAGTTGTTCGTTCATAATTTCTTTAATAGAGCGATTCATAATATAAACCTACACTTTCCGATATCTTTTCATACCTAATATATTTAAGACTAGCAACAAGACAAATATTAGGAAGAGAATAATCCAATTCACATATATATCTGATATTTCATAACCTCTGATCATAACGTTTTGGATTGCATCGCCAGCGTAATAAAGCGGCATTATATGTGCAATATATTGCAATGTTTTGTGCATTGAGTCTACTGGTATTATACCCGCAAAAAACACTTGTGGAACAATAGCTAGAGGTATAAATTGAATCATTTGAAATTCAGATGATGCAAAAGTTGATAATAACAAGCCTAAAGTTAAAGCAATAAATGAAATCAATATATTTGTTATAAATACGAGCGCAATATTTCCTTCTGTTGTCATCTGTAATACATATATTGAATAAATAACAATTAATGCTGTTTGAATAACAGCAAATGTACCATAACCAATTATATAACCTATAATAATTTGATATTTCTTAATTGGAGAGGATAGTGTACGGTCAAGTGTGCCTGAAGTTCTTTCTTTCAGTAAGGAAATACCTGAAATTAAAAAGGTAAAGAAAAATACAAAGAATGCAATTAAAACTGGGCTGATTGTATCAAAATAATTCGTATCTTTATTGCCATGCAAATAGTGATTTGATGTTTCAATTTTTTCAATTTTTGGTTTGTCTTGTTGAGGTAAATCTTGTTTTATGTTGTCTGGTAACTTTTTCGTTATTTCACTTAACATTTTACTTTGATTATTTAACGCATTTGTTAACTGATTGATATTTTTACTGACTAAAATTTGATTAACCTTTAACTTTAATTGATTCGTTACACTAGGGTCTGAATTTTCATAAGTAATAGAATACTCGTGATTACTTTCTTCTACAAAACCATCTAGGTCATCATTTTTAAATTTATCTTTTAAATTTTTATAATCATCATATTGAACTGTTTCAATGTTTTTATCATGTAATTGGTTTATTAAATGTTCATTAGCTTGATACGTGCCGATTTTTAACTCTTTAGATTCATCTGAGTAATTAAACAAGAAATAAATTAATGTTAAGATGAGCAGTGGGGCAACGAGCAGAAGCATTAGTGTACGTTTATCTCGCAACACTTGTTTAAATATTCTTGTTGCTATATTAAGCATCTACACCATCTCCTAACTCAAGAAAAACTTCTTCTATCGTGTTGACTTTAAATGATGATTTTATTTCATCAGGTGAACCGTAAGAAATAATATTGCCGTCTCTCATTAATAATAGTCTGTCACATTTATCCGCTTCATCTAACACGTGAGTCGTGACGAGTATCGTTTTTCCTTTATTACGTTCCTCAAATAAATCGTTCCATATAGATTTTCTTAATTTTGGGTCTATACCTACAGTAGGCTCGTCTAAAATTAATATTTTTGGGTTTTGAATAAAACTAATAGCGAGTGAAAGTCTTCTTTTCATACCTCCAGAAAAAGCACTTACTTTTTTCTTGCGTTCATTATATAAATTCACCATTTCTAAAGCACGTTGTATATTAGTTTGTAAATTTTGTTCTTTAGTAATATATAATTTTCCAAAGAATAACATGTTCTCGTAAGCAGTTAAATCTTCGTATAATGCATCACTTTGCGCCATATATCCAATTGAACGTAAAATTTTACGGTTAGGTATGTCCACATCTTCAATCGTAATATTACCTGAATCAATGGCTTCCATTCCTAAAATACATTTTATGAGCGTTGTTTTACCAGCACCAGAAGGGCCAATTAAACCTGTGATACAACCTGGTTCAAAATGTGTTGTCATATCATTTAATATATTAACTTTTCCGTATGACTTAGTTATATTATCTACTTTTATCATTTTGAACACCTCTTTTAATTTAAAAGTGAGTACTCACTCATATTACAACTAGATATATCTTAAGTCAAAACTATAAAATCATATAAAGAAAGTGTATAATAGACCTATTGAAAATAAAGGAGAAATAACGATGAAAGTTGAGACGTTATTAAACAAAATAAAATTAAAGCAAGTTTATGGGAATACAAACCAAGAAGTAAACGATATTACAACTGATTCTAGAACTGCAACTGAAAAATCTATATTTGTAGCCTCCCGAGGTTATACAGTAGATAGTCATGAATTTATCCCTAATGTTATTGAACAAGGGTGTACTGTAATCGTAAGCGATAGATATATTGAATTATCTGAAGAAGTACTATTAATTGTTGTAAAAGATACATTAAAAATAGCAAGTATTTTTAGCCATATAATTTTTGAATATCCAAGCCAAAAATTAAAAACAATAGGTGTTACTGGAACGAATGGTAAGACGACAATAGCAACGATGGTACATCATTTAACTAGAGCGCTTGGTAAAAATAGTGCTTATCTTGGAACAAATGGGTTTCAAATTAATGAAACTGTAACGGAGGGTGTGAACACGACACCAGAAACAGTTACATTAACTAAACATATATCCGAGGCTGTTAAGCAAGAATGTGAAAGCATGACTTTTGAAGTATCTAGTCATGGTCTAGTAATAGGTAGACTAAGAGGCGTAGAGTTTGATATTGCGATATTTTCAAACTTAACACAAGATCATTTAGATTTTCATGGCACAATGGAAGCATATGGTCATGCCAAATCATTATTATTTAGCCAATTAGGCCAAGACTATAGAAAAGACAAATTTGTCATATTGAACGCTGATGATGCTTTTTCTAAAGAGCTAGAGCCGGTTACTCCATTTGAAATATTTACATATGGAATAGACAATGAAGCTGATTTTATGGCTCAAAATATTAATGAATCTATCAATGGCGCGACATTTACTTTAACAACGCCATTTGGTGAATATGAAGTTGAATCTCCGTATTTAGGTAAATTCAATATTCTTAATTTATTAGCGAGCCTTCTTGGTGTTTGGGTGCAAAGTTATGATTTAAAAGAAATCATTAAAGCTGTTAAACAGATGCCCCCAGTTGAAGGACGTTTAGAAGTATTAGATAAAAACCTACCGATTGATTTAATTATTGACTATGCACATACATCTGATGGTATCGATAAATTAATTGATGCTGTAAAACCTTTTGTTAAGCAAAAATTGATATTCTTAATAGGTATGGCTGGAGAAAGAGACTTAACAAAAACACCTGAAATGGGTAAAATAAGTTGTCGAGCAGATTACGTTATATTTACACCGGATAATCCAGCAAATGATGATCCGAAAATGTTAACAGCAGAATTAGCTAAAGGAGCGACACACCAAAACTATGTAGAATTTGAAGATAGAGCAGAAGGTATTAGACACGCTATTGAAATTTCAGAACCAGGAGATACAGTGGTATTAGCATCAAAAGGAAGAGAACCTTACCAAATTATGCCAGGACATATTAAAGCACCTCATAGAGACGATTTAATTGGTCTAGAAGCAGCTTATGAAAAATATGGAGGTAAACCTAGTGAAGATTAGAGAAAGTCATTCTGATAACTTAAAATGCAAAGTTTTTATATATGAGAATAAAAAGGAAGAATACTTTGTTATTTCTATTCCAGATTTATTTTGGTCTATCCAAATCGATTATGACTTATTCGGTGAATCATTAATTGAACATCTATACCTACATTTATTTAATGTATTAGATGAAGAAGACGCAAACGAATTAGCGAATAGAATTAGCCATTGGACATCCGAATTATAAGGAGAAATGAATTGTGACAATAAAAGAAGAAGTAGAAAGTAGAAAAACCTTTGCGATTATATCGCATCCAGATGCCGGTAAAACGACGTTAACAGAGAAATTATTACTATTCGGTGGTGCGATAAGACAAGCAGGTACCGTTAAAGGTAAAAAGTCAGGAAAATTTGCTACGAGTGACTGGATGAAAGTAGAACAAGAGCGTGGTATTTCAGTAACCAGCTCTGTTATGCAATTTAATTACGATCACTATAATATCAATATTCTAGATACACCAGGACACGAAGACTTTTCGGAAGACACATATAGAACATTAATGGCTGTAGACAGTGCTGTCATGGTAATTGACTGTGCTAAAGGGATAGAGCCCCAAACTTTAAAATTATTTAAAGTATGTAAAATGAGAGGAATCCCTATTTTTACGTTTATTAATAAACTTGACCGTATGGGTAAAGAACCATTTGAATTACTTGAAGAAATTGAAAAAACTTTAGAAATTGAAACATATCCTATGAACTGGCCAGTTGGAATGGGTCAAAATTTCTTCGGTATTATAGATAGAGAAGAGAAAACTATTGAGCCATTTAGAGATGAAGAAAATGTACTACATTTAAATGATGATTATGAATTAGAAGAAGATCATCCAATTAAAAATGATTCACAGTTTGAACAAGCTATTGACGAATTGATGTTAGTTGAAGAAGCGGGTGAAACATTCGATAAAGAAATGTTGCTTGCTGGAGAGTTAACACCTGTATTCTTTGGTTCTGCATTAGCTAACTTTGGTGTACAAAACTTCTTAAATGCCTATGTAGACCATGCACCAATGCCAAATGGTAGAAAGACCGAAGAAGGTGAAGTAGTTGATCCATTTGATACAGATTTTTCAGGCTTTATATTCAAGATTCAAGCAAATATGGATCCAAAACATAGAGATAGAATCGCATTTATGCGTGTCGTGAGTGGAGCCTTTGAACGAGGTATGGATGTAACATTGCAAAGAACGAAGAAAAAACATAAAATCACACGTTCAACTTCATTTATGGCTGATGATACACAGACTGTTAACCATGCAGTGAGTGGGGATATAATCGGACTGTATGATACTGGTAATTATCAAATAGGAGATACACTTGTAGGAAATAATCAGAAATTCCATTTCGAAAATTTACCACAGTTTACACCTGAAATCTTTATGAAAGTTAGTGCGAAAAACGTTATGAAACAAAAACATTTCCATAAAGGTATTGAACAATTAGTACAAGAAGGTGCTATTCAGTTGTATAAAACATTACACACGAACCAAATTATACTCGGTGCTGTTGGACAGCTACAATTTGAAGTATTCGAACATAGAATGAAAAACGAATATAATGTTGACGTTGTAATGGAACAAGTTGGTAAGAAAATAGCTAGATGGATTGAAAACGAAAAAGATATTAAAGATAATATGAACTCTAGCCGTTCAATATTAGTAAAAGATCGTTATGATAATTTCGTATTCTTATTTGAAAATGAATTTGCTACAAGATGGTTTGAAGATAAATTCCCAGAAATTAAATTATATAGTTTGTTATAAACAAAAAAACAATGTATAATAACGAAGAAAACTAAATAGACCTACGACTTTGTCGAAGGGGAGTAACTTTAGAATGTAAATTCTAGCATATTATCGTCATTACGAAACGCAAGTTTCCGGTAATATGGGCATGTTATAAATGTTAAGTGAGACCTTTGCCTTTTATTAGGCATGGTCTCTTTTGTTTTGCAAAATAAAAATTGGAGTGTGAGGATGATGGATCCAAGTTTATTGCTCAGCTATGGTTGGGTTTTAGTCGTATTGGTCTTTCTTGAAGGTTTATTAGCTGCAGATAATGCAGTTGTAATGGCAGTAATGGTAAAACATTTACCTGAAGATTTAAGGAAAAAGGCATTATTTTATGGTTTATTAGGTGCATTTGTTTTCCGTTTTATTTCGTTATTCTTAATCAGTTTCTTGGCTAATTTCTGGCCAATTCAAGCAGCAGGGGCACTTTACCTTATTTATATGTCTGTTAAGAACTTAATAGATTTTAAAAAGCATAAAGATAAAGAGATTAAAACGCCCGATGATGTTGAAGAAAGTGATGAGAACTTTACCGAAGAAGAATTCCCTTCTGATAGTGAAGGTCATCATAAATTGAAGAAGAACTTCTGGATGACAGTATTAAAAGTTGAATTTGCAGATATCGCATTTGCTATAGACTCTATGTTAGCGGCATTTGCAATCGCGGTTACATTACCAGCTTTAGGTATTCATTTTGGCGGAATGGACTTAGGACAATTCAGTGTAATGTTCATCGGTGGTATGATGGGTGTAATCATTATGAGATTCGCTGCAACATATTTCGTAGAATTATTAAATAAATATCCGAACTTAGAAGCAGCAGCTTTCGCTATAGTTGGTTGGGTAGGTATAAAGCTACTCGTTATCGTATTAGCACACGATGAAATTGCATTGATACCACATGATTTCCCACATGGTATTGTATGGCAGTCTATTTTCTGGACAGTTTTATTGGCATTAGTGATTATCGGCTGGATTACATCAGTTCGACATAATAAAAAATCTTCATAACTAGTTATTTACGAGGGAGTGAGATAGAGTTCTCATTTTGCTAAAAACTTCGTAGCCCACCATAGGTAGAATTACTAGTAATGAAAAAAGTTTGATATAAGCACTTCGTTAATTTAGTTTTTGTCATTATTAATTAAATTATGCGAAGTGCTTTATTTTTTTATAAATATGGAGTTGATATACTGGTCTAACGTGCAAGAAATTCGAGACAAGCCCGTTACATTTTCTAACGAGCTAGTGTTTTTAAACAAGCCCGTTAGCGTGATATTATCTACGATTTAGTTAAGTGTTGACGCTTGAGGGAATAATATGAGTTAGGAAATACGTCCTAACCAATTGTTTTTATCAACAAAGAAGAGCTTATATAAAATTTTTACCTATAGCCAAAAGTACAAGTTTAAGGTAATGTTAATTTTTCGTAAATTTATTATAAATTTTTATGTGCAAATTTGCTTGAATGCAATGGATTTAGGTTAAATAATTTTGCATTATATGGCATAATAGATACATTAAGTGTTTTGGTTGAGGAGGACAAGAAATGTCACAAAAGAAACATGTCATTCCTAGAAATGAATATAAGAGACAAAGACGTGAATTTTTTCATAATTCAGAACGTGAGGAAAGAATTAGACAAGAACGTAAAGAAGACGAATTAAGACGTGCTCATGAAAAAGAACAACAAAAGAAAAACGAACAACGTGTTAAAGAAAATATGCAAAAGGCACGTATTGAAAAATTAACAAAAGAAGAAATTAAAAAGCAGAAAGAAGAATCAAAGGATCATCCAACGTTAGATTTAGATGATGAAAGATTAGAATCCAGTCATGAAGATAAATTTTCTAAAGAAGGTTCATCTATTGAAGATGATGTTTCCTCAACAGAAAATACTGAAGATTCATTTGAAAATCTAAAAGATAACCAAAATCTAGATGATTCAGAAGAAATCAAATATAAGAAAGTACATAATCAATCAAATAAGCTGAATAATAAGCAAGAAAATGAATTCGAAATAAATAAACAACTCGGCGCCGAACATGATGAAAAGGTAGAAAAGAAATCTCAAAATGATAAAAATATACTTAATATCATCTTATCGAAAATTGAAAAGCATTGGCCGATAATCGCTATTGTATTAGCTATTATACTTATATTCATATTAGTTTGGAGTATATTCCAAAATGTTAACCCACCAAATGAAAGTCGTAAATCTATAGAAGAGAAGCAATCTCAAAAAGGTTTCCAAAAACCAATAACAAATGTAATGGAAGCTGTTGAGAAGTCTAAAAACTCTGTAGTTGGTGTTTCTCATGAGGATTCAGATATCTCAAGTAAAACTGAATCCTCTCAAAAAGAGAAAGAAGAAAATAGCGGTGTAGGATCAGGTGTAATTTATAAAGTAGAAAATAATAAAACATACATAGTGACAAATTCACACGTTATATCTAATGATAAATCACCAGTTATTAGTGGTGAAAATGGTAAAAGGTATAAAGGTACTGTAGTAGGGTCGGATCAATGGTCTGATATTGCTGTTGTTACAATTCCCACAGATAAAGATGCTAATTTTAAACCAATTAAATTTGAAGACTCTGATAACTTAATACTTGGAGAATCAGCTATTGTTATTGGTAGCCCATTAGGGGCGGAATTCCAAAATAGTATTTCTACAGGTGTAGTTTCTGGTTTAGATAGAACCGTTCCTATTGATTTTAATGGGGATGACGAATATGATTGGGAAATAAAAGCAATACAAACTGACGCAGCTGTAAACCCTGGTAATTCAGGCGGGCCTATATTAGATGCACAAGGTAATTTAATTGGTGTAGTATCATTAAAAATTGATATGCCTAATGTAGAGGGTATGGCTTTTGCTATTCCTTCAAATGAGTCTGCTGAATATATCAAGAAATTAGAAAAAGATGGTAAAATCAAACGACCAGAAATGGGCATTATGGCTCAAAATTATAAAACTTTAAAATCTGACGAACAATCGCAAATAACACTGCCTAGTAAATATAACTCTGGTATGGTTGTAACTGGTATTGATGAAAAAGGCAATGCTCAAAAAGCGGACGTTAAATTCCATGATGTTATTGTAGAAATGGATGGCAAGAAAATAGAAAATAACCTTGAATTCCGTAAAGAATTGTATAATAATCATAAGTCAGGTGAAGAAATTAAGCTTAAACTTATCCGAGAGGGTAAAGAAATAACTAAGACATTAACTTTAAAATAAATAGAGGTGACAATTTGTGTCCATTATTAAATACTTTTTTCAAAAAATGACGCCGCAACAAGGTATTGTTTTGTATTATTTGGCCGCAATAATTGTCGCCTTTTTATTATTGAATTTACCTTATGTTGTAAAACCAGGTGTAAATATTGAGCCTGTAGATACTTTATTTGTAGCAGTGTCTGGAGTCAGTGTTACAGGACTAACTCCTGTAGTTATTGGAGAAACATTTACGACTTTTGGACAAGCAGTTATATTAGTCATACTGAATATTGGTGGTATTGGTGTCATGGCTATAGGGACATTGCTCTGGGTTATATTAGGTAAGCATATAGGACTTAGAGAAAGACAGCTTATTATGCTAGATAGTAATTCAACTGCAATGAATGGCGTTGTAAAATTAATATTAGATATTGTAAGAACGATTTTAATGATAGAACTTATTGGGGCTATTTTATTATCTTTTTATTTTTATAAAGATATTGGGTCTGTGAATGAAGCTATACATCAAGGTATCTTTGCTTCAGTTTCTGCCACGACGAATGGTGGACTAGATATTACTGGAGACTCTTTAGCACCATATGCGAATGATTATTTTGTTCAAACGATTATAATGTTGCTTATTATGCTAGGCGCAATAGGTTTCCCTGTTTTAATAGAAGTTAAAACTTATATGAAAAATACTATACCAAACTTTAGATTTTCATTGTTTACGAAAATTGCGAGTGCTACATATTTATTTTTATTTGTATTAGGTACGATAGTCATTTACCTATTTGAATTCTCAAATACATTTAAAGGAGCTACTTGGCATAAATCATTGTTTTATGCGATGTTTCAATCATCTTCAACACGAAGCGCCGGTTTATCAACCATAGATTTAACTCAATTTTCAGAAGCCACCAACTTTTTCTTAGGGGGTTTAATGTTTATCGGTTCATCTCCAAGTTCTGTTGGTGGAGGTATTCGTACAACAACATTTACTATACTAGTATTATACTTAGTTAACTTTAGTAATGGACGAACGACAATTAAAGCTTTTAATCGGGAGGTACATCCGATAGATATACAAAGATCATTTGCCGTTATTTCATTAGCATTAGCTATCACATTTGTCGGTGTACTTGCCATTGTGAGGTTCGAAGATGGTAAACATGATTTATTATCTATTTTCTTTGAAACCATGTCGGCATTTGGTACATGTGGCTTGTCCATGGGTATTACAGATGGATTGCAATTAGGATCGAAAATAGTAATCATGATACTCATGTTTATCGGTCGCGTAGGATTATTATGTTTCGTTGTAATGTTAGGTGGAAAATCGACGCCAGATAAATTCCATTATCCTAAAGAACGTATCCAAATAGGTTAGTATTAAAAAAGGAACTTTTCGTTTAGAAATTTTAACGAAAAGTTCCTTTTTATTTTTAATCTGCTAATGCTATTAGAGTTCTATTACATATTTAGTTTTTAGAAACTGGTAACGAAATAGTAAATGTTGTTCCTTCTCCTTCTTCAGAATGAACGTATATTTTTCCGTTCCAATCTTCTATTAATTTCTTACTTAAATATAAGCCGAGGCCACTTCCTGAAGATTTCGTTGTGAAAAATGGCTCAAATATGTTTTGGATTGTTTCTTTTGTAATACCCGTACCATTATCTTTAAATTCTAGTGTTATATTGTTGTTAGAATCTATGTTCAAATTAATAGTTATATTTGCATTTGTTGTTTGTAGTAAAGCGTCTTTGGAGTTTTGGAATAAGTTTATCAATATTTGTTTCAATTGGTCTTCTGATAAATATGAATAAACAGGTTTATCAGGTAAGTTGAGTATAACGTTGATATTATTCTGTTCAAGTTCATACTCTAAGAATGCTTCCACATCTTGAATTGTTTGTACGATATTAATATTTTTATACTCTAGGTTTGTTGGTTTACCTAAATATAAAAACTGTGTAACGATATCATTTATACGTTCTAGCTCTTCGGTTATAATATTGAAATGTGTATCTAATTTATTTTTATCATATTTCATTCTCGTTAATTCTATAAATCCATTGATAATAGTTAAGGGATTTTTAATTTCATGAGCAGTATTTGCAGCTAATGTTCCTATTAGTCTAAGTTTTTCATTATTTGCTTGTTCTATTAAACGCTCATGTTCTATCCTTTCTAAGCGACTTTTATACACTAATGCAACGATTGTTAATAATAAAAATATAACTAAAAATATTAATAGACTTGGAATTACTATTCTTGAAATGAAAAAGTATTGTCCAGAAATATTTATCAAGAATGGTAAGTCTTTATATACATAGTTGATGGATTTAGAGTTTTTAAATTCAGGTCCAATTTGATAAATTTCTGTTCCATTAATCGATTGAATATTAATATTAAATCGGTTTGAAATAAGTTTTATCTCATCTTGAAATGCGTTCATATTAATTTCAACAGCTGATGTATAATCTTTATTTTTAACTTTTAGTTGAGTTGTTAATAGTAGTATATCTGAATTTTTAAGAGATTTCTTTTTAGTTCTTAATTCGTCTTTATTAGAAACTGGAAAACGATGTTTATAAGTCTGATATTCTTCTATATCTGTATATCCCTTACCTTTAGAGTCATATACAATATTATCTTGATTATCTATTATGTAAATGTGATCCATCCATGTGTATCTCGTATGATTATCTTCTAAAAATTTATTTATAAAGTCTTCATTATTTGTATTAGATAATATAGTCGTTAAAGACTCTGAAATACTATCTGCTTGAGTAATGAAAGTTCCTATTTTTAAATCTATGTTCTCTTTTGTAGCATCTAATCTTTGATGTATTCTAGTGGTATAATTTTTATTTAATACCCAGCCAATTAATACTGAAACAGTTAAAGCAAAGATAATATTTAGAATGATTATTTTTTTAAATGATTTCATAAACGTCTCCTACCTCTGTTGATGTTATTCTACCAAATTAGCAGAAAAAAACATAACTCTTTTTAAAAATGGTAAAATAAAAGTAAAAGGGGGAAAAACATTGAATACTAATGAAACTGTGACAATTGATTTGTTAGCTACTTCTGACTTACATGGACAAATAGGTAGGACAGGAATAAGTGGTAATATATTAAAAATGGCTACTTATGTTAAGCATAAGCGTAAGACAAATCACCATGTATTATTGCTTGATAATGGTGGTATGTTATCTGGTTCAATGTTTGCATTTTATTATGCTCAGATTGCGCCATATAAACGTAATCCAATGATTAAGATTATGAATGATATGAAATTTGATGCGAGTGGGGTTAGCCCAGATGAGTTTAACTTCGGGTTAGATTTTTTAAATCGTTCAATTGCTTTAAGCCGTTTCCCTTGGTTAGCAGCTAATATAGAACATAGCAAAACAAAAGAACCTTATTTTACAACACCTTACACTATAAAATATGTAGATGGAATTAAAATAGGAATTATAGGATTTACTTCAAGCGGTTTAATGGAGAATAAAAATGTAGAATTAGAGAACGAAGTAACTGTTGGAGAATCAATGGTATCAGCTAAGAGATGGGTGAGGTATTTACATGAGAAAGAAAGCCCTGACTTTTTAATTATGCTGTATCATGGTGGATTAAATACTTATACAGATAAAAGTAATTACAGAGCTTATTATAGTCATAATGCTGAAAATATGATGAAAAGCACTGAAGGTGTGAACGTTATTATAACAGGGCATCAAGAGCATGTAGTTGATATGAAAGTGGCTGAAACTCACTTTATCCAACCAGGAAAAGATGCGACTAATATCATTGATATGTCTATACAATTTAAGAAAAGAACAAATTCTGTAGAAATCATAGATTCTTCTATTAAGCATGTTGAAATTTCAAGTTATCCTGAAGATAGAGACTTATTAGAACTTACTTATTTTGATCAAAAAGCTGTACAACACTGGGCAGAACTACCTGTAGTAGACATGCCAGTTATATTAGATTATAAAGATATAAAAGATTTGTTTATAGAGCCACATGTATTTATTCAATGCATTCAAAATAGTATGCAGAGAGCATTTAACAATGTGGATTTTGTTTGTGCACAAATAGGTAATCCTGAAGGTAAAGGTTTAAGGGGTGAAATTCAAAATAAAGATGTCTATCATTCTTATATTCACACGGATAAGCCAATCAAAATCACTTTATCAGGCAAAGAAATAAAACGTATTCTTGAGAGAACGGCTACAGCATTAAGTAATCAAAATGGTGAAGTTTATTATAATGAGGAGA
This sequence comes from Mammaliicoccus sp. J-M40, assembly GCF_022386395.1. Lineage (NCBI taxonomy): Bacteria > Bacillati > Bacillota > Bacilli > Caryophanales > Staphylococcaceae > Mammaliicoccus > Mammaliicoccus sp. J-M40. Next base: position 370,386 of record NZ_JAJNIQ010000002.1, read on the forward strand.
TTCTTGAACCTACATTGATGACCGTTTGGAAAGGGTTTAACTATACAGTTAATATAAATAAACCAATTGGTCACCGCATAGTTATGGAAGATGTTGATTTAGAAAGTGAATATATAGTTGTCATGACAGATTATTTATATAGAAATGTAAAAAATATTATTTCAGGAAATGATTATGTTATGTCTAAAAAGACAGTCATTGAATATATAATAGAAGAATTATCAGAAACTAAAGGTAGAATAGAACTAGACCATCATTTTGAAATCATAAAATAAAAACAACAATCCATTGATAAATTTGGCAATGGATTGTTGTTTTAAATTTTGACTTAAACTTGTATGTTTCAAAATATTTTAACTAAATATAATTACGAGTATGATAATAGCTGCTACTTGAGCTATATATGATGTAATAATTCGTTTCGTGTAAAAATATAAAGTAGACAATATTAATTGAGCTAATAAAATAAATACAAAGATAGGAATATTACCTAAGTATAAAAATAATGAGCTTGAAGCTAATGCGGCGATTACAATTGCAATAATAGGTTGAGATAGTTTTTGTTGCAATTGATTTTGTAATATTGTTCTAATATATAGTTCGTGACAAGGAATTGCGATTACAATAGTTACAAGCATTTGCCATTTATAGAAAACACCAGCGCGCATTAATTCTTTAAATAGTGCTTCATAAGACAGACCACTATAAATGAGTGATAATAAAAGCTGCAATAAGACTAAAAATATTGCGCCTATTAAACCGTACCCAATAGATTGTAATAATCGTTTAGATTTAATTTCTCTTTGGTAAAATATATAGCTTATTCCAGCAATTAGCATAATACCAGTATATAAATACCAGAACACTTCTTTTTCACCTTTCATAATAAATAATAAAATATGAAAGAGGACGAAGCTTGAAATAAACCATATTAATTGAGCATTAATTTGTTTTTTCACTATTATCCCTCATTAGAAATTATAGTATAACGCTTATGGTTTACTACTGTTTTTTCTGGTAATTCCAAACTTTCGAAGTTATCCATAATTGTTAAATCTACGATAACTGAGTTTTCATTAATTTTTTCAACGCGTCCTTTTAAGCCATCTTGAAATTCTATGATATTTCCTACTTCTGCAATTGTCATTTTAATCCTCCTAAATAATACTAAGAAACATTATACTAAATTACCTATACATATAAAAGTAAAATGTGAATATACCTCTATATTATCATAAACATTTCATACATATGATTAATTCAACATATGGTAATATAATATTGAGGCTGATTGGGGAAAAATAAGGAGGAAATATGAATGAAATTTATAAGTAACAATGGTATTACCGATCCAATGATTAACTTGGCTATGGAAGAATATGTACTCACTTCTTTGCCTAAAGACGATAGCTATTTCTTATTCTATATTAACCAACCATCTATAATTGTTGGTAAAAATCAAAATACAATTGAAGAAGTTAATCAATCTTACGTTGAAGAACATAATATCAAAGTTGTAAGAAGGATTTCTGGCGGTGGAGCAGTCTATCATGATTTAGGTAATCTAAATTTCAGTTTTGTAACGAAAGACGATGAAGATAGCTTTCACAATTTTGCTAAATTCACACAACCAATAGTAGATGCTTTAAATGAAATGGGCGTTAAAGCTGAACTATCTGGTCGAAATGATATCCAAGTAGGAGAAAGAAAGATTTCAGGAAATGCAATGGTTAAACAAAGAGATAGAATGTTCTCTCACGGCACTTTAATGTTGGATAGTGAAATAGAAGAAGTTGTAAATGCATTACGTGTTAGTGAAGCAAAAATTAAATCAAAAGGTATTAAATCAATTCGATCAAGAGTTGCAAACATTCAAGAATTTCTTGAAGAGCCTATGGATATTGAAACATTTAAACAGCGTATTCTAACTTCAATATTTAAACAACAAGGTAGTGAAGAAGTAGAGGAGTATCACTTAACTCAAGAAGATTGGGATAAGATTAACGAACTTAGTCAAAATAAATACCAAAAGTGGGAATGGAATTACGGTAAAAATCCTAAATATAACTTTGAAAGAAGTCACAAATTTGATAGAGGACTTATTCAAATTAAATTGGATGTTAAGAAAGGTAATATTGAACATGCAGCTATTTTCGGTGATTTCTTTGGTGTAGGGGATGTTAAAGATATTGAAGATGCTTTAATAGGAGTACAACATCAAAAATCATCTATTACTGAAGCTTTAAAAGATGTAGATGCATTTTATTATTTTGGTGATATCAAAAAAGAAGATATTATTGATTTAATGTTATAAAGAAAGGAGACTATTTTTGATTTGGGTCAAAAGTAGTCTCCTTTTATGTTCTAGTATTTAAATGACAATTCACGATTGTAAATCCTCCAATTGAATTAATTCTTCACTGTATTGATCGAACAATTCATTATTTCGATTTACAAGTGCTTCATCAATTAAAATAGCTAATTCACGCTTTCGATTTTCACGAAGTGCAGAGTCAATAACAAGTTCAACTGATAAATCATTTAAGTTATTAACAAACGTTTCTAGACTTTGGTGTTTAACTTGTGAATATTGTTTCATTTTCAACAACCCCTTGACTTTATTTGTTAAAATTATAGCGTATTTATTTTCTAAATGCAATGAATATTCAGAAATTTTAAAAACTTTCGCTATTTGATTGAAAAGCTAACTATAGACCTCTATATTTATATTATAATTAAGTGTTTGTAATATTCAAACTTTTATGCTCAACCTTATTTTACCATGTGAAAATAATAAAATAAAATATTAATAATGTAAAGATATGTAATTTTTTATTAAAGGAGAGAAATTAAGTGTTTAAATTTAAAAAGTGGGACCATATACAATTATCAGCACCTAAAAGATCTGAAGATACAGCAAGAGAATTTTATGCAAATAAATTAGGATTTAATGAAATAGAAAAACCGAAATCTTTACAAGGTAACGGTGGTGTTTGGTTTAATATTAATGATATAGATTTACACATCAGTATTGAAGAGGAATTTAATGCTTTAAAGAAAGCTCATCCAGCTATTAATATTGAGAATTTAGAAGCATTTAAAATTTATTGTGACGAAGTGAGTATTAAATATCAATCTGATGATAGATTTCCAGGGGCAAAAAGGATTTTTATTAGAGATCCCTTTAATAATAGATTAGAGTTCATAGAAAAAATATAGAATTTTAATAAAAAAAGTATTGACCATAATTTAATATTTGTATATATTTAAATTAAATAAAAAGAAAAATTGCTAAGGGAGGAGGGAAATTAAATATAGTATAAAATTTTTAATAAAGTAGTATAGTAATACAAATAATTGTAAAGGAGGTCGTCTATGGAAAAATATATTATTAAACAAAATACTGTTTATATACATGGTATAAAAATAGATAATCATATTGTTCATTCTGAAATATGTGAAGCAGGAAAAGATCCGTTTATGGTAAAATCAAAGCCACAAGAAATAATGAATCAGTCATGCCGTTTTTATGGCGAACATTTCAATGATAGAAAGCAATTTACAAAAAGACTTACGAATATCACAAGTAAACCTCCAATATTAGTTTCACCTATCATTTCTACTTATTTCTTTTGTACAAACTCCGAAAGAACTCCAGAAAATACTTGGTTAAATCTTCTTTATGTTAAAGAATTCATCCCATTAAAAGGTAATAAAACAAAAATTATATTAGAAAAAGCATCTTCCATTATATTTAATATATCTAAACATGTTATAAATCATCAATATTTGAATTGCACATGTTTACATTATAGAAATCATCGTAAAAATTTATTCATTAGAGAACTTAATTCTGTGAATTTAGGGTTAAATCAGGAGGGATATAATGTGCTAGATGTTATTGATTTTTATTTAAATAAAAATAATTACAAAAAATAAATGGATAATAATAAATAATGGGATATGTGACACTAGAAGTGTAAATATTCCGTTATTTATTTTAAGTTTACTCTTGAAATTATGACCATGCTTGATATAATAGTATTTGTGCTTGATAAAATCATATTAATCCACAGTAGCTCAGTGGTAGAGCTATCGGCTGTTAACCGATCGGTCGTAGGTTCGAATCCTACCTGTGGAGCCATGGAGATGTACTCAAGTTGGCTGAAGAGGCGCCCCTGCTAAGGGTGTAGGTCGTTCTGCGGCGCGAGGGTTCGAATCCCTCCATCTCCGTTATATAGTCTGTAACCATTATGGTTGCAGGCTTTTTTGTTGTGTGAAAATAAGTATTACATCTATTTTGTAAATGATTTTATTATTGAGATAGATATTTTAGCCTCTATAAGTTTCAATTTAATAGATAATACTAAAATCAAGATTTCAAGATATATAATAAATAAATGATATATAAATTAATTCATAAGAGAATTTATGCATTAAATTCTATATTAATTTACAGGAATACTGAATGAAAAATATAAAAAATAAGTATTGAAAAAAATGTAAAATTAATATAATATAAAAAAGTGAGAAGTTCCTCACAATAAATGTAAAATCATTAACTTTCACCTTGAATAATCATATATTGAAAGTGGGAATTAATGAATTTTATAAGTTATATATTTTAGATATTATACAAGAAAAAGGAGAACAAGATGAAGTATTTTGAATACTGGAGAAGAACATTCGATTATAAAGGTCAATCGCAATTAACAGATTTATTTATTTATATAGGGATTAATATTTTAATATTAGCTTTTATATTTATATTCGCGCTATTAGGTCCATTAACTTGGGAAAATGCACTTGTTAATTTATATTATATTTGTCTAGTATTAATGTTATTCCCAACTGCTTCATTGTTAGTTAGAGTTATAAAAAGCAATAAAAAAACTAATAATCAATTAAAATAGTGTTAGTAAAAATATTGATTCATAAGTAGAGGAAATCTTTAAAAGATTTCCTCTTTTTTATTAAGAAATATATTTCCAAAATATAAAAGTGTATAATGTATAATAAATTTACATTTAGGGGGTATACACATGACTGTTAAATTAGTATTTATGAATCAAGCTGATTTTGCTGACTTTAAAGAACATTCTTTAATGAGTTTTGCGAATGAACAGGTTAAAAGCGGTGCTTATGAAAAAGAAAATGCTATCGCTAGATCAAGGAAGTATTTTGACGAATTGTTGCCTGATGATTTGAATACGAAAGAACATAAAATATTTACTGTTTATAAAGATGAATACAAAGTGGGTACGTTATGGATTAGGGTATTTGAAAAGAACCATGCATTAAGAGCATTTGTTTATGATATTGAATTATTTGAAGAATTTAGAGGACAAGGTATAGGTACTCAAACAATGGAAGCACTTAATGAATACTGTAAAGAAATGGGTGTGGATACTATTAACCTACATGTGTTTGGACATAATAAAAGAGCTTTATCAGTGTATGAAAAAGTAGGTTTCAAAACAACAAATTATTATATGGAAAAGAAATTGTAATATAATGGACTTTGTAAAGATAATAGTTACGGAGTGATAATTTTTGTTGAATTTGAAAGAATCGCGTCATATGTATTTAAAAGGTGAAGATAGGGCAGTGCTGTTGCTACACTCATTTACAGGCACTACAAGAGACGTTAAAGATTTGGCTTATAATCTAAACAAACAAGGATTTACGTGCTATGTACCGGCTTATAAAGGGCATGGGCTTAGTATCGAAGCGTTTTTAGATTACCAAATCGATGATTGGTGGAATCAAGTCTTAAAAAGCTATCAGTTCTTAATAGATGAAGGTTATGAAGAAATTAACGTTTTAGGCGTATCCTTAGGTGGTTTATTTTCATTGAAACTCTCAGAAGAAAAGGATATAAACAAAAGTGTTATTATGTCAGCACCTAACAAAAAAGATAATAATAATATTAAGAGAAGAATAAAAAGCTATGGTGAACGGATGAATTACATACAAAATTTAGACGAGAATGAAAGCAAAAGACAAATAGCTTTGATAGATACTTACGATGAAGGTGCAACTAAATTTTGTGATTATATAGAAGATATCATGACTAATTTAAATAAAATACAAAATCCAATTAGCATTAAGTATGGTGAGCGAGATCAACAATCTTATAAAGAAAGTGCAGAATACATATATGAACATGTGAGTAGCAATGAAAAAACTTTAACAGCATATCCGAATTCATCACATCTTATGACGCGCAGTGAGGATAAGGATGAAATAGAAGAAAATATTATAGCATTTTTGAAATAAAAAGACCGAGACATTTATATGTCTCGGTCTTTTTCTATCAAAGTCCACCTAATAGACCACTGATATAAACTCCAAGTGCTAGTAACAAGCCGAAAATTGTATTGGCTTTTCCTGTAGCTGCCATAGCAGGCATCATGGATTGTGGTGTATTATTTTTATTAAAACGACGAATTGCTTTTATAGGAAATGGTGCTGAAATAAGTGCGATTAACCAAATGATAGAGCCATAAGGTTTGAATAGTGCTAAGTATATAACAAAGCCATAAGCAAAGATATAAAGTATCGCCATTGTTAGGATAGATAATTTTTTACCTACTAAAATTGCGTATGTTTTACGTCCGCTTTGTTTATCTTTTTCACGGTCTCTAATATTATTAGCTAAGTTGATAAGTCCAATTGTTATAGATACTGGAATACTTAACAACGCTGGATAGTAATTTATTGTTCCTGTTTGAATATAAAATGAAATCATTATAATGACAAATCCCATAAAGAAACCTGCAAATATCTCTCCAAATGGTGTCCAAGAAATTGGGAATGGTCCACCAGTGTAGAAGTAACCAATCGCCATACAAATAAGTCCTATTGGGATTAACAACCAAGTACTTTGCATACAAATATACACGCCAAGTAATAAAGCGATTATATAAAATATAATTGCGAGAGTGTATACTGAATTTGGCGACATACCATTTCTTACAATAGCTCCACCGATACCAACAGATGTGTGGTCATCTAAACCACGTTTGTGATCAAAATATTCATTGAACATATTTGTAGCTGCTTGTATTAATATGCTTGCTAATAACATTGCTAGAACAACTGAAATTTTTATAGAAGATTCTGAGCCTGTTAAGAATATTTTAGAAGCGGCTGTACCTAATAGCACTGGCACAAATGAAGCAGTTAAAGTATGTGGTCTCATCAAATGATAATATTTTTTAATACCTGAATGCTGTGATAAATTTTGTGACATTTATTTACCTCTTATATTAATATTTTTGACATTATTAGTATATGCTTTCACAAACAATAGGTCAATCACTGTAATTGTGTAATATTTTCACATATATTCATTTTAAAAAGTACAATAATTACGCATGTTGATAGAAAAAATGATAAAATAAATAAATAGATATATTTCGGAAAGAAGTGGAAGAGTGATGGCCTTGAGGACGGATTTGAAGCAAAATATGATTTCTGAAATCAAAGGGAATAAAAATTATATTTCAGTTGAAATTGAGCTTCAATATCAACCGGATTTAATTAATTTATTGAGGAAAGCAAATCATTATTTGGGACAAAGATTTTATTATAAATCGAAAGATCATAGATTAGAAATGTGTGGTATTGGCTATGTATTAGAAGCTAGATATTCACACCTAGAACACGATAAAATTTATGAGTATTGGCAAAGTATTAAAGAACAATTAGAAGCAAAAGTTTATCATGATAAAAAGCATCATTTGAAATTTTTCGGAGGATTCCAATTTTCTGAACATGCTTTGACGAATGAATGGAAAGACTACGGTATGAGTCATTTTGTCTTACCAAAATATTTAATAACAATTGAAGATGAACGTTGTTATTTAACTTATACAGAACAAAGCCAAAAGTTTAACATCGAAGAGATTAACGATATTTTATCAAAATTAGATGAATCAAAGCGAACAGATATTATTGAAACGCCAACTATGATTTCTAATAAAGATATTCAAAGTGAAGAGTGGAAAGCTTTAGTAGATAAAGTAGTTCAATTTATGAAAGATTCAGTGGCATTACAGAAAGTAGTATTATCTAGAAGAAGACAAATTGTTTTTGAAAATGAAGTAAACATTGAAGATGCTTTACAGCGCTCATTGAATATAAATGAATCAAGTTATTTATTATTATTTGAGTCTGGTAAATCTCAATTTATTTCACAAACACCAGAACAATTATGCCAAATCAGTAATGGTATATTATATACAAACGCAATTGCGGGTACTATAAGTAGAACAGATGATGAAACAATAAACGAATCTTTGAAAGACGAATTATTAAATGATTCTAAAAACCAATTTGAACATAGATATGTCGTAGATAGTATTATTCACGATATTCAATCATTTACAAAGCACTTAGAATACGATAAAAAGCCTACAATATTAACTAATAAACATTTATATCATTTATATACGAAAATACAAGCTGATTTATTATCAGAAAATGTATTAGAAATCGTTAATCAATTACATCCAACTCCAGCTTTAGGAGGTTTCCCGAAAGCAGAAGCAATGAGATTTATTGAGAATGAAGAATTTGGAACACGAGGTCTATATGGCGCACCTTTAGGCTATATTGATTTAGAAGATAATGGTGAATTTATTGTATCTATTCGCTCAATGTTAGTAAATGAAAATTCAGCAACATTGTATTCTGGCTGTGGAATTGTTAAGGATTCAAATGCAGAATCAGAATTTGAAGAAACAGATTTAAAATTTAAACCGATGTTAAAAGCACTAGGAGTGATGTAGATTTGAGTACACATACTGAAAGCTTAACTAAACAAGTATTTACGTTTGTTTCGAAATTATATGAACATGGGGTTGATGATGTCGTAATCAGTCCCGGATCTAGATCAACACCTTTAGCGATAGCTTGTGAAAGACATCCACATATTAAAACGTGGATTCACCCTGATGAAAGAAGTGCTGCATTTTTCGCTTTAGGTATTATTAAAGCAAATCAGAACCCTGTTGCGATAATCTGTACTTCAGGAACAGCGGCTTCGAACTATACACCAGCAGTTTCTGAAGCGTATATAAGTAAATTACCACTAATCGTTGTAACAAGTGATAGACCTCATGAACTAAGAAACATTGGTGCACCACAAGCTATTAATCAAGTAAATATGTTCCAAAACTTCACAAAATTTCAAATAGATATGCCTTTAGCAGATGAATCTGAAGGTACTATTAATACAATAAATATTAATATGATTAAAGCTGAAAAACATTTTGTAGGTCCACAAAGAGGGCCAGTGCATTTTAATTTTCCGTTTAGAGAACCATTATTACCGGATGTTAAATTGAGAAGATATTTATCTTCAAAAAGAAAAATAGAAACGAAATATCAGAAGTCTATTGATTTTACAAATGTTCAAAATTATATCGAAAAACCTAGAGGTGTAGTTGTAGTAGGAGATACTCAAGGTCAAGATTTATCTCAAATATTGACTTATTCTGCTATTCATAACATACCGGTTTTAGCTGATCCTTTAAGTAATTTAAGAGGTTTGAATCATCCAAACGTTATCGCAACATACGATGCATTGTTTAAAGGTGGTTTAAGTATCGAACCACAATTTATTATTAGAGTGGGACAACCAGTAGTTTCTAAACAACTTAATAATTGGTTGAAAGAAGTTAAATGCCCTCAGATACTCGTACAAAATAACGATACACCAGATGCTTTTCCAAAAGTTCCAACAATTTCAGTTGAATTGAGCCCAAACGATTTCTTTAGACAAGCTCAAGATGTGACACCAACACAAAATAAAAATTGGTTGAAAAAGTGGCAAGCTATGGAGAAAGAAGCACGCGCGTTAATTGAGACGCATATTGAAGAAGAAGCTGACGAAGGTGCAGCAGTAGGAAGCTTATTGAAAAAAATGACTTCTAAAGATACTGTGTTTGTCGGCAACAGTATGCCAATTAGAGATGTAGATACATTCAATATTGATTCAAAAGCTGAAATTGCAGCAAATAGAGGCGCTAATGGTATAGATGGTGTTGTATCAACAGCGTTAGGTATGTCTGTTTATAGAAAAGTGACACTGATTATAGGAGACATCTCATTTTTCCATGATATGAATGGATTAATTATGAGCAAAGCTTATGATTTAGATATTACGATTATTTGTCTCAATAACAATGGTGGTGGGATATTTAATTACTTGCCACAAAAAGAAGAAGCACCAGAACATTTTGAAAAATTATTCGGTACACCGTTGAATCTTGATTTTCAGCATGTTGCGCATTTATTTGAATTAGGTTATGAAAAATTTGAAAATGTTTCAGATTACAAACGACAAACATTACCTCAATTCGGTTCATATTTATATGAAATTATGACAAATCGACAAGAAAATACGGAAACACATCGAGAATTATTTGGCAAAATGAAAGGTATTCAATATGTTAACTCATTACGTTAAAGGTGAACTGAATACAGATCAGCCAACACTTATTATGTTACATGGTTTTATTAGTGACCATACGACTTTTCATTTAGTAGAAGATAAAATCGTAAATAATGATATCAATATTATTGAAATTGATTTACCTGGTCATGGACAAGATAAATCTAGAATAGATGATGAGTGGAGTATGCCTTTTATAGCTCAACAATTGTTAGAAGTTATAGAATATTATAATTTAAATCAAGTGTTCTTACACGGTTATTCTATGGGAGGTCGTGTAGCGCTTAGCTTTGCTATTCAACATCCACAAGTATTAAAAGGACTTATATTGGAAAGTGCTAGTCCTGGTATACAAGATAATGACGAGAAACAGAAACGTATTGAAGTTGATAAAAACAGAGCACAATTAATTAGTGAAATAGGCGTGACTGAATTTGTAAATGAGTGGGAGCAATTACCACTTTTCAATACTCAAAATCATCTGGCTTCTGAGGAACGTAAAAGAATCCGTAAGATGAGATTATCTCAAAATGCAAAAGGGCTTAGCAAATCTTTAATTGATTATGGTACTGGATCACAAACATCATATTGGGCAATGTTAGATCAGTTACAAACTCCTGTATGTATAATTGTTGGTTCAGAAGATGAAAAATTTGTAAATATTGGTTCGAAAATGAATAATTGCTTTAAAAATAGTGAATTACACATAGTAAAAGAAGCTGGGCACACAATTCATGTGGAACAACCAACAAAATTTGATACAATAATAGTAGAATTTATTTTAGGAGGCACATTATGTCAAGACAATGGGAAACGATAAAAGAATATAAAGAAATTAAGTACGAATATTTTGAAGGTATTGCAAAAATTACAATTAACCGTCCAGAAGTTCGAAACGCTTTTACGCCATTAACAGTAAACGAAATGATTGATGCATTCTCAAGAGCAAGAGATGATGAAAGAATAGGTTCAATTATCTTAACAGGTGAAGGTGACTTAGCATTCTGTTCAGGTGGAGACCAATCTGTGCGTGGTCACGGCGGATATGTCGGAGACGACCAAATCCCTCGTTTAAACGTATTAGATTTACAACGTTTAATCCGTGTTATTCCTAAACCAGTAGTAGCAATGGTTAGAGGATATGCAATCGGTGGTGGACATGTATTACACATCGTTTGTGACCTTACAATTGCGGCAGAAAATGCAAGATTCGGTCAAACAGGACCAAAAGTAGGTTCATTTGATGCTGGATATGGTTCAGGTTATTTAGCTAGAATCGTTGGTCATAAAAAAGCTCGTGAAATTTGGTTCTTATGCCGTCAATATGATGCACAAGAAGCGGTTGATATGGGACTTGTAAATACAGTAGTACCTTTAGAGCAAATAGAAGACGAAACAGTACAATGGTGTCAAGAAATGATGGAACATTCACCAACGGCTTTACGTTTCTTAAAAGCAGCTATGAATGCTGATACAGATGGCTTAGCAGGATTACAACAATTCGCTGGCGATGCAACATTATTATATTATACATCTGATGAAGCAAAAGAAGGCCGCGATGCCTTTAAAGAAAAACGTAAACCAGACTTCGACCAATTTCCTAAATTCCCATAATATATAAAATAAGCATATCACTTTCATACTGAAATAATCAGTTAAGTGATATGCTTATTTATTTTGATTTAGTATAGTTTATTCATAATTATTAATATTTTAATAAATGTTTCTTAATTACATGCTCTATTAAATATGGTATTTCTTCAAATGCACTTTTAGTATGGATTCTTTCCGTTACTTGGTGGGCATCTTTACCGATTGGCCCAATATTTAATACAGGAGCACTTATCTCTTTAATGTCATGAAATGGAATGAAATATGATTGATTGAAATTTGGTGTTTGTTCGATATAGCTTTCAAATCCATCATCATCTTGTCTATATTTTGCGTAACTTAAATCACTTATGCCATTAAAGAAATACTGTCTTTTAGATGTTCTATCGAATTGTTCTAGAGACTTTTGGCTAACCGTTTCAACAATTTCATCTATGAAAGAATCTTCTGATGAATGTGCCGCTGGATAATAGGGCGGTGCGAAAAATGTTATTACAGTTGGTCCAAGGTTTTTTAACATATGCATTAGTTGGTCCGCAATTTCGATTGCTTGTGCCCGTTCATCACTTATTTGATTAATAATTTGCTCAATAATTAAATTAACGTGTGCCTCTCCAAATTCTTCAATAGCTGTTAATTTTAACTCCTTAAAAGTCATTATATTAATATTAATTTTTCTAGATTGACCTTCGTTTTTTATAATATTTTGATAGGTTTCTTCGCACTCTTTTACTGCTTTTTCAACGATGCTATTAAAAGTCTTGAACACATCTTCAGCATTTTTATTAAATAAGAATATATTATATAAAGCAACTGTTCTAAATGGTGTTTGTACATCATAGTGTTCTTTAATATCACGACTCATTAGTGAGACTGGTAATGGTGTCGTTTCTTCTTTATATTCTTCTTTAAAAGTAGGGTTATATTCCATTTCTTTATTTATAAAACTTTGAATATAATTAGAGCTTAAACCTTGTGTTGGTTGACCTACATGAGTCTCTTTACCGTAACAGAGAACAGATGGCATTATTTTTCCAATCGTACCAGAATAAATATAGTGGTTGGAATCTTTTTCAGCTTGAGAGAAAGTCGGTTCACTATTTAAATGTAATTCAAATTCTAGTTGATCTTCTTTTCTTAATTGATTTAATTTTTCTACAGCTTTTAACATCCCGAGAGAACCAACTTCTTCATCAGGTACTGATACTACAATTATGTTGATATCCCAAGATTCATATATAGCTTTTTCTAAAGTTGACATATGTATCATAAGACCAGGTTTCATATCCATAGAGCCACGACCAAATAAATAATCGCCAGTCTTGATATCTTCTTTAGCATCCTCAGATAAATATTTATCATTTTCTTTAAAAATTTCTGTAAGTTTATCCATTTCAAATGCATGCATTTTATATTCGCTAAAGTCATCAATACCAACTGTATCGTAGTGACTAATACATATTAAGGTCTTCTTTGAGTTTGGTGCTTTATAATAAGCTAATACTGCATTTCGACCATCCCCAGTCGGTTGCAGTATAATTTGGTCTTCTCTTGATTTAAAATAATCTAGTTTTAAATATTCATTCATTAAAAAATAAGGAAATGTTTTTTCACCTTCAGAATGTGTAATAGAAGCATGGCTCACTAATTTTTTTAGTAATTTTTCTCGTTCCTTACTTGTTTGCCATAATAAATTCATAAAAATCCAACCCCTTTAAGATAAATCTTGTATCATTTTTTCCAATCTATTAAGTCCTTCTTCTAATGATTTAAGGTCATAAGCGTATGAAATTCTAATATAACCTTTTCCTATATGTGTAAAAGCTGAACCTGGAACAACAGCAACATGATACTCCTCTAAAGCTTTTATACAAAAGTCATAATCATCTATACCAAAATGTGAAATTTGAGGGAAGATATAAAAAGCCCCTTCAGGTTTTTCTGATAAGACAAAACCTATTTCAATTAAACGATTATAGACATAATCACGACGTTCAATGTAAGCTTTATTCATTTCTTTAGGAGAATCAATACTGTGTGTAAGTGCTTCTATAGCAGCATACTGACTCGGAACATTTGCACAAATACAATTATAAGCATGTACAAAAGTTAATTGTTTCATTACATATTCTGGACCTAATAAAAAGCCAATACGTAACCCAGTCATCGAATGAGATTTACTTAAACCGCCTAATAAAATACATTGATTTTTAATTTCTTCATATGATGCGAAAGATGTATGTTGATCATTAAATGTATTTTCAGCATAAATTTCATCACTAACCACATAAATTGGATGTTCTTTAAATACATCTACTAATGCTTCAACTTCATTTTTATGTAAAGTAATGCCCGTAGGATTATTAGGATAGTTAAGTAATATTGCTTTAGTTTTATCAGTAATATGAGATTTTACTAGTTCAGGTGTTATTTTTAAATTTGTTTGGGTAGTATCTATATAAACAGGCTTTGCACCAAGCAATTCAACTAAAGGCACGTAACCGGCATAAACTGGAGCGGGGATGAGTACTTCATCACCTTGTTCTATAATGCCCCTTAATGCAGTGTCTAGCGCTTCACTTGCACCATTTGTTACTAATATTTCATTCGTATTAAAATAAGCATTAAAACGGTTTTCATAATATGATTTTACAACTTCTCGAAGTTTCAATAAGCCTGCATTATGAGAATAAGAAGTAAAATTATAATCAATAGCATCTTTCATAGCTTCTTTAACACGATTTGGTACATGAAAGTCGGGTTGTCCGACTGTCAGATTTATAACATCATCAATTTCAGGTATACGGTTAGAAATAGCTCTTATTCCGGATACTTGAAGTTTTGATGCAAAACGGTTTAACGGTAATTGCATTTTTTTCACCTCTTCAAAACGATAATTTAATTATAACGGTAATATAGCTACAAATAAATGAATATAGCAAAAATTTCGAAAACGTATTACAATAAGAAAAACATTACAAAAAATGGGGATGTTTACAATGGTAGATTTAAGTAAAATGAATCAGCGTTTAAAATTATTATTATCTTTAGATATTTTTGAATGGTTACCTCATCCGACATTTGTATTAGTGCAAAATAATGAAGAACAATGGATGATAACTTTTGAAGAAGATTCGATACATATTAGTAGGGCAGAAGTACAATTACCACACTTTCATAGGTTTTATTTTGGACAAGACAATCAATTAATTAAACGTGCTCAGTTTCATATTAAATTTAAAGCTAAAGCTGAAATGTCATTAGATGAAAAACAATTTGTATCAGATTTTATGAGACCATCTGAGAAAAAAGAAAATCCAATCTTGTTTATCCAATCAGAAACACCATATACACAAGAGTGGATTGATTACTTAACGTACTTGTTAAGTGCAGGATACGAGGTCTTAGAGAATATACGACGTAATAATCATCAATTAGCACCAATCACTCACAAGCATGTTCATATACCAGCTTATTTGTTAAATAGAGAAGAAAAATATATAGGTACAATATCTTATGAAACTTTAATAAGATAGTATACAAAAAGGATGTTTTCGCTAGTTTCTAGCGAAAACATCCTTTTTATTTTTAATTTATATTCTATTCTTTCTTTTTAGGTGGTTTTTTCATGTTTACAACTGGATTTGCATAATGTTTAACAAGATCAGTACTAAAGAAGTAAACAATTACAATGGTTATAGCGATGATTCCAATCCAAGCATATGGTTGTTCTATTAAAAACTTATCCCATGCTTGAGATCTGAACAGTCCAACGAATAATCCATGTAATAAATATATAAACATAGTTCTAGAACCGATGTATGTTAAAGATAGTTTTCGTTCAGGTATTAGATTCATAAAACTTAATGTTGAAACGAAAATAACAATATAAATAAATAGTCGTTTTAAGGCACTGTAAACAGTGACGTCACGATCAATTTCTGAATATGGTTTACTACCAAATAGCCATTCAAAATTATAATCAGTCATTAAATATGCAATAAAGATAACGATTAAACTTAGACAAGAAATCCAAAGATACTTTTTATTTCTTAGAATTATAGATTGCTCTTTATTAATATAATAACCTAATAAGAAAATAGGGAAGAACACGAAAGTTCTTGAAAGGCTTAATTTTGCATTAATAAAATCGAAGTATCCTACTAATAAACCTATTAAAATAGCAATAATAAAAGTAGCATATGGGTTGAAGTTTCTTACAAAATGTAAAATGATATGCCATGAAAATAGACTGACTAAGAACCACATTGCCCATTGAGGATCGAAGGGGCTAACATTTAATGTATCGTCTCTGTCTATAAAGTAATAATACAATCCATAAAAAACTTGGAAAATTAAATAAGGTAAAAGTAATTTAATAGTAATTTTCTTTATGTATCCTGGCTTACCAACACTTTTTGCAAAGAAACCCGAGATAAGTACAAATGCCGGCATATGGAAACTATATATAAACATATACAGCGCTTTAATTAAATGGTTATCGTTAATATAAGACCTTAATAAATGTCCAAACACCACTAGTACAATTAAGAAAAACCTGGCGTTATCAAAATAATGATCTCTTTCTTTATGATTTGTCATGAAAATACTCCCTTAAATCAAGTGTTTACGCTTTCTATGAAATGTAGATTATAAATTAAATAAGTTCAATGTACAAATATAATCTATTTTAAAATATAAAATCATCCAAATAAATGAGTCCGGAACATCAATAATTGTCCCGGACTTTATGTTGTATTGGCAGTAGCTGACTGGGTTGAAAACACGCTTATATAAAGTTTTTCAACCCTAGTCATCCTTACCGAGGCGGGACTACGAAATCTTTTTAAGAAAATGAGATTTCTGTCCCACTCCTCATGCTACTTCTATTGATTAAGATTTATATCGGTCAAAGTCGTAATATTCGCCATCAGTTTGAATTTGTTGGTAAAAATCACTAATACGCTTAGCATTAGAAGTAGAAAAATCTACGCCAGTCGCATATTGATGTTCACCTGGGTTTTGAGGATTAAAACGCATTTTATATAATGTATTTTGTCCTGCATTAATGTAGTTACTAGAGATAAATTGAGCTCCACCAAAAATAGCTTTGGATGGTGTATCCCATCCTGCTTGTTGAGCGTATTTAATACCACCGTATAAAGCATTGTCATCAATAGCACCTACACCAAACATATTATAATATTTAGTATCTGATTTTAAATCAACTTTACCATCAGAATTAATACTACCGCCTTTTGCTAAATCACTTGTGCCATTACCCGTTTCAAGAAGAGCGTGAGAAATTAAGTATATCTCGTTTACACCAACAGATTTTGCTGCTTCACTAAATGTTTCTCCTTGATTTTCTAATATACCTTTACCACGGAGTAATTCATTTAATTTAGATACAGGAATATTTTGAGATTGATTTAAATCTAAAAATTGATATTTTTGTACTGGATCGTCAATATATTTACTTGTGTCCATTGCATCTTTAACTTCTGCTCTAGTCGCTTTTCTAACGCCACTTGGTAATACTTTTTTAGGCTCTGTGCCATTTTTTAAAGCCATTTGAATATCTACAGCTTCATCAAGTGTATAAGGGCTTGTTGAAGATTTTGTTGAAGTTTCTGCAATTTGTAAGTATTTAGCATTAATCCATACTGTTTGTCCATTTAATATGCCTTTGTACCAAAGTTCATTGCCAATTTGTTGAGATGTAATGACTTTGAAATAAGCGTAGTGATAATTTTGTAATGAACCTAATAAGGTATTTTTAGAAGCATATGGCTCACTATAGAAATAACCAGTATTATCAGTGATTAAGTAATTTGTATAATTTTCTTGATACGCGATTGGCGTATTATTTACAGTGCTAGCTTTAATTGCTTCTGTCTTTTTAGGTGTAACAGTTGGTTGAGTGACTGTTTTTGGTTTTGTTGCATTTTGTAACTGTACATCTTGAGATTTAACCCAACCTAATGGTATAGCATTGTTATCTTGTAATAAATAAAATGTTTGATTGTTTATTACTGATTGTTTACCAATTTTAAATGTTTTTCCTGCTTTATTAACAGCTGGAACAGTTTTGTCATTATAAACAGAAGTATATACACCAGAAATATTTTTGTTTACTGTTCCTACATAATTTACGCGTTCTGTATTGGCTGTATAATTTTTATTAGCTTGAGCAACCTGACTAGGCTTCGCAACTTTATTGTTAGTTTGAGCTGCTGGTTGAGTGACTGGTTTCGCGTTGTTAGTTTGAACTTTATTTGTACTTACAGTCGGTTTAGGCTTCACAGCTGTATTATTTTGAGCTACTGGTTTAGGATTAACAACACTAGAAACATCTGATTTACTTACAGGTTTAACGTTACTAGTTTGTTCTTTACTAGTACTTTCAACTGGTTTAGGTTTTACAACTGTATTATTTGGTTTTTGAGTTGGTTTAGGTTTAACAGAACTTTGTAATTGTACATCACTTGATTTAACCCAACCTAATGGTGTTGAATTATTGTCTTGTAATAAATAAAATACTTGGTTGTTATAAGTAGATTGTTTACCAATTTTGAATGTTTTACCTGCTTTATTAGTAGCAGATTTTTGCTGATTATCATATACAGAAGTATATACACCAGAAGCATTAGTGTTCACTTTACCAACATAGTCTACAACGATTGTGTTAGCAGGTTTTGAAACTACTGGCTTGCTAGGTTTGGCTTCGGGTTTAGTACTTGGCTTAGATACTACTGGCTTACTAGGTTTAGTATTAGGCTTAGATACTGTTGGTTTAGTACTTGGTTTAGATACTGTCGGGTTACTAGGCTTAGTAGTATTTTGGCTAGGCTTAGTAGTATTTTGGCTAGGCTTAGTAGTAGGTTTAGTTACTGGTTTAGTTGTTTCAGGCTTAGTAGGTGCTGTTAATAAACCAGTTTTGTATTGATATTTTTCCGTAACTAAGTCAACAAGTTCATCAAATGTATAATTATTCTCAGCAAACCAACCGTACGGATCACTGTGGTCTGTTCCACCTAAGAATTTAGATACAGCGTCGTGTGACCAAAGAGTACCAACGCCATCTCTCTCAGCACTATCTAATGATAATCCATAATAAGCTAAGTTCGTTGCAATATAATCTGCATAATTGTTAATAGAGCGAGCAAATCTATCGCTGCCATATACACGAACTAGTTCTACATGAATAAATCTTGGGTTTGCTTGTGCACCAGCACCCCATGCTAAATAGTCAGTAGGAGCTACTTCGATAATATTGTTATCATCTACATAAGCGTGTACGAACGCACTCTCATAATTATTTTTCATATAAGCAATCTCATTATGAATTGTAGAGTTAGGATTTGCAGTTTCGTGAGCAACAATTCCTTCAGGTTTCCCAACCCCATTTCTATAAGGGATTTTTGGAATGTGGCTAGAGAAATCTTCTACATATTTAGGAACAGTATAGTTATTATTTCTTATTTGATTGTTAATTGATGAATTAACTGCAGCTTCATATTGAACATTAGCTGCTCTTACTTTAGGAGCACTTGGTGCATTTACAGCCGTTCTAAATTTAGTGCTGTTACTTTGTGGAGCAGCAGAACGTGACTGGATTTCCGCATTTTTAGAAGCAACTTTAGGTTCACTAATATTAGTCTCGTTGGCTTGATTAGTTTGGTTATTTTCATCAGATTCAGCATCATTAGAAGTATTATCTTCTTTAGATTGCTCTTTAATATTCTCGTTATTGTCTTGTTCTACGTCAGATGCATTATCTTCAGCAGAAACATTATCAGATGTAGCGTCATCAGAATCATTGTTATCTTCCGCTTGCTCTTGATCATTAGCTTTTTCATCAGAGTCTTGTTCTATGTCAGATGCATTATCTTCAGCATTAACATTATCAGATGTAGCGTCATCAGAAGCATTGTCATCTTTCACTTGCTCTTGATCATTAGCATTAACATCAGAGTCTTGTTCTACGTCAGATGTATTATCTTCAGCAGAAACATTATCAGATGTAGCGTCATCAGAAGCATTGTCATCTTTCACTTGCTCTTGATCATTAGCATTAACATCAGAGTCTTGTTCTACGTCA